>NZ_JAKKFF010000019.1 GCF_022229015.1 Micromonospora foliorum
TTGAAAGGAGTGGAGGTGTGAATAACGAACAGTATCACGGGCGTTTACGCCGGCTGGGCGTAAGCCGACGGCTCTCGGCGGCGTTCACCGCAGGGGTCATAGCCACCGCGGCGGTACTCGTCGCGCCGCAACCAGCAGCGGCGGACACGCCGTGGCTGGACGTCTCCGCAGACCGTTACGCCACGTTCGCCGTCCCGGCGGCGTACGTCCAGGAGAACCTGGGCACCGTCTCGCAGGTCGTCGTCGAGGGAAACTTCGGTCCGTCCGCCACCCCGGCGCCCACCGCCAGCACCGCCCCAGCCCTGATCCACCCGGCCGGCCCGGCGCTCGCGCTGAGGACCCCGCCGCCGAAGCCGACGAAATCACCACGCCCGTCGCCCAGCGCCACCCCGGGCCCGCGCTGCGGGGCGCCGGAGAACCCCCTGGGGTACGGCTTCTGTGGCGGCACACGGATCCGCAAACCGGCCGCCGAGGTGTGCGACTGGTTCGACTGCGTACCGCAGTTCTGGGCCGGTCGCGGTTACCTCGTGCAGTGCCGCGACGGCTCGGTCAGCCTGGCCGGCGGGCGGTCCAACGCCTGCGCCGAACACCAGGGCGTGCGGCGGACCATCACCAAGTGACCGATTCGGGGGCTAAAGTCCGCTTCGCTCGGCCAGAATGATCGAGTGGAGATCCGGTCTGACGATGGCGCGCGGGTGCGGGTACGCCCCGTCGGCTACCAACCCGGCATCGACCCGCCCGACGACCCCGACGGGGCCACCCCCGGCTGGCACGACTGGCTGCTCATCGAGGTGGACGCCCGCACCGCCGACGGCCAGACCTGGTCACACCACTACCCGAGCCTCATGGTCGAGGAGGCCCGCGCGCTCGGCGGCTGGCTGCACGGGCAGGCCACCGCCGCCCTCGGGCTGAGCGCGCCACCGGCGATGGTCCGCTTCACCGAACCCAACCTCGCCCTGCGCAGCCGGGTGCTGCGCCGTCGCCGGCTGGAGCTGATCGTGGAGTTCTCCGCCGAGTCACTGCCACCGTGGATGCGCCGCCCGTCCACCGCGATCTACCCGCTGGTCCTCACCGTCTCCGCGGACGCCCTGGCCACCGCCGCCGAGCACTGGGCCGAGCACTGCGAGGCGTACCCACCCCGTACCCAGTCGCGGTTTCCCACCCACGGCCCGCAGCCGTACCGACGGCAGGCCGGCTGATCACCTGCGTCACCGGCTCAGCGACGCCTTGACGGCGTCGATGGCGTCGGACAGTTCCTCGTTGTACGGGAAGCCGTCCTCGACGATGGCCATGTCGACCCCGCATTCGCGCTGCCGCGCCCGCAGCAGCGTCTCCTCCACCGGGGCTACCGGGAAGGCCAGCGGGTCGAGACCTTGCGCGGAGCCCAGGTCCTCGATCTGGAGCCACTTGTTGTACTCGCCCTCGTAGACGATCAGACCGGCGGCGATGCCCCTGGTCCACTGGTCGAAGAGCGTGGCCAGACTGGTGGCGGCACGCACCGAGTCCCACGCGTCGGGCGAGATCTCGTAGCGCCAGATCTCACCCTCGTGCTCGCCCGCCAGGACGAAAGTGAAGATGGCGTGTTCGAAATGGAACAGCGGCAGTTGGTGCCGCCAGGGAAACGGTGTGCCGATCGCCAGCCACAGATAGTCCAGCGCATCCGGGCCTTCCGGCCAGGACATCAGCCATCCGCCGTTGGGCAGCAACCGCCGCTCGGGCCAGCGCTGCGACTGCAACCAGGTCAGCTGCTCCGCGACGTGATCCACGCCGAAGATCCGGTAGACCTGCTCCGGCGGTTGCCCGGTCGGTGACTCGCCCTGGTCCGACCAGTCGAGGCCGGCGGCCGTCGCCGCGAGACGATAGTCGCGTACCGCGTCCCGCAGCACGCGCAGGTCATCAAGCATCAGGAAGCTCCTCGGCCGCCGGGGTCCTGGGCAGGCTAGCTTCGCCGCGCCGACTCTGGTGTCCGTCAATACTCTCCTTTCGGGCGCAACGGGATGCATCGATCCCGGTCGCGTTGCCTGTCACGTACGTGAGCGGTTGTACCGCGTGTGACCGTGACCTCTGTGGCCTGCGCCCCCTGGCGGATCGCCTGGGCCGAGCGCGAGAACGAGCGCCGGCAGCGCGCGTACCGCGACGCCACCGACGCCTGGCGGCACCGCGACGACCACCTGGCCCGGCTCCGCATCGAAGCCGCCAGCTTCCTCGGATGTACGCAGCCCCGCACCGGCCTACCGGTGGAGCTCGACGACGACGAACTCGTCTTCCGCGTCCTCCCCGCCGCCCAGCTCGTCGAGGCCGAGGCGCGGCACATCCCCGGGCTGCCCAGGCCGGGCGGCTTCTGTTCCTTCGCTGAGACTTCTTCGCAGGCGCTGCCGGCGGGTCTGCGTGTCGTCGACACCGGCATGGCCGTCGTGACCAGCCACCGGGTGGCTTTCGCCGGCCGGGAGCACCGGCGCGAGTGGCGGTACGCGGACCTGGTCGGCCCCGCGCACCACCCCGACGTGCCGGTCACCCTGCTGCCCGACCGCTGTCGACTGCAGGGGCTGCTGGTCCCGGCCAACGCCGTGGTGAACTTCCGCTTCTATCTCACCCTCGCGGCTGCCGACGATCGCGCTGCCGTCATCGCGCAGGTCGACGCGTTGCTGGCCGCGCATCGGGCCGCCCGGCCTGCGCCTCTTCTGTTGGTGGAACCCGATGACGCGCCGCTGACGGCGGTACGTCCCGACCGGCGGGCGCTCGGTGCTGCCGCTGTCGCTGCCGTGGTGTTCGTGACGCTCGGCCCGGGGGCTCTGGGTCCGGGCGCGTGGGGTACTCGCGGGCCGGTGCCCTCGGCGGAGATCGTCGCTATGGACGTGCCGAGGGCTGGGGCGGCCCTCGTTCCGATCGGTCCCGTCGGGCCGATGGCGCCCAGGTCGCGGGTCGGCTCGGCCGACAGTGCCGTATGGAGCCCGCCGCATGTCCCGGCTGTACGACCGTCGGCTGTCTTTACAGTGGCGGAAGCCGCTGTTGCGGTGGCCCTGCTGCCGGCTGCTTCGTCGTCCGTCGCACCCGCGCCATCGGCCAGTTCGGTGCCGACGCCGGGGCCGGTCCCCACCACGGGGCCGCCCGTGTCGGCCCTGCCGACGCCGCCTGTCGTGTCGACCTCGCCGACGCCGACCCCGACCGCGACGCCTTCACCGGATCCGGGACTGCTGGCGATCTGCCTGGACCCTCTTCAGCTGCCATTGCTGGACCCGCTGCTCTGCCCGTCTCCGGCGCCCTGAACTGCTTTCCTGCGCGGCTCAGCCCGCGTGGCGCTGAAGCCTCAGTTCATGGCGCTGAAGTCGGGGACGGTCAGAGACCCGTCGTCCGCGAGGGTGAAGCCGGGGTTCCAGGCGATCTCCCAGAGGTGGCCGTCCGGATCGGCGAAGTAGCCGGCGTAGCCGCCGTAGAAGGTCTCCCGGGCCGGCTTGGTCACCGTGGCACCGGCCTTGACTGCCGTGGCGATCACCTCGTCGACCTCGGCTTGGGAGCGGACGTTCTGGGCGAGGGTCATCGCGCCGGTGCCCGGCCCTTCGATGCCCGCGTCGTCGGCTAGCTTGTCGCGGCTCCAGAGGACGAGGGCCAGGCCGCCGGCCTGGAAGAAGACCGTCTCCTCGACCTCCTGGCCCTGCCAGCCGAGCTGCTCGTAGAACGCCTTCGCGCGGGCCACGTCCGCGACTCCCAGAGTGATGAGGCTGATCCGCTGCTCCATGGTCTTCAACCTAACGCGCGGTCTCGTTGGGGTGCGGCAGGCGGCGTCGACGTTGTTGCCGGCCGGGCGGCAAGGGCAGCGCCGAAATCATCGCCGACACGCGTTCGATGAAGGTCGGTGGGAACGACCCAACTCATAGCATCGATGCTATGGGTTGGGGTAGCGTAGAGCTGGAACCAGAGGTCCGAGACTGGCTGGAGGAACTAACAACTGCCGACTTCGCCCGAGCAGCGTTTTACATCGATCTTCTGGCTGGCCGAGGCGTGTTGCTCGGAGAGCCGCACAGCAGACAGCTCGACGGCAAGTTGCGTGAGCTGCGGTTTTACCTGGAGCGCGACGCGGTCCGCGTGACGTACTGGATAGCCTCTGAACGGAGAATCATCCTGCTCACGGTGTTCCGCAAGACGCGAATGCGGGAGGACCGGGAAGTCGAGCGGGCTCGCCGCGCATTTGAGCGGTGCGTGGCGGAGCGGCACATCGTGAACGAGGGGGCAGAGCGATGAGTGATCGCCTGGACTGGAACGACCTACGTGAACGCCGGATGACGGAGCCGGGAGCGGCCGAGACCTACGAGGCCACCCGGATCGCCTTTGAGCTTGGCCAGGAGGTGCGCCACCTGCGCGAAGGGCATGGCTGGAGTCAGAGCGAGTTGGCCCGCGCCGCCGGCATGACTCAGTCCGCGGTTGCCCGCTTCGAGGCAGGCGGGACCGTGCCGACCCTGCCGGTTCTGGAGCGGCTAGCCCGGGCCCTGGACCGAAGGCTGGACGTCAGGTTCGCTTCGAACGCGGACGCGGCCTGACCAATGGCCGGAGAAGGCTAAGCAGCGATCGTTCGGGCGGTGGCGTACACGTCTGCGGGTAGGGCGTGGTGCAGGTGCCACAGGACGCGCATGGGTCGGTCGCCGGTGTGGGACTCGTACGTCATGGTGCCGGCGTAGAGGTACGGCGGTGCGCCCAGGTCGCGGTCGGCGATGCGGGTTTCCCGAACGAAGAGGTGCACGGTCGAGCCACCCGACGTGTAGCGCTGCCCGGTCGTCGACGCCGCAGACGTGGTGCTCTGCGACTCCCACTGGAACAGGGTGTCGGTGATGGCCCGGTCGGCGTACATGGTGGTGGGGGAGTAGTGGGCCTCGGACTTGACCAGGGTGACGAAGAACAGGTCGGCCTGGGCGTCAGGCAGCCACTTCACCCCCTCGCGCAGTGAGCCGGGGTTGGTCATCCCGAAGGCGGCACATGCCTCGTTGCGGCTGTACCGGGCGTGCACCCGCAGCGGCACCGCACCCGCAGCGGCGGTCGGCGTCACCCGGTGGATGCGGTCCCGCAGCACCTCGGCGACCTGCCGCAACTCGGCGCAGCGGGCCGGCTCCTTCCACAGCCGCGCCAGCCGTTCGTCGCGTGTCGCCAGCGGTGCGTTCGGCCCCCAGAGGCTGAAGTGCAGCATGTCCAACAGTCGGCTGTTGCCCGCGTACACCTGCTGGCCTGGCGCGGGCGGTCCGGCCGCGACCCTCGTGAGTAGCTCTAGCCGGTCGATGTCGTCGGTGTGCAGCATGCGACCGATGGCCCGGCCCAACTCCCGGTCATCGGGGCCGGGCGTGGCCGTCTCGATGCCGGCGAGCCGCCGCAGCCCGGTCCAGCCGCCGATGCTGGCCGACCGGTACACGTCCTCGATCTCCAGGTCGGTCTCGCGGAGGAACGTTGCCAGGCTGACGTCGCCGAGTTGCCGCAGCTCAGAAACGAGGCCCGCCTTCGAGGTGGGCAGCGCCGATCGCAGGTTGGCGAGCACGACCTCCTTCGCCACCCGATCCAGCTCGACGTGGCAGCCGCTCGGCAGGCTCGGGAAGTCGTCGCGGACCGCCTCGGTGATCGCCCGTCGGCTCACGCCGGTCAGGGCACGCCAGCGCAGGTCAAACCGGAAGTTGGCGTGCTGCCCACCGATGAAGTCGAGCACCGTGAGACAGGGCTTGTCGTCGTCCAGGCGCAGGCCACGGCCGAGCTGTTGCAGGAAGATTGTGGCGCTCTCAGTGGGCCGCAGCATCAGGATCGTGTCGACCATCGGCAGGTCGACGCCCTCGTTGAACAGGTCCACCGTGAAGAGCACCCGCAGCTTGCTGGCCCTGAAGTCCCGCAACAGCCCCGCCCGATCGGTGCCGGCCTTCGAGGTCACCGCCGCCGCCTCGACACCGTGCTTCCTGAACCAGGCAGCCATGAACTCCGCGTGCCCGATGCTCACGCAGAACCCGAGCGCGCGCATCCGCCCGACGTCCACCTTTTCGCGGACCGCCCGCAACACAGTCCGCGCCCGAGCATCGTTGCCGGTGTAAATGGTGCTCAGTTGCGTCGGGTCGTAGCCCTGCCCGCGCTTCCAGGTGACGTGCGACAGATCCACGTCGTCGTGCAGCCCGAAATACTGGAACGGCGCCAACAACTGCCGCTCCAACGCGTCCCACAGGTGCAGCTCAACGGCCGCGCGCCCGTCGAACCACCGGCGCACGTCGCCGCCGTCGGCCCGGTCGGGGGTCGCGGTGAGGCCCAGGAGTACGCGGGGACGCAGTCGCTCCAACAGCCGCGTGTACGTCGGCGCTTCCGCGTGGTGGAACTCGTCCACGATGACCATGTCGTACGCCTCGGGGTCGACCTCCCGCCGGTGAAGCGACTGGATGGAGGCGAAGACGTGCTTCCAACCGTTCGGCTTCTCGCCCGCGACCAACGTCTCGCCGAAGCTGCCGTCCCCCATGACCTGCCGGAACGTGGACAGGCTCTGCCGCAGGATCTGCTCCTGATGAGCAACGAAGAGCAGCGAGTCCGCTCGGCCCGCCTTGTGCAGCCGCCGGTAGTCGAGGGCTGCGACCACGGTCTTGCCGGTGCCGGTCGCCATCACCACCAGGTTGCGCCAGCGCCCGTGCACCAGCCGCTCGGCGTCCAGGTCGGCCAGGATCTCGGCCTGATACGGGTACGGGCGCACGTCCAGGTTCGAGATCGCGGTCGGTGCATCGTCGCGGCGCTCCCCGCTCAACGCATGCCGTAGCCGTTCGGCATCCCTGGTCGCGTCGTAGGTCTCGAACGCCGGGTCATTCCAGTAGTCCTCGAACGTCGCCGTGAAGGTGTCGATGACGTGCGGCTGTTCCATGTTCGAGATGCGGACGTTCCACTCCACGCCGTCCACCAGCGCGGTCCTCGACAGGTTCGACGAGCCGACGTACGCGGTGGTGGTGCCGTTGGCCCGGCGGAACAGCCACGCCTTGGCGTGTAGGCGGGTGGTCCTCGTTTCGTACGACACCTTGATCTCGGCGCCCAGCTCGGCGAGCCGGTCTAACGCCCGCTGGTCGGTTGCGCCGAGGTAGGTGGTGGTGATGACCCGGACCTTGCCACCTCGGGCGATCAGGTCGCGGATGGCTGACTCGACGATGCGGAGGCCGTACCACTTGATGAACGCGCACAGCAGGTCTACCCGGTCGGCGGAGGCCATCTCGTGGTTAACCTCGTGACCGATGCGCGGCTGGTGACGGCCGTTGACGAGTAGCGCGCCGGTGGAGAGCGGGGTGGTGGGGCGCTGCGGGAAGGTGGGTTCCGCGGGTGGGGTTGGTGGGGCGGCGATGGCGTGGAGCAGGTGCTTGGCGTCGGTTACCTGGTCCTGGTCGGTCGCTGCCCTCGGGCTCAGGGTGGCGATGGCTTCGGCGATCCGGTTCGCCATTGCGATCTGGTGGTGGAGCTTGTCGTCGCCGCTGGGGACGGAGTGGAGGGCTCGGGCAGCCAGGGTGGCGATGTGACGGGCGAGGGTCTTGTGCGCGTCGGCGGGGTCGAGTTTGTGGTGTTGGATCAGGGCGGGGTCGACGTGTTGGAGGCGGGTGGCCAGCTCACGGGTGATCAGGTGCTCGTAAACACCCCGCTCAAGATCGGTCATCCACGCAATCTAATCGGTCGTGGCGCCGAGGCGTTGCCCTGACTAGGCGAGGAATTCCGCGCGTCGGGTCATCGGGAGATGAATGTATCGGTGTCCAAGCCTGATGGAACCGATGCCTTGACCAACCGATGGTGCTGTGGCTCTCGACGTCCGCGCGACCAGGCTGTTAATCAGGGCGGATGGGTCTATGCATCTATCGTCGATGCTCCTCGGCTCGGATCGAGCGTCAAACCCGGCGGCTCCCACGGCTACCTAAAAGGACGAGGGCAAATCGGGGCGGTGCGGACCATGACATCGAAGGTTGGTGCGGTTTCCCAGTTGGGGCGCAGCTTGGTGACCTTGTTCCAGCCCCAGGAGCGGTACGCCATCTGGGCGGCAGCATTGTCGGGACGGACCAAGAGCGTGGATCGGGGTTCAGCCCGGCCCGCGACCAGCTCGTCGTGCAGCGCCGCCGCAATGCCCTTACGTCGCCAGGAACGGTGTACCAGCAGCTCGCTGATCGCAAAGGTGCGTTTCCCGTCCTCCTCGGTGAACCCGGGCGGGACTGGCTCGTGGATGCCCTCCCACCACCGTGTCTGCGAAGGTAGCGGAAAGCCATAGATGTAGCCGACCAGGGCCCCATCGACCGATGCGGTAATCAATTCCCATCCAACTCGCTGCATATGTAGGTCAAGCTGACGCCGGTAGCGGTCCTCGCTGTAGAACTCGCCGCCACCCGCGTAGACCTCCAGGTAGAGGCCCACGAGCTGATCGAGGATTTCCTTAGCCTCGTCGGCGCTGTGATGACGAAGCTGCAGGCCCTCGATCACAGGCTCACCTCCTGGTCGTAGGCGTCGACGAACTGGCGGGTCGTCGTGGTCGCCTGCCGTGGCGTTGCCAGAAGTCCGCGCACCTGCGCGAGATGCTGGCTCACTCGCTTTGAGCTGATCTGGCCCACGGCAGGCAGGACATCCAAAGCGATACGTGCCGCCTCGTTGACGTCGCCCTGTCGGTATGCCGCCTCCGAGAGCCGCACCGCGTAGTAGACCTGGTTCCGTCGATGGCCAGGTGACGGGTTGTCGGGGATCGCGCGTAACGACTGAACAGCGCGCTCGGGTCTGTCGAGGGCCAGATAAGAGAGCCCTTCGATCCCGATCAACTCTTGGCGGTTCACGAAGTGGACGAAACCCTGGTCATCCTCGTGAGTGCCCCGGTTCAACTCCCGGCGCGCCTTGGTCATCTCGCGATTGAAGCCACTGGCATCCCTGAGGACGGCGTAAGCGTGCGCCCTGCGCAGGTGCAGCAAGGTGGTGAGCCGAGGTGTAGCCCAACCGGCGGACACCCGTAGAGCGGCTTCGGCGCAGTGCAACGACTCGCCAGGTTGGCTCTCGCGGATCAGTAGGGACAGATGCGTGAGGGCGCGAACTTCCACTCGTGGGTCATCCGCGATTCGGCCACGAGTGATTGCCTCATTGAGGTACGGCCTCGCCTCAGACCGGCGTTCGGCGTCGATGGCCAGCCAGGCCGCCTCGATGGAAAGATCGGCCAGGGCGCTTTGGAGCGCGTCGCCGACCTCTCTGCTGTAGCTCGCCCGCGCCGCCCAAGCCGACAGCCTGGTGTGGACTTGGATGGCGACGTCGCAGAGCAGGTCGGCACCGGCTACCGCGTCTGCCCGCCGGAGGTCATCAACCAGGGAGCTGGCGAGCTGCACCTGCTCCATGCCGATTGTCCTGGGCACCTCGGCGGGCGCCGCGAGTAGGTACGAGTGACCGCTAGCAGCGAGTCCCGTGAGCGCGGCCAATACATTGAATCGTCGGCGGTCCGTAGCGCCACCCCCTTGGCTTGATGCCTCCTCCACGCTAACGGCCACGGCTTCCCGCTCGCCTTGCTCGGTGGGCTGATCGTCGCCATCTGCGCGATCGGTGCCGTTTGCGATGAGGCTCGTATCGGTCCAGCAAGGCTGATCAGGGAGGCGGAACCACAGGTGTTCTGCTGGCACCCGCAGCAGTTGTGCCCAGTGCGCCAGGCGGTCCAGGTGCACCAGTGGCGGCCCGTTCTCCACCCGACTCAACTGCGCCTGCGTGATCCCCAACCACCCCGCCACCACGGTCTGCGGCAACGCGACCCGCCCGTGATACGGATGGCAGCGGTACGCCCTGACCACCCGCCCCAGATGCCGCTCGATCAGCGCGAGTCGCACCGGCTCGTGCTCCCAGAAGCTCGCCGGCACGACCGGCGGCGCGCTCAACCGGTCCCGCTCAGCGGCCTGGCACGGCGCACACCGTCCGGTGTCGTTGTCCCGGGCCAGTCGTCCGCCGCACCGGGGGCAGTTCGCGTAGGTCACCGGCGGCTCCGTCCGTCTCGCCTCATCGAGCCTATCCATTGAACACGCTGCGTGGAGCGCTGGTATACGCGCGACGCATATCGTCAAAGGACCGCCGAACAAGCGAACGGACTACAACTAATCAGGACGGGCGCGCCGCTCGCAGCGCCTCGACGACCACGCCCCAACGCCCCGGCCCGTTCATCGAGTCCAGCGGCTTCCCGTCCGCCACGACCACGCCGGCAGCGCGCAGCACCGCCAGGTGACCGGCATAAGCCGGATGCGCGGCCAACTCCGCCTTGGTGTGCGGAAACGCGATGATCGGCAACCCCGCCCCCAGCGACTCGTTGAGGACGCCGAGCGCCAGCGTGTCGTTGATGCCCAACGCCCATTTCGTCACCGTGTTGAACGTGACCGGCGCCGCCACCACCACATCGGCCGGCGGGTGCGGCTCCGGGTCGCCGGGCATCCGCCACTCCACGCGTACCTGATAGCCGGTCTTTTCTTGCAACGCCGCCCGGTCGAGCCACGGCGCGGCGGTCGGGCTGACGATCATGCACACCCACCACCCGTCGGCGATCAGGAGGTCGACCAGCTCGTCGATGTGTTCCGCCGGACCCGCGGCGCAGACGACCAGATACAGCACCGGACGTTCCGTCATGCCCGCAGTCTGCCCGATTCGATAGTCGCGACATCGACCGCATACCGATCACGTATGCCGCCAACGATCACCGTGACATGCCGTTGTCCCTGGTCAGCCGCGACAGTCGACGCATGGCCCGGGGCGGGTGCCCTGTCCCGGAACTGCGCCGGCCCTCAACGGCACAGTTCCTCCCGCCCCGGTGCCAGCCCATGAATCAACGTCTTGGAGCCGGCATGCCCACCGTGATCGATGACGACCACCCGGCCCGCGTGAGCCTGGCCGCCGCCTGGGAGTCGGTCGACGTGCGGGCCGCCGGCGACTTCTGGTGCGCTCTCGAAGACCGCCGCCCCGGGCTGCTCCCACACCGCGACGCGCCGCTCTTCTTCACCGCGCTGGGCCGCCTCCTGGTCGGCGGCGACGACCCGGCGAACCGGGCAGCGCTGCTCCGGGTGCTCGGCCGCGCGTACCGTCATCTCGACCTGTTCCCGCACGCCACCACCATCGGCGACGCGCTGCTCACGACCGCGGCCCGCCACGCAGACCCACTGTGGACGCCGCAGCTCACCATCGCCGCCGAGCGCGCCCTGTGCCGCGCCACGCACGCCATCCGCGGCGCCGCCTCGCACGCCGACGACGGCCCGGCCTGGTGGCACGTCCAGGTGGTCGGCCATGACCGGCCGTCGCCCGACATCGCCATCCTGACGGTACGACCCTGGCGGCGACTGCCCTTCCAGCCAGGTCAGGCCGTGCCGGTCTGCACGCCGCGCCTGCCCGGACACTGGCGCTGGCTCTCACCGGCCAACGCCCCACGCGCGGACGGCACCGTCGAGCTGCACGTCCGCGCCGTACCCGCCGGCACCGTCTCCCACCGCCTGGTCCATGAGGTACGCCCCGGCGAACTGCTCTGGCTCGGCCCACCCGTCGACACCGGACCGAGCCTCGACCGGGCGAGCACGAGCGATCTGCTCCTCGTCGCCGGTGGCACCGGCCTGGCGCCGCTGCGCGCCCTGGTCGAGCAGGTCGCCGCCGCACCGAATGGCCAGCGGGTAACGCTGATCGTCGGCGCGCGCACCTTCACCGACCTGTACGACGCGATCGCCCTCGACAAGCTGCAGTGCGCCCACGACTGGCTGACCATCGTGCCGGCGCTCTCCGACGACCCCTGCGCGGAGCCGGCCGAGCGGGGCGACGCCCTGACCATCGCCCTCGACCATCACCGGCCCGGCCAGGACATCTACGTCTGCGGCCCACCCGCGATGCTGGCCGACGCGCGGCGACGGCTGCGCGCCATCGGCATCCCCGCCGCCCGCATCCACCTGCCCAAAGCCTTCGTCCACTGATGGCTGTCGGCGCAGCGGTGCGGGACACCGCGCCCGTGCGGCGGCGAGCCAACGGCTCAGCACCCAGGGCGGCAGACGGTCGGGAGTAGTCCCCCTTGAAGCGTGATGCCTGTGAGTCAGCATGATGACTCACAGGCATCACGTTCGTCGGGACAAGGCCGGCCGGACCTGGGGCACGCCGGTCGCCCGGCGCCTGGTCGGGAGTGGTCAGGAGTAGGTGTCGCCGAACTCGCGGACCCCGTCGACGTCCAGCGTGATCCGGTCGTTCTCGGTCCACCGGCCGGTGGCGGCGAGCCAGCTCGGGTCGTCGCGTTCGTCGATGTTGCTCCAGCTGTGCCGGTGGTGCCGTAGCTGGATCGGCCCGGTCGACTGGCCGGGCGCGAGCGTGCCGTCGGTGAAGGTCAGCTCCACCCAGCCGGGGACCGGCGTTCCCGGGATCGGGTACGGCGGCGCTGGCGTCGTCATCC
The DNA here is from genome assembly GCF_022229015.1 of Micromonospora foliorum. Lineage (GTDB taxonomy): Bacteria > Actinomycetota > Actinomycetes > Mycobacteriales > Micromonosporaceae > Micromonospora > Micromonospora foliorum. The sequence continues at coordinate 12,389 of NZ_JAKKFF010000019.1, forward strand.
CGGCGGGCGGCCCGCCCGGCGGGATGAAGAACTGCACGGTCTGCCGGATCCGGTCGCAACCCAGCGCTGCCCAGTCGCAGTTCGGCACCAGCGAGGTGTTGGCGCCCTCGAAGCGCAGGTGGTAGCGCAGCCGCACCGTGCTCAGGTCCAACGGCCCGGTGCCGGTGTTGGTCACCTTCAGGAGGTGCTGGATCTGGTTGTTCGTCGGGGACCAGTCCAGGTTGAGGTAGCTGACCGTCGCGCGGCCGGACGCGGTGCGCACGGTGGTGGTGGGCGAGGTGTCGGAGTAGCCGCCGAGCGCGCGGGCCGCAATCGCGATCCGGTACGTCGTGCCGGGCGCGAGGTCGGTCAGCGTGATCGTGGTGTCGGTCGTGGCGCCGAGGAAGCGGTACGTGTTCGGCCCCAGCGGCACCTGCACCTCGTAGTTGATCGGCTGCTCCGCACCGGGCTCGACCCAGGCGGAGGGCGCCCAGCTGAGCGTGAGCTGATGTGGTTCGTTGGCCACCACCGTGGGTGTGCCGGGGGTGCTGATCGCCGGCCCGTCGGCGCGGGCGGCGTTGACGGCGAGCAGGCTCGCCAGCGCGGCGAGGGCGATGGTGGCGGTGACGCGGCGAGCAGGCATGACCGAATGGTAGCCGCCATGTATCGAAGTCAATGCATTGTCTCACTTGTTGGCCGGGGCATGCCCGAATGGCGCATTGTCAAAATTCTGCACCGATTCGGCCTGGCGATCAATCAATCCCACTCAATACGCTGACTAATCCGCGTATCCATCGGTTCTCCGCGCTCGCCGCCCAGCTGACCTGGTCGGCGCCGCCGCCCGTCCGTCCCTGCGCGCCCACATCGCGAGGTGTCGAATGGTCATTCCACGTCCCGTTCCTGCCGTGCTCGCGGCCGTACTCGGTTGGCTTTTGATCGTTTTTCCAGCGCCCGGTCCGGCCGGTGCCGGCCGGACCGGAAGTCAGGAAATAGCGGATTATCTGGCTACCCACCCGGGTGGAAAGGCGCTCAACGACAACGAGATCAGCTACGACGGCGGGGCGTTCATCGTGACCCTGCGCCGACCGATCGGGACGCTCGCCGCCGCCGACTGTCCCTCGGGCTGGTACTGCTTCTACGAGTGGCCCAACTACGGCTACCCCCGGGGCCGGCTCTCCGACTGCGGCCGGCAGAGCCTCGCCACCTGGCACTGGCAGTTCCGGGTCGAGTCGGCGCACTACAACCTGGGCAGTGGCACGGTGTCGTTCTACTACTACGACACCCGGCTCTTCGACATCGGGGCGAGCAACCGGGTCCGCAGCGACGCGTCCCCCTACCGGAACTGGCCGAACTACGTGGACCGCCGCTGCCGATGACCCGCGCGGCGTGATCGCCTCAGGAGCAGTCGGGCGCGGTGGTCCGGTCGGTCCGCCCCTTGTCCAGGAACAGCACGTACCCGAGGATCTGCTCGTCGGCCACGGTGGTCGTCTGGTGGCTGAGCAACTCGCCGGTGAGCGGGTTGAACTGCACCGTCTCGCGGCGATCCTGCGTGTCGTCGGCGCTGAAGGCGAGCCCGGGCCGGCTGTTCCAATCCAGGTACGCGCCCCGGTCCTGGATGCCGGGCGTCGTCGCCAGCTCGAACAGCAGCGCCGAGATCTGACCCGGGCTCAGCCGGTGGTAGCGGAAGATCCGGCTGACCACGTTCAGCATCCCGGCCCCCGTGCGCAGCTCCGGCGGCAGCTCACCCAGCTCCGCAGTCAGCTGTTGCCGCAGCACCTGCGGGTCCACCGACGGCGCGGGCGGAATCTCCGACAGGTCACCCGGGAGATAGCGGAACGTCTCCGGCGTACCCGATCGGCGTCCATTGGTGACCGGGGTGACGACCCGGCGGCCGGACAGCTCCGCGGTCCACCACAGCGTCTCGTCCCGGTAGCTGTCCCGATCGACCCCGGGCGCGAGGTCCGCCGGGGCCCAGACCCGAAGACAGGAGACGGTGTACGCCCCGGCGGCGGCGGTCGGCGCGATGCCCGCCACGGTCAGCGCGAGGTCGGTGAGACGGCCCGACCTGCCGGCGACGGCCGGCGTGCTGCCCGTCGACGGCTGGGTGCCAGGTGTCGCCTCGGTCGTCGGTACGACCCGGGCCTCGTCGCGCCCCCTGATCGCGGTGGCGCCGATCGCCACCAGCGGGGTCAGGGACACCCCACCGAGCAGGATCGCCAGGACGGCCCGCACCTTCGGTGGCAGCCGGTTGATTCGGCTGGTGGCGGTCGGAGCCCGGATGGCCTCCTCGACCGCCGGTCGGCGTGGCCGCGGAACTCTGGTCGTCCGCGCGGTGCCGGTGTGTCGTGGAGCCGGCCGGTTCACCCGTCGACCTCCGTCCCGCGCCGAGGGCCAACCCGACGTGCTGCGGGCGACGGGCGAGGTCACCGGTCGGTGGGGCAGCGCGTACCAGCCGGTCGAGGTCTGCCGCTGGGGGATCGGCAGCCCACCCCGCTGCCGCGCCGGTGCCTCCGCGTCCAGTGGACGAGGCGTCTGGTCGAGGGGCATCCGGTCCAGCGGGGCACCCCGGTTCTGCTGGCTCGGTTGCGGTCCCACCGCGTTGAACCGGGCCGACTGGTCGTTGCCCGGAAACGCGAGCTGGGGGAGTGGGTCGGCCTGCGGCAGGCTCGGCAGGCCGGTCGCCGCCGGTGGGACCACATCGCGACGGAACTCACGCTGATACGCGTGCGCCGCGTAGGCGGCCAGCTGGAAGTACCAGGCCCGTCCAGCGCGGCCGGCGTCCTCGTAGGTGCAGCAGATCAGCGCCTGACTCAGCAGGGAGAGCAGGTACTGGGCCCGCCAGCTCACTCCCCAGTTGCCCGTCCTGGCCACTGCCAACCCGACCGAGTAGCTGGCCTTGATCGCCTTGACCTGCCGGGCGGAGAGCCGGTCGGAAGGGCGTTCCTCCGGGTCGACCAGGAGGGCGCGAAGGGCGTCCGTGTCGACGCTGCGGGGGCTGTTCGCCACGTCCGGGCGGACGGCGTCCAGGAGCAGGGTGGCCTGGTCGCGGGTGAGCGGCGCGTCCACGGCGAACCGGTCCGTGTCCACCAGGCAGAACTTCTTGACCTGCACCTGTCCGGCCCGGGAGCAGGCATAGAGAACGTTGCGGGCGTGCAGGTCGCCGTGCGACGCCCCGCAGAGCTGGTCGAGCGGGTCGTCGTCGAAGAGCGAGCCGGTCGCGGCGAATCGCTGTGGGTGCGGCAGCACCGCGCCGGTCACGACGTCGTGCAGCCAGTCGCCCTCGACGGTGCCGAGGCCGAGCGCTCTCATGGCCCCGGACAGCTCGTCCTGGGCCCCGGCGTCGGTCAGTTCCCGTCGTACGAATCGGCCGACAGTGGTGCGGCTGGTTCGCCGCCCCTGGCGGTACCAGTGGTTCCACAGCCCGTCGAGCAGGGCCCTGTAGGCGTCCTTGCGCTGGTCGTCGCCGACATCGGCCAGTGCGACGACCTGCTCGGCGCCGTGCGCGATGTCCTGGAACATCAGGTACCGGCCGTCGCGGACCGGGTATGGCGGGTACGGCTGACCGACCAGATGGCGCTCCGCGAAGCCGGGGTCGAGCGTGGCCGCCCTCGCGTGCCGGGCGGCCTCTTCGGTCGCCTGCCCGGCGGGCAGCACCTTGACGTACAGCTGCTCGGCGTTCCGGCCGTCACGCCGCTCGGCAATGACCGGGATCAGCTCGGCATCGCTGTGCCCACGTCGTCGGGTGGGGTGGCACGGGGGGCGAACGACGGCGTCGCGCCCGGCCGCCCAGTCCCGCAGCGCGGCCGTGACTGTCGCATCCGCTATGTACCGTTCGAGCTCGTCAACGAGACCGTCGCCCATGTCCGCCGTTGGACCTTCCACGAGTGGTGAAAGTGGACGCGGACGGGCAGGGGTGGCACGTCCGAGTGAGGGATGCGCGGGTAAACGCGAACGCCAAGCTACCTCAATTTTCGGGCGAACGCGGTATTAATTCGCAGCCGATCCCGCACCTACCTAAAGGTAATAAAGGATCACTTAACGCTCCCGCAGAAATGCAATCCGTGACATGTCGATGAATGGATATACGATCGTCACGGAACGGGAGGTTGAGGTGACAGAGCGCACGGAATCCCTGCTCCAGCGGCAGCGCCGACCCGAGATGATGGCGTTGCTGCACGCGATGTCGGTCTGCCACCGCAGGGCCCAACGCCTCGACAACCTCCGAATGGCGCTCTCCGTCGCCATTGGCGTCGCCGGGGCGGTGGTCGCCTTCGCCGGCGTGTCGGGAAACGCCGTCACGGCCGTAGGTGCCCTCTGGGCGGTGGTCAACGCGATCGGGCTCGGCTCCTGGTCGACCGGGCAGCTCCGCCGGGCGGCCGTCCTGCAGGAGATGTTCGACGTACGACTCTTCCGGCTGCCCTGGAACGCGGTCGCGGCCGGTGACCCGGTCGGCCCGCCGGAGGTCAGCCGCCTCGACCGTGCCTACCGGGGCGACGAGCAGTACCTCCGGGACTACTACGAGATCCCCGACCTGCCCCGCCCGTACGACGTGCTCGCCTGTCAGCAGCAGAACCTCGGGTGGGGCGCCCGGGTGCGCCGCCGGTACGCGTGCACAGTGCTAGCCGGGGTGGCGCTCTGGGCGACGGTGGGGGTCGTCTTCGCGGTGACCGCCGACCTCACCGTCTCGGCCCTGCTGACGCAGTGGTTCGTGCCGTCGCTCGGCGTCCTGCTGCTCGGTCTGGAGATCTACCGGGGTCAGCGCGGGGTGGCCGCCGAGCGGGACCGGGCCCTCGTGCTCCTCCAGCAGCGGGTCGCCTCCGCTGCCCGGCGCGATGACGACCCGGCGACCGAGGCGGAGTTGCTGACCCTCGCCCGGCAGACCCAGGACCTGATCTTCCACAGTAGGCAGGGGCAGGCCCGCGTCCCGGACTGGTTCTTCCGACGGTTCCACGCCGCCGACCGCACCGACTTCCAGGCGGCGATGGACGACCTCGCGAACCTGCTGCGGACCGGCACACCCGCCGCCCGTCCCGACTGACCCGCCGCGACCTCCGGAACCAGTCATTCGATCGTGAACCGTCGGGCCGGATGGTCCGTTACGCGACGTAGTCGGCTTGGAGATAATGCCTGGTCGGCCGGCTACCTAGCGTGAACCCGTCATCACCAACGGCCTCGACGTCGGCGTCGCACCTGCCGCCCGTCCGGGCCTCAGACGGGAGAAACACATGCGTGCTCAGAACAACACCCGGCGGTTCGGCGCCCGAGCGTCCGTACTCGTGCTCGGTCTTGTCGCGGCCGGAGCGGTGCTCGCCCCGGCGAGCCCGGCGTCCGCCGCGGTCCCCGGTCTGGTGCGGGTCGCCGCGACCAGCGTCAGCGACTCGGCCGACTACCACAGCGTCACGGCGACCTGCCCGGTCGGGAAGGTGCTCACGGGCACCGGCTACGAACTCAACGGCGTGACCGGTGAGGGTGTCGTCGACGACCTGCGCCCCAACGGCGGCGTCGCCACGGCCCCCACGGCGGTCACCGTCGGCGCGTACGAGACCGAGGCGTTCGCCGGGAACTGGTCGGTGACCGCGTACGCGATCTGCGCCAACCCGCTGCCCGGCCTGGTCCGCGTCGCGACGGTCGGCGTCAGCAACTCGGTCGACTTCCGCAGCGTCACGGCGACCTGCCCGGTCGGGAAGGTGCTGACCGGCACCGGCTACGAACTCAACGGCGTGACCGGTGAGGGTGTCGTCGACGACTTCCGCCCCAACGGCGGCGTCGCCACGGCACCGACCGCGGTCACCGTCGGCGCGTACGAGTCGGACGCCACGGCGCTGAACTGGTCCGCGACCGCGTACGCGATCTGCGCCAACCCGCTCGCGGGTCTGGTGCGTACCTCTGCCGTGGGTGCCAGCAACTCTCTCGACTTCCGCAGCGTCACGGCGACCTGCCCGGTCGGGAAGGTGCTGACCGGTGCCGGCTACGAGCTGAACGGGGTGACCGGCGAGGGCATCGTGGACGACTTCCGCCCCAACGGTGGCCCCGCGACCGCCCCGACGTCCGCCGCGTCCGGCGCGTACGAGGAGGACGCGTTCGCCGGGAACTGGTCCGACACGGCGTACGCCATCTGCGCCACGCCGTAGAACCCAGTCAGCCGGTGCAGCCGCCCTGCGAACCCGCGAGCCGCTGCACCGGCTGAGTGGTCGGCTCAGGAGCCGCCCTGGCGCTGGATCCGCCCGTCGCCCGAGACCTTGGCCCGGCCCAGGTCGCCTTCGGTGCCGGCTGGGCCGGTCGCGGTACGGCGGTGCCGTTGGTCGGGCGAGTGCTCCATGGGCGAGCCCTGGCGGCCCGGAGCGCCGCTGCCCGAATGCCGCCGGCCTCGCGCCGACTCGCCGCCGCTGTCGTGTTTGTTCTGCTTGTGGCTACCCATGGATCGCGCGTACCCGGTCACCGTGCGGCTAGTCCTGAGCCCTCGTCAGCTCCAAAGCCGTTCCGGGCGGTGAGGTGGATATCGGGCGGCGCGTAGACGTGTCCACACGCTGGCGGTGATCGGCCCGGTCGACGCTCGCGGGAGCGGGCGGAGTCACGGATTCCAGTAGACGAGAACCCTGGCCTGGTCGAAGCGTCGATCCTTCAGGTCGGCACGCTGGATCACCCAGTGGATGCTCGCGCCGCCTTGTCTGCCGCCGTGGAACTCGGCCAGCAGAACCCAGTCACCATGGTCGGGCGGCCCACCACCGCGCACCGGCCCATCGGAGCCGGAACAGCCCGAGGGGTTGGCGCCCAGCCACGCGGGGTTGAAACCGTTGCAGTCGGTGCCGTAGCCACCCAACAGCAGCGGCGTCGTCCAGCCTCCATAGGAGAACGGGCCGTCCGGCGCGTCGCCCAGGACGTCCTGCCACACCTTGGTCATCTCTTCGAAAGGGGGATCTCCCGGCAGTGGCGGAGACCACGGAGGCCCCGGGATCGTCTTGACGTACGGCAGAGAGATGTCGACCGTGAGGTGCAGATCGCCCTGCGGGATCTTCGCGTAGACCTCGGCACACTCCTCGTCGTCCGGAGAGAAGCCCGGCGGATGCTGCTCCCGCTCATCGACGGCCACGCCCGCCGGCACGTACATCACCTCGCCGTAGCCGTCTTCCTCGGGCCAGCCGAACAACAGCATTTGGCCGTCGGCCGGTAGCGGAAGGTCGGTCACGTCTGCCGGAAGGGCACCGCAGTCGATGGTGGCGATCAAGGGAAACTTGGGGTCCTTGGCGTCGGCCGGGAGCATCACGGGCCCACGGATGGCGCCCACGACCGGCCCGTCACCCTGCTGTGTCAGGAGCGCAGACGGGCGGGCGAGCCCCAGCCAGCGCTCCACGTCGGCGGCGGGGACGCCGCGGCGCAGCGCCTCGGCGCGGACCTGATCGAGGATCTTCACGTTTCGGGGAAGCACGGGAGCACCGTAGGTCAATCGTGCGACGTTCTTCGACCCCGCCGGATGCGGTGTCGCAGTCGGCCGCCCGGAAGGCAGGCGCCCATGCGGTCGATACCGCGATTTGCCGTTGGCGGGCGGCATGTGGAAGCGCCCGACCATAGCGTCCGAACCACGGAGTTCCGGGAGCGCGCGATCTGTGGGAGGCAACCATGCAGACGACCGAGGGTGTGGTGTTACCGGGCGAGCGGACCCCGGTCACCGTGAACGTCGACCGCTGGCGCGCAGGGCTACCGCCGGAGGCCTGGCCCGAGGGCCTTCCTGTGACCGGCGAGATCTGGCGGCGCGACGTCTTCGCGGTGGCCGAGGCATACCGGGCGGGGTCCGCGAGCCCACGGCACCTACTGACGGCCGTGCTGGTCTGGGCTTACGGCCCCATCGGGTACGGCCCGTGGCGCGCCGCCAGGTCGCTCGACGCCGACCCGGACGGCAAACGCCTGGCGTACGCGCTGGAGGAGGTGTCCACCCCGACGCCCGACGAGGAGGCGCTGCGTACGGCGTACCGCCGCTTCCGCGACCCCGACCACGCTCGCCTGCCCTGGTTGGGGCCGGGCCTGTGCACGAAGGTCCTCTACTTCATCGGCTACCGGCGCGGGGTGGGCGGCGTGCAGCCCCTGATCCTCGACCGTGTCGTGGCCGGCCAACTCCCCGCCGAGGCGGGTGTCGGACGCCGCAACGGCTGGTCGTCCGAGGAGTGGCTGACCTATCTGCGCTGGGCGGCCGAGCAGGCTCGGATCAGGGGCGTGGAGCCGGACGCGGTGGAGATGGCGGTCGTGCCCGACCGGTGAGGTGGCTACCGCGCGGCGCGAAGGCGGGCGTCCAGCGCGTCGAGGTCGGGGACGAACCAGATCTGCCCGCCCTGGTTCGACTCGTGCACCAGGGCGCGCAACGCGGAACTCTGGGCGAGTTGCGGCGAGATGTCGCCGACGACTGCCAGCCGCACCCGGTAGTTGACGAACTTCTGCATCACGTCGCCGGCGAAGCGGGTGCCCAACGAGAAGAAGCGCTCGTCGAGCCGGTTGGCCGGCACGGCCACCACCTGGGCGCCGAGGAACGCCGCGCCGATCAGGTCCAGCGCGTCCTGCTCGGTGGCCACCGGCGGCCCCGCCGGGTCGCAGACCAGCACCGGCACCCCTGCGCGTTCCTGGATCTCGTCAGACATCGCGAACCTCCCGGTTGAGCAGGCCATTGTCGGCGTTGAGAACGGCGTCGAGCAGGTGCAGCAGTTCGGCGGTGGCGGCCGGATCACCCAGGATGATGATCTTCATGCGGTGGCGTTCCGCGTCGTGCACCGTCTGCACCCGCAGCGGGTGGGCCTGGTCGTGGGCGGTGTTGGCGCTGGTGAGCACGAGCGTGCCGAGCCGGTCGGCGGCGGCCCGGTCGACGCCGTCGATCTGCACGATGCTCGACACCTCCGCCTGCCTGGCGACGCTGGGCGCGGTCGGGGCGTGGCCGGTGAGGGCGTCGAGGTCGCTGGCGGCAATCCGGTACTGCTTGCCGATCCGCACCGCCCGGAGCCGGCCCGAGCGGATGTAGCCGCGCACCGTGCGTACGTGCAGGTTGAGCCGGCCGGCCACCTGCTCAACTGAGTACAGTTCTTCCGTCATCGTTCCCTATGATACTTCGACAGGGAAGGTTGGGGAGTGATGGGTCTGATGCGTTGGCGACATCAGCTCCAAAGGACCCGAAACCACCTGGACGGCGAGCCCCGCGAGGTGCCGGGGAACTGGTCGAGGCCGCGGTGCGCGAAGCGTTCGGCCGGTTAACCCGCCCGCGCTGTCGGACGGTTCCAGTACCGTCTGGGGACCATGGACGCGCTCGGCGACGCCATCATCGGGCGGGATCACCCCGCGAGCCTGCTGCGCGCCGAGTTGGACCGCGCCACCACCAGCCACGGCGGTCTCGTCCTGGTCACCGGCGAGCCGGGCATCGGCAAGACGACGCTTGTCACGTCGGCGGCCCGGGAGGCCCGACAGCGCGGCGCGCTGGTGCTCGGCGCCGCCTGCTGGGATTCCGACAGCGCCCCCGGCTACTGGCCGTGGGTGCAGGTGCTGCGCGGCCTGCGGCGCTCCGCCGACGACTGGGCGGTGGCGCGGCAGTCCGCCGAACCGGCCCTCGCAGCCCTGCTCGGCCAGTCCGGCGTCGGCGGCGAGCAGGCCGGTCGCCTCGTCAGTTGGTCCGGCGTCGACCCGGGCCCGGACGCCGCCGACCAGGAGGCGTTCGCGCTTTACGACGCGGTGACCGCCGCGCTGGTCGCCGTCTCCCAGCACCGGCCGGTCGTGGTCGTCCTCGACGACCTGCACTGGGCCGACCCGGCCTCACTGCGGTTGCTGAGCTTCGCCGCACAGCACACCTGGTTCGAGCGGCTCCTGTTGATCGGCACCTACCGCGACGCCGAGGTCGAGTCGGGCGAGCATCCGCTGCGCCCGCTGCTGATGCCGCTGGTCGCGAAGGCCACCACGATCACGCTCACCGGTTTCACCCGCGACGAGGTGGCCGCACTGATGACCCGGACCGCCGGCCGGGAGCCCGAGGCCGGCCTGGTCGACGAGGTGCACCGGCGCACCGGCGGCAACCCGTTCTTCGTCGAGCAGACCGCGCGACTCTGGCACGCCGACGACGCGGTCGGCACGATCGCACCCGGCGTGCGGGAGGCGGTGCGCCGCCGCCTGGCCCAACTACCCGCCGCCGTCGTGGAGGCACTGACCGTCGCCGCAGTGCTGGGTCGCGAGTTCCACCGTCAGGTCCTCGCGGCCTGCGCGGCCGCCCCGGCGGCGCAGGTCGACCGGCTGCTCGACCGGGCGGTGACCGCCCGACTGGTGGTCGCCCGGGGCGGTGGCCGCTTCGCCTTCGCCCACGACCTGGTCCGCGAAACCCTCTACGACGGGCTGACCGACGACGACCGGCGGGCCCGGCACGGCGCGGTCGTCCGGGCGGTCGACGACCTGCGGGAGCTCACCGACCGGTTGATCCCGGCCGACCTCGCCCGCCACGCCTACCTCGCCGGCCCCGCGCTCGACCGGGCCCGGGTGGCCACGCTGCTGGTCGCCGCGGGTAGGGACGCGTTCGCCCGGCTGGCCGGCGACGAGGCGGCGGTGCACTTCCGCCGAGCCCTGGAGGTCGTCGAAGACCCGGCACAACGAGTGCGGATCCTGGTCGAGTTCGCCGAGTCGCACTATCACCACGCCGGGCGGGAGGAGGTCGCGCGACTGCTGGCCGAGGCAGCCAAGCTGGCCCGTTCACTCGACGACCCGGTGTTGCTGGCCCGGGTCGCGCTCACCGTGAACCGTTCCCGCCAGGTGGAGACCGCCCAGTCGATCGAGGCGGCAGAGTTGGTGCGCGAGGCGTACCGCCGGTTGATCGGCGAACCGGACACGACCGCGACGGTTGGCGCCCTGGTCGCCGACCTGATCACCGCCACCGAGACGATCGCCCGTCGAGGGCAGGATGACGAGGCGCTCACCTTCAGCCTCTGGGCCCGCCACGACACGACCTGGGGGCTCGGCACCGCCGCGACCCGAGCCGCGCTCACCGCCGAGATCCGGGACGTGGCCCGTCGGACGGGCGACCGGGAGACCGAGCTGTGGGCGACCTCGCTGCGCTGGGTGGCGCTGCTGGAGCTGGGTGACCCTCGCTTCGCCGAGGAGCTCACCACCTTCGTCGACGCCGAACGGCAGGGCGACTTCGCCCGGCACCGGATGGCCGCGGCCGTCGACAGCGGGATCATCGCGGCGTTCCGGGGCGACTTCACCAGGGCCGACGAGCGGTTCGCCGTCCTCACCGACCGGGCCGACCCGGGTCACACCGAGTTCGGCTTCATGGGTCATCACCTGCGGTGGTCACGGCTGCTGCTCCAGGGCCGGGTCGACGAGGCCGCCGCGCTCGTGGACGGGCTGGCCCCGACCGACTACCCCTACCGGGAGCTGCTGCGGGCGATCACCGCCGTGGAGCGTGGCGACGACGAGACGGCGATCCGGCTGACCGCCGGCATCGAGGCCGCCGCCATCCGGTACCCGCGCCCGGTGTCACCGCTGTGGCTACGGCTACGGGCGCAGGTCGCCGCCGCGTCCGCCGACCCACAGCGCTGCGACGCCGCGCGGGCCGCGCTCGCCCCACACCGTGGAGAGTGGACGGTGGGGCTCTTCGGCTGCGATATCAGTGGCCCCGTCGACCACTGGCTGGCGCTGATCGACGCCGCCCAGGAACGCTGGGACGACGCCATCGCCGGCTTCACCGCCGCTCGGGACTCCGCCGATCGGATGGGCTCCCGACCCTGGTCGCTGCTCGCCCGCACCGGCCTCGCGAACGCCCTCGCCGGCCGAGGCCACCCGGGTGACACCGCGACGTCGACCGCCCTGCGCGCCTCCGCCGTCGAGGAGGCGACCGCTCTCGGCATGACGCAGGTGCTCCACCGGCTCGCCGCCCCGACGGCCCCCGACACCGACCGCCCAAACCAGGCCGTCGCACCGGGTCAGGCTGCTGGGTCGGGCCAGGCCGTCGGCTCGGGTCACGCTGCTGGGTCGGGCCAGGGTCTCGGGTCGGCCCAGGCCGTCGCCTCGGCCCAGGCCGTCGCGCCGGGTCAGGTTGTCGCGCCTGGCCAGGCCGCGCCGGTCGCGGCTGCCGTCGAGGGGTACGAGTTTCGGCGCGACGGGCCGGTCTGGCAACTCGGGTACGACGGTGTCGTGGTGCACCTGCCCGACGCCAAGGGCCTGCACGACCTGCATCTGCTGCTCAGCCGCCCGGGCAGCGACGTGCCGGCGGTCGAGTTGCTCGACCCGGCGGCCGGGCCGGAGCTGGTCGCCGCCCGCCGGATGGGCGCCGACCCGGTCCTCGACGACGAGGCGAAGGCCCGCTACCGGAGGCACCTGGCCCGCCTCGACGAGGAGATCGACCGGGCCGCCGCCCGCGACGACAAGCGGAAGGTGTCCACGCTGGACGCCGAGCGGGGTGCGTTGCTCGACGAGCTGCGTGCCGCGGCGGGCCTCGCCGGCCGGAGCCGCCGCCTGGGCGACGAGGCCGAGCGGGCCCGTAAGACGGTGACCGCGCGAATCCGCGACACGCTCCGCAAGCTCGACGACCGACACCCGGCACTGGCGAGCCACCTGCGCGACGCCGTCTCCACCGGCACCACCTGCCGCTACCTGCCGCCGGAGCCGCTGCGCTGGCGGCTCTGAGCCGGGGTCGGCGCGCCGGCTGGTCAGCGCCGGCCACGGGCCCCGCGGCTCAGTCCTTGAGATCAGGGCTGGGGTCCAGAACCCGGGCGAGCCAGTCGGTCTGGGCGCGTCGTGCCGCGGCCGACACGCGGACCTGGGGGAACAGCGCCGAAAATCCGTGGAAGCCGCCGGCCCACAGGTGCAACTCGGCCTGGCCACCGGCGGCCCAGATCCGACTCGCGTAGCTGACATCCTCGTCGCGAAAAACCTCGGCGGTCCCGGCGTCGATGTACGTGGTCGGCAGACCCGACAGGTCGTCCGCCAGCGCGGGTGAGACGTAGGCGGAGACGGTCCGGTCGGTGTGCTCGCCGAGGACGCTACGCCACCCGAACTCGTTCATCTCCCGGGTCCACACGCCGTCCAGCCCGCTGTACTGAAGGCTGGAGGTGGTGTCGTTGCGGTGGTCGAGCATGGGGCACGACAGCAACTGGGCGGCGATGGTCGGGGTATTGCGGTCGCGAGCCATCAGCGTGACTCCTGCCGCCAGGCCACCTCCGGCGCTGGCACCGGCTACGACGATGCGGGCCGGGTCGATGCCCAGGTCCGCGGCGTTCTCGGCGACCCAGAGCAGGCCCTGGTAACAGTCGTCGACCAGGGTCGTACCGGTTACCTCCGGGGCCAGCCGGTAGTCCACAGTGACCACGACGGCGCCGAACCGGTCGAGCCATTCCAGCGGGACATCGATGTTCGAGTAACGGTCGCCCCACATCATCCCGCCGCCGTGGATCCAATAGACGCAGGGTGCGCCGGCGGCACGATCGGTGGGGCTGAGGATGGACAGCGGGATCGGCGTTGCGTCAGTGGCGGGAACGGTGACCTCGCGCCGCTCGACCGCACGGCCTTCCAGATGACTTTCGATCGACGGTTGGGGAAAGTGGCGCAGCTGCTCGATCACCTCGGGACCGAGGGGCGGCATCGACGGCAGTTCGGCCAGGGGTACGAGCAACTCGGGGTCGATGCCCGGTCGGGGGAAGTTCATCAGGATCCTTTCGCTGACACAGGTAGGGGTGATCGGTGCGGTCGCCGGTTCAGAAGGTCGCCTTGCCGCCGACCGGCACGGCGTCGGTGTACGCCGAGTCACCGGCCAGCAGCGGCTGAAGCTTCGCGACCAGGGCCTGCGCCTGCTCGCCCGCGAAGAACGCGCTGTGCGCCTCGGCGCTGGTCCAGCCTTCGATGACGTGGACGACGTCGCGGTCGGACGCCGAGCGGGACACGAGGAAGACCACGCAGTCGTCGTGCGGCAGGGACGGTGCGTCGAGCAACAACTGGATCAGCTCGTCCGCCTTGCCTGGCTTAGCTGTCATGGTGGCCTGGAACCCGTGGTGGACGGACATTGTTGAGACTCCTAATCGTTGAGCTGCGCTGCGCTCTTCGGGAAACTGACAATCCTATGGAAGCGCATTTACCAGCAAAAACGTTAGAAGAATGCTCGCCGGGCCTTGCCTCATCCTCTCATTCTGGCGAGGATTGGTTCTGTGGCACAATCGGGTCGTGGACCTCGATGAGCTGCGGGTGTTGCTGGCCAGGCACGCCCGACCGGACATGAACACCACCATTGAGGGGGTGCTGATCTCCAAGGTCGAGCAGCAGACGGCGCCGACCACGTCGATGTCGGGCACCGTGCTGGCACTCATCGCCCAAGGCGCCAAACAGATGGCGCTGGGCGACCGCGTGTACGAGTACCGGGCCGGCCAGTACCTTGTCGCGTCGGTAGACCTGCCGGTCACCGGCCGTTTCACCCAGGCGAGCGCCGACGCGCCGGCTCTGGGTTTCGGTCTGGTGCTACATCCGGCCATGGTCGCGGAGTTGCTGCTGCAGGCGGCGCCGGGCGACCTCCCGCCCCTGACCGGGCCGACGCCGTCGGGGCTGCTGGTCAGCGACGCTCCTGACGAGCTCGGCGACGCGGTGATCCGACTGCTTCGGCTGCTGGATCGGCCCCGGGACGCCACGGTGCTCGCGCCCCTGATCAAGCGGGAGATCCTGTGGCGGCTGCTCACCGGGGAGCAGGGTGCGGCCGTCCGGCAGCTCGGTCTGGCCGACAGCAGCCTCAGTCACATCGCCCGGGCGGTCCGGTGGATCCGCGACCATTTTGCGCAGCCGTTCCGGGTGGAGGAGCTAGCGCGGCTGACCGGAATGAGCGTGTCGGCGTTCTATCGCAACTTCCAGGCGGTGACCGCGATGAGCCCGATCCAGTTCCAGAAGCAGATCCGATTGCAGGAGGCGCGGCTCCTGCTCGCCACGCACCCCAACGACGTCACCGGGGTGGGCATCCGGGTTGGCTACGAGAGCCCGTCGCAGTTCAGCCGCGAATATCGTCGCCAGTTCGGCGCGCCTCCCAGTCAGGACGCCACCCGCCTGCGGGGGACCATCCGAGCCGAGGTGCCGGCGGTCGTCTGACCGCCAGCGTTCACCCGGGCGCCCAGACGACAGCCGACGGGCGCCGCCACAGCCGTGGCGGCGCCCGTCGCTTGAATCACTGTCAGCGGCGGTTGTACCTGTACATCGTCAGGGTGCCGAAGACCAGGACGAAGCCGGCGCTCCATAGCAGCAGCCACATCGTGGCCGACGGGTCGGACTCGCCGCTCATCGCTCCCCGGATGGCGGCCACCAGTTGCGTCACCGGGTTGACCTTCACGAACGCCTGGAGCCAGCCGGGCATGGTGCTCGGCTCGACGAAGACGTTGCTCAGGAACGTCAGCGGGAACAGCACCATCATGCTGACCCCCATCACCGACTTCTCGCTGCGCAGGATCAGCCCGAAGAACGTCCACACCCAGGAGAACGCGAACGAGAAGACCACCAGCAGCCCGATCCCGGTAACGACCCCGACCACCCCGCCCTCGGGGCGGAACCCGAGCACCAGCCCGAGGCCCAGGATCACCACGGCGGCGAGGATGTAGCGCAGCACGTCGCCGAAGATCATGCCGACCAGGGCGGCCGGGCGCCAGACGGGCAGCGTCCGGAACCGGTCGAAGATGCCCTTCTCGATGTCGGTGTTGAGGCCGATGCCGGTGTACATGGTGATCATGACGACGCTGGTCACCATGATGCCGGGCAGGAAGAACTGCAGGTAGTCGCGCGGACTGCCGGCGAGGGCGCCACCGAACAGGTACGTGAACATCAGCACCATGATGATCGGGAACGCGGTCACGTCGAAGAGCTGCTCCGGCACGTGCTTGATCTTCAGCATGGCCCGCCAGCCGAAGGTGAGTGACGCGCCCAGCGCGCTCGGCCGGGGAGGTCGGGCACCGGGCGCGAGCACGGTCGCCAGCGCCTCGGCGGACGGGACGTAGACGGACGGCGCCCGTTCGGTAGTGGTGGTCGTGGTGTCGCTCATCGGGCTGCCTCCAGCTCGTCGTCGCGCTCGTCGGTCGGCACGGCGGGGTGGTCGGTCAGGGCCAGGAAGACCTCGTCCAGGCTCGGCTGGCCGAGGGAGAAGTTGTCGACCAGGATGCCGGCGCGGGCCAGGTTGCTGAGCGCGCGAGCGGCCTGGGCGCTGGCGTCGAGGTCGGTGCCGGCCTCGCCGACGCGGGCGGTCAGCGCCACCGGATCGGCGGCGAGCTGCACCGGCACGTCGAGCGCCTCCCGGAGCACCCGTTCCGCCTCCGGGCGCTGTGCGGGGTCGCGCAGTCGCAGGTGGACGGTGCCCGAGCCGATCGACGACTTCAACTCACCCGGGGTGCCCTCCGCGATCACCCGGCCGTGGTCGACGACCGCGATCCGCCCGGCGAGCTGGTCGGCCTCGTCGAGGTACTGGGTGGTCAGCAGCACCGTCGTGCCGTGCGACACCACCGCCCGGACGATCTCCCACACCTGGTTGCGGCTGCGCGGGTCGAGACCGGTCGTCGGTTCGTCGAGGAAGAGCAGATCGGGGGTGTTCAGGATGCTGGCGGCGATGTCGATGCGTCGCCGCATCCCACCCGAGTACTTCTTCACCTGGCGGTCGCTCGCCTCGGTCAGACCGAACGCGGCCAGCAGGGCCGCCGCGCGCTCCCGAGCGGCCGGCTTGCGCAGGCCGAGCAGGCGGGCGAGGAGCACCAGGTTCTCCGTGCCGGTCAGGTCCTCGTCGACCGAGGCGTACTGGCCGGTGAGGCTGACCCGGGAACGGACCTTGTCGGCCTCGTCGACCACGTCGTGCCCGAAGACCCGGGCCGAGCCGCCGTCGGGTCGCAGCAACGTGGCGAGCACCCGGACCGCTGTGGTCTTGCCCGCGCCGTTCGGGCCGAGCAGGCCGTAGACGGTGCCGGCGGGCACCTGGAGGTCGATGCCGGCCAGCGCCCGGGTGTCCCCGAACGAGCGGGTGAGCCCCTCGGCCTCGATGGCCAGACCTGTGGTGCGTCTACTCATGATTCTTACCTTTCGTGGTGGACGTGTTCAGGAGACGTAGGGTCGAGCCGCCCGGCCGTCGCGCAGTGCCAGACCCCACCAGCGCAGCTGGTCGAGCAGGACGCCGACGTCGCGCTGCAGCTCGTCGGTGCACTGGGCGGTCGGCTCGTCGGCGAGCAGGTCGATCCCGACGACGTCGCGCACCGTCATCGCGTGCAGTGCGGTGAAGACGGTACGTAGCTGGTCGACCGCGTGCTGGCCGGTGGACCGACAGCCGTACGACACGAAACCGACCGGTTTGGCCTGCCACTCGTCGTACGCGTAGTCGATGGCTTGTTTCAAGGGTGCCGGGAAGCTGTGGTTGTACTCGGGGGTGACCACGACGAACGCGTCCGCCCGGCCCACCTCGCGGACGAACGCCCGGATGGACGCGGTCGGCTCGGCGGGGTAGGTGGCCGGGAAGTCGTACTCGGTCAGGTCAACGACCGTCACCGCCAGGTCGTCGTGCCGCGTGGCCTGCTCGACGAACCAGTGGGCGAGGCGGTCGCCGACCCGCCCCTCCCGTGTGCTGCCGACGATCACGGCGATCCGCAACTGTGTCATGGCCACCCCCCTTCCACCCTGAAGGCGCGAGGTGACGACACGCGCCCGCTAGATCCGATCTAGCGGGCGCGGTTCGGGGCGAAATGTCGGTGGGATCGGCTTGACTGGGGTCGACGAACAGGGGGGCGGAATGGCACAGGTACGCATCGAGCCGTGGCACGAGGACGACCTCGACCTGCTGCGGCAGCTCAACTCACCGGACACCCGCAAGCACACCGGCGGCCCGGAGACCGACGAGCAGGTGCTCGCCCGGCACGACCGGTACGTGCACTTCTCGGGCACCGGGCAGGGCTGCATGTTCACGCTGGTGCTGCCGGACGGGGCACGGGCGGGCAGCGTCGGCTACTGGGCCCGCGAGTGGCGCGAGCAACCGGTGTACGAGCTGGGCTGGGCGGTGCTGCCCGCGTACCGGGGGCAGGGCCTCGCCACGGCGGCGGTGCGCGCGGTGGTGGACGTGGCCCGCGCGCGACGGGACCGGCACCACGCCCACGCCTACCCCTCGGTCGACAACCCCGCCTCGAACGCGGTGTGCCGCAAGGCCGGCTTCACGCTGCTCGGCGAGACCGGCTTCGAATACCCGCCGGGGCAGATGATGCGGGCCAACGACTGGCAGCTCGACCTGACCGCCCCACCGACCGGAAGCTGAGGGCGGCGGGGCGGTTCACGGCGCTGTCACCAGGGCAGCACGCCGTACCCACCACCGGCGTCCATCTGGAAGCCCCAGAGCAGTCCGTTCGGGCCGTCGGCCGGCAGGGTCGCCAGGTGC
The DNA here is from genome assembly GCF_022229015.1 of Micromonospora foliorum. Taxonomy (GTDB): domain Bacteria; phylum Actinomycetota; class Actinomycetes; order Mycobacteriales; family Micromonosporaceae; genus Micromonospora; species Micromonospora foliorum. The sequence continues at coordinate 30,741 of NZ_JAKKFF010000019.1, forward strand.
ACGCTCACCTCGGCGCCCTGTTCGGCGGTGCGGAAGCCGCTGTTGCCGTTGAGGTCGGTGGCGCAGTAGCCCGGGTTCGCCGCGTTCACCTTGATCGGGGTGTCCCGCAGCTCCTTGGCGTACATGGCGGTGAGCATGTTCAGCGCCGCCTTGGACGACGGGTACGGCACGGAGGTCAGCTCGAACAGCGCGCCGTTCGGGTCGGTCATCACCGCGATCGAGCCGACCTCGCTCGACACGTTGACGATCCGGGCGGCCGGTGCCCGGCGCAGCAGCGGCAGTAGCGCGTTGGTCACCGCCACCACCCCGAAGACGTTCGTCTCGTACAGCCGGCGCAGCGTCGCCACTGTCGTCTCGCTGGGCAGCCCTCGTGCGCCGTCAGCGAGGATGATGCCGGCGTTGTTGACCAGCACGTCCAGTTGGCCGTACTCCGCCTCCACCCGCTTCGCGGCGGTCGTCACCGACTCGGCGTCGGTGATGTCGAGCGGCACGAACACCGCGTCCGCGCCGCCGTCGCGCAGCTCCCGCTCCGCTGCCCGGCCCCGCTCGGCGTCCCGCGCGCCCACCAGCACGGTCATCCCGAGGGCACCGAGCTGCCGGGCGGTGGCGAAGCCGATCCCCTTGTTGGCCCCGGTGATCAGGGCGATCATGTTCGTCATGCCGTCGAGCCTCGCCGGGCTGGCCGCGCCCGGGGAGAGACGGGCGGAGGCTGGGACCGGCGGTACCACCCTCGCCGGCCCGCACCGAGGCATGCTGAGGGCATGACGAGCATCGGGCTGCGGCGTGACGAACTGGCGGCGTTCCTGCGTACCCGCCGCGCCCGGCTGCGGCCCGCCGAGGTCGGGCTCCCCGAGGGCGAACGCCGACGCACCCCCGGGCTGCGCCGGCAGGAGGTCGCCCAGCTCGCCGGCATGTCGATCGACTACTACATCCGGCTGGAGCAGGGCCGCGGGCCGCACCCGTCGCGGCAGGTGCTCGCCGCGATGGCCCGGGCGCTGCTGCTGAGTCGGGACGAGCGCGAGTATCTGTTCCGGATCGCCGGGGAGAATCCGCTGCCGGCCGGCGGGCCGAGCCGGGAGGTGACCCCCGGGCTGCGGCACCTGATGGACGCGATGACTGAGACTCCGGCGTACCTCGTCGACGCCGCGTACCAGGTGTTGGCGTGGAACCGGCTGGCCACGTACTTCATGGGCGACCTCTCGGCCGTGCCGGCCGCGGACCGCAACATGATCCGCTGGACCTTCCGGCGTCCGGCGACCGACAGCCACTGGACCGACGCCGAGACCATCTGCTTCGTCCGCAGCACCGTGGCGGACCTGCGGGCCGCCTACGGCCGTTACCCGGCCGACCCGGCGATCCGCGAGCTGGTCACCGAGCTGCTCGGCACCTCGCCACGGTTCGCGCGGCTCTGGGCGGAGCACGATGTCGAGGAGCGCCGCCCCACCGTCAAGCGGGTGCCGCACCCGGAGCTGGGATCGTTGGAGTTCGAGTGCCGGGTGCTGCACGTTCCGGAGACCGACCAGCGGATGATCGTCTACGTCCCCGAGCCCGGCTCGCCCACTCAGGCGGTGTTCCGCCGGCTCGCCGAGCGCGTCGCGCCCTGACCTGGCCGGCAGCCGACCAGCTCGTCCCCGTGGTCGGACCGCCGGTAGAGCACGCTGTGCCGCTCCCTGGTGCGCACCACCAGGCCGGAGCGCAGCAGCACCCCCAGATGGTAGGAGACGGTGGCCGGGGCCAGCCGGTGCCGCTCGCTGAGCTGCCCGGTGGACCGGGGCACGTCCAGGTCCGCCAGGATCGCCGCCCGGCTCGCACCGACCAGGTCACCGAGCCGACCCGCCCGGCGCTGGTCCGCCCGCCCGGCGCCGACCGGGTAGACCAGCACGGCGTTGCCCTCGTCGCAGAGCTGGGTGGACACCTGGGGCCAGGCCAGCGCCGACGGCGCGAGCACCAGCTCCGCGCCGGTCAGCGCCGTGGTGATCCGGTACGAGCTGTCGATGGTCAGCGACCTGCCGGTCCAGCCGACCTTCGGGTGCAGGCCGTTCAGCATGCTGCCCACCCCGGCGGTGGCCATCGCGGTGGCCCGCCCGGCCAGTTCGGCCTCCAGCGTGGCCCGCACCGCCGGCCACTGCTCGGCGAGCGCGGCCCGCCAGAAGTGCCGCAGCCCGTCGGTGACCCGCCGGGCGAGGGTGCCGTCCTCGACGGCCGCGCGGACCCGCACCGGCATCGGGCCCGTCGGGAACCGCTCGTTCACCTGCGTCGCCACCTCGTCGGCGGGCGTTGCGGCCGTGGCCGCCAACTGCTGCTCGAAGGCCGCGTCGAGCGGGCCCAGCGGCGGCTTCGGCGTGAGCAGGTCCGGCGTGTAGCCGAGCCGGCCGGGCGGGGTCACCAGCTCCGCGACCAGGGCCACGTCGGGGTGCCGCAACGCGGCGCGGGCGGCCGGACCGGGATCGCCGTGCACCGGATGCCCGAACCGCGAGAGCGCGGCCCGCAGCCAGGACGTCACCTCCCAGGCCGGCGAGATCGCCAACCGGAGCCGGGCGAGGCTCGGGCCGTCCAGATGCGTGACCATCACAGCGCGGATAGTACAAGCGGCGGCATCGATGTGCCGTCCGCATTCGAGCTGGTTCGAATGACTGGCCGAGTGTGTGGTGGGCCGGGTTGGCTGCGACGGCAACACCACTCGTCCCGAGGAGAAACCGATGCGCCCACCTGCCTCCGCCCGTCCCGCCGGCCGGCTCGGCCGCACGATCGCCCTGCTCGGGCTCACCGCCGGCTTGCTGGCAGCGGCTCCGGCCGCGGTGTCGGCCGCCACCCCCGGCCCCGGCGACACCACAACCGGCGACGCGGCGGCCCGCGGCTGCGAGCGCGCCTTCGACCGCGCCGTCCGGGCGTACGTGGAGACCACCGAGCGGCGCGACCTGGACGGCTTCGCCGCGCTGCTGCACCCCGAGGTCACCTCCGTCTTCGCCTCCGACGGTGAGGTGCTCGACGGCAAACGGGCCACCGTGGACTGGTTGCGCGGGTTCTTCGCCGACGACTCGTGGACCCAGTCCTTCAGTGTGGCCAAACAGACCGTGGTGGGCTGCCGGACCGGGTTCGTGCTGTTCGACTCCGTCTACGCGGTGCCAGCCACCGGCACCAGGGTGCCGCTGCTGATCGGGGTCAGCTACACGTACCAGCACGGCCGGTGGCTGGTGTTGCAGAACCAGGACTCCGTGGGCCGCGTCTGACCACGGAGACTGGCAAGGGGTCGCCAGCCGGGGGGAGGGGCGGGCGCGCCAGCAGCGGCGCCCGCCCCACGGTGGCGTTCAGACGGCCTTCTCCAGGGCGGCCACCGCCAGCGGCGCGATCTTCGCGATCAGCGCGGTGCCGGCCGCCAGGTCACCGTCGCTCGCCGAGGCGTCCACCTCCATGACGAAGTTGCCGCGCACCAGGATCAGCGTGCACTGGTGCCGGGTCGCCTTCCCCTTCAGCCGCTCGCAGAAGGTGATCACGTCAGGGCCGTTCGGCACCGGCGGGGGCGACGGTCGCACGATCGTCGACGTGCGCCCGTCGTCGGGCACCTCGTACTCCTTGCACGTCGACAGGACCGACCGCAGTTCGTCGGCGAGCTTGCGGCCGGGCACCTTCAGGTAGCCGACCACGTACTGCCGGATCCACACGGACTCGCCATCCCAGAGCCGCTCCCGGTGCGCGGTGCGCTTGATGTCCGACGGCAGGCTCGCCCTGCACAGGGAGATCAACTTCCACGCCTCGGTGTTCTCGTCGGTGTACTGGGCGGTCTCCGGGTGGAACTTCGCGTCCAGGTTCAGCATCGCTGCGGTGACCCGGCTGCGGACCTCGGCCGTGGAGGTCGGCGCCGGACGCGGCTTTGGCGGGGTCGGCGAGGCTGATACCGACGGCGCGGACCAGCGGGGAGCCTCGGCGGCCTGGCTCGGCGCGCAGGCCGCCGAGCCGAGCAGGAGCAACGACAGCGGAAGCAGGATGGTACGGCGGAGCGACATCGCCGGGGACGGTCCTTTCACGCGAAAAAGGGGGGCCCGACCGGGCCCCCCTTTTCAGTGGCGTCGCCGCCGGCCGTCGCGTTACGCGGGCAGGTAGGCGAAGGTGTCCGGGTTCGGGCCCTGCCGGCCGGCCTCACCCTTGTCCAGCGCGGTGATCCGCTCCATCGCCGCGTCGTCCAGCTCGAAGTCGAAGATCCGGGTGTTCTCCTTGATCCGCTTCGGGGTGGTCGACTTCGGGAAGATGATGTCGCCGCGCTGCACGTGCCAGCGGAGCACCACCTGCGCCGGGGTCCGGTCGAGCTGCTCGGCGATGTCGACCACCGTCGGGTCGTCGAGGACCTTGCCCTGGGCGATGGGCGACCACGCCTCGGTGAGGATGTTGTGCGCACGGCCGTAGGCGCGGACCTCGTCGTTGCCGAAGTACGGGTGCGCCTCGATCTGGTTGACCACCGGCACGACGCTCGCCTCGTCGGCCAGCCGCTGCAGGTGCGACACCTGGAAGTTGGACACGCCGATCGAGCGGGCCCGGCCGTCGCGCTGGAACTCCTCCAGCACCTTCCAGGTCGAGACGTAGTCGCCGTCGTACAGGGTCGGCAGCGGCCAGTGGATCAGGAACAGGTCGATGTAGTCCATCTTCAGCGCCGCCAGCGTCGAGTCGAACGCCCGGCGGGCGTCGTCGGGGCGGTGGAAGCCGTTGTTCAGCTTGCTGGTCACGTAGACCGAGCCCCGGTCGAGGCCGGACACGCGTACCGCCTCGCCGACCTCGGCCTCGTTGCCGTACATCTCGGCGGTGTCGATGTGCCGGTAACCCACCTCGAACGCCGTGGTCACCGCCGCGACGGTGTCCTTCGGCTCGATCTGGAACACCCCGAAGCCGAGCTGCGGAATGGTGGTGCCGTCGTTCAGGCTGATGTCGGGAATCGTGAGTGCCACTGCGGCTCCTTCGCGTCTTCGTTACCTGTCATCCATACCCGCGTGGGTGGACGATCCACCGCCCAACCGGAGGTGACGAACGCAACGGCGCACCGGTTCACCCGGTCGTGTCGAACAGCACCGGCCACGGCCGTGCCGCCGGCACCGACGTCGTGGGCGGCGCGGGCGCGGTGGGTTCGGCGTCGGCCAGCACCTCCGCGGCCAGTTGGCCGAACATCGCCGCCGCCGGGTGTGCCGACCGGTCCGGCCAGGCTGCCGAGGTGCGCCTGGCCAGTGGCGCGTCGGTGATCGGTCGCCAGGCCATCCGGGGTTCCCGGCGGGCCACCGCCGCCGGTTCCACGGCCACCCCGCCGCCGGCCAGCACCAGCCCGCAGAGGAACTCCGGGTTGCGGGCCGGGCGCACCCGGGCCGGACGCCAACCGTGCTGTCGGCACACCGCCAGCAGGTGGAGAACGGAAGAGCGTCGTGTAGGGCACAGGGATAGAACACGGCGGAGGTCGGATCATAAAAAAAAAAAAAAGTAAG
>NZ_JAKKFF010000190.1 GCF_022229015.1 Micromonospora foliorum
ACCACCTGCTTGCGCTCCTCGGTGATGGAGAAGCTGGACACCACGAGGTCGACCGTCCCGCCCTGTAGCGCGGGAATCCGTTCCTCGGTGGCCACCGGGACGAACTCCAGCCGCTGGTCCCCCTCGTAGCCGAGGGAGGCGGCGATGTACCGGGCGATCTCGACGTCGAAGCCGACCGGCTTGCCGTTGCGCAACTCGCTCATCAACGGCTCGTTGGTGGCCACACCGACCCGCAGCTTCGACTGACCGTAGATGTGCGTCTCGCGCATCTTCTCCTGCACGGATTGCAGCTCCGGTTCCTTCCGGCTGTCGCAGCCGGCGGCGGCGGCGAGCACGAGAGTGAGCGCGACCGCCAGCGTCGACGCGACCGAGCGGAGCCGGGACTGCGAACTGCCTGAGTTCATGGGCGACCTCGCTGCCGGAAGAGCCTGCGGGACACCGAGAGTAGCCGTTCCTGTCCACTCCGTGTAGGTGCGGTGTCCATGTCGGGCGGGTCGCTCGGATCGACGTCGATCGGCGCGGCGGGCGTTCTGCGGTTGACAGCCGGCCTCGTCACGACATGCTGGACGGGTGAGCCGATTGTCCAGACCAGATGCGCGCACGGTGGCGGTGCTCGCGGCGCTGGGAGCCCTTGCGCCGCTGGTCATGCTGGTCGTGTGGCGCCGACAGGACCTCCTCGGCGTGGTTCTCGCGCTGCTCTGCGTGCTCATGACCATGGTCGCCGGGGTCGCGGTCTCCGCCGCTCGTCAGGTCGACGACCCGGAGCCGGTGGACCGGTCGGCAGCCGTCGGGCCGCCCGAGCTGATGCCGTACGGGATCGACGCGGACACTCTGGACGCCCTGGACAGCCGGGACGCGTTGCGTGCGGTGCGTGACCGCCGACGCGGGTCGAACGGGCTCAGCGGCCGGTGAGCGTCGGCGCGGTGAGCGCGTCCACGCCGCGCCCGGCCAGACACCGGTAGGTCCGGTCGATGCTGCCGTCGATCGGCGGGAGCACCTCCAGGTGCCAGCCGGTCGCCTCGGCGATCCCGGTGGTCAGACGGAACGTCCTGGCGCTGCACACCTGCCGCACCGGTTCGGCGGCGGCCACCTCGTCGTAGTCGGCG
>NZ_JAKKFF010000191.1 GCF_022229015.1 Micromonospora foliorum
CCTAAGGCCACGAGACTGGGGTTCAGACGCGTGCTCTGCCGGTCGCAGCGGAGGCCGGCGAGAACCACGAGGTGACCTACTGACCGGGCCCGCCCGGCCCCGACGCCGGCTGCGGTCAGGCGGGTCGGCCGGCCATCCGCCGACCGATCCGCCGCCCGGCGAGGCTCACCAGGGCGCTGCCGGCCGCCATGCCCACCAGCACCAGAATCCCGCCGACCACCCACAACCCGCTGTCGTCGGTCGACGCGGCCCGCCACGACCACGCCGCCGTGAACGCCACAGTCATCACCGCCGCCACCAGCCACGGGCTGAGCCGCGTCCCGGCGAGCGCGGCCAGCAGCACGAGCGTCACCACACAGCCGACCACCTGCCACGGCTCGTACGGGCCGCTGCTCGCGCCGGTCTGCGCGTCGACCGTGTACTCGTCGTCCCAGCCCAGCCAGAGCAGCCACGCCCCGACCGTGGCCACCGCCAGGAACAGAACACCGAGCAGTGCGCGCGTACCCCTCGTCGCCGTCATCCGGCGATCATCCCCTGCCTGCCGCTCCACGGGAACACGGACCGGGCAGCCAGGCGATCCCCAATGGACTGTTGCCTCGGTCGGTGGCGATCCTCTACGGTCTGCTCAGCGGTGGGCGGTGCGGTCCGCATCCGACCCGACACCGCCGGTTGCCCGTCGTGCGGGCCGGGATGGTGGAGTCCCGGGTCGCCCCGTCGGCGGTGACCCGGCGGTCGTGTGACTCCCAGCTCGTCCCCGGGCGCTGATGCCCGGCGCGACTCCGTGCGGAGCCGACGGCGAGCCGGGCACGCCGACCCCACCGGGAGAGCCCCGTGTTCCTCAGCCCACACGAGCAGGACCGCCTGCTCATCCACGTCGCGGCCGATGTCGCCCGCGCCCGCCGCGAACGCGGCCTGCGCCTCAACTATCCCGAAGCCGTCGCGGTGCTCACCGCGTTCCTCCTCGAGGGGGCCCGCGACGGGCGGTCGGTGGTGGACCTGATGTCGGCCGGCCGGACGGTGCTCGGCCGCGACGACGTCCAGGACGGCATCCCCGAGCTGCTGAGGGAGGTGCAGGTGGAGGCGACGTTCCCGGACGGCACCAAGCTCGTGACGGTGCACCACCCGATCCCGTGATCCCCGGGGAGATCCTGCCGGCGGCCGACCCGGTCGAGATCAACGTGGGTCGTCCGGTGACCACCCTGCTCGTGGTCAACACCGCCGACCGCCCGGTGCAGGTCGGCTCGCACTACCACTTCGCCGAAGTCAACCCGGCGCTGTCGTTCGACCGGGACGCGGCCTGGGGGCAACGGCTCGCCGTTCCGGCGGGCACCTCGGTCCGGTTCGAACCCGGCATCAACCGCAGCGTCGACCTCGTACCGCTCGGCGGGGCACGGATCGTTCCGGGTCTCCGCGGGGAGTGCGCGGGACCGTTGGACCCGCCGCCGCACGCGGGAACGGCCGACGGGTCGCCGCGGTGAGCGCCGTGCGGCGGGACCGCTACATCGACCTGTACGGGCCAACGACCGGTGACCGGATCCGACTGGCCGACACCAACCTGCTGATCGAGGTGGAGACCGACCACTGTGTGGGCGGCGACGAGGCGGTCTTCGGCGGCGGGAAGGTGATCCGTGAGTCGATGGGTCAGGCCCGTGCCACCCGCGCCGAGGGGGCACTGGACACCGTCATCACCGGCGCGGTGGTGCTCGACCACTGGGGCGTGGTCAAGGCCGACGTGGGGCTGCGCGACGGGCGCATCGTGGCGCTCGGCCGGGCCGGCAACCCGGACACCATGCCCGGCGTCCACCCCGACCTGGTCATCGGCCCGTCGACCGAGGTGATCGCGGGCAACGGGCGGATCCTCACCGCCGGCGCGGTCGACACGCACGTGCACTTCATCTGCCCGCAGATCGTCACCGAGGCGCTGGCCAGTGGCATCACCACGATGGTCGGCGGCGGCACCGGGCCGGCCGAGGGGACCCGCGCGACCACGGTCACCCCGAACGCCTGGCACCTGGCCCGGATGCACGAGGCGCTGGACACCATGCCGGTCAACGTGCTGTTGCTCGGCAAGGGCAACACCGTCTCCAGCGAGGCGCTGTGGGAACAGCTGCGGGCCGGCGCGGGCGGTTTCAAGCTGCACGAGGACTGGGGCACCACGCCGGCGGCGATCGACGCCTGCCTGCGGGTGGCCGACGCGTCCGGGGTCCAGGTGTCGATCCACACCGACACGCTCAACGAGGCCGGGTTCGTCGCCGACACCCTACGGGCCATCGGGGGGCGGGCGATCCACTCGTACCACACCGAGGGAGCCGGCGGCGGGCACGCACCGGACATCATCACCGTGGCCAGCGAACCGAACGTGTTGCCGTCGTCGACCAACCCGACCCGGCCGTACACCGCCAACACGCTGGCCGAGCACCTGGACATGTTGATGGTCTGCCACCATCTCAACCCGTCCGTGCCGGAGGACCTGGCCTTCGCCGAGAGCCGGATCCGACCGTCCACGATGGCCGCCGAGGACCTGCTGCACGACCTCGGCGCGATCTCGATCATCGGTTCCGACGCGCAGGCGATGGGCCGGGTCGGCGAGGTGATCATGCGGACCTGGCAGAGCGCCCACGTGATGAAGGACCGGGTCGGCGCGCTGCCGGGTGACGGGGCCGCCGACAACCACCGGGCCCGACGGTACGTGGCGAAGTACACCATCTGCGCGGCGATGGCCAACGGCCTGGAACGGGAGGTCGGCTCGGTCGAGCCGGGCAAGCTCGCCGACCTGGTGCTCTGGGACCCGGCGTTCTTCGGCGTCCGACCACACCTGGTCCTCAAGGGCGGCATGATCGCGTACGCCCAGATGGGCGACGCCAACGCCTCCATCCCGACACCGCAGCCGATGCTGCCGCGGCCGATGTTCGGGGCGTACGGCGCGGCGGCGGCGGCCACCAGCCTCGCCTTCGTGGCCCCGGCGGCCCTGGACGTCGGGCTCCGCCTCGACGTGCGACGCCGGGTGGTGCCGGTGAGCGACGTGCGGTCGCGGGGCAAGGCCGACCTGCCGGAGAACAACGCGATGCCGTACATCGAGGTGGACCCGGACACCTTCACGGTGCGGATCGACGGTGTGGTGGTCGAGCCGGACCCGGTGACCCGGCTGCCGATGGCCCAGCGGTACTTCCTGTTCTGATGGCGACGCCGAGCCTGCTGTTGCTGTTGGCCGACGGGCGCTTCCCGGCCGGGGCGCATGCGCACTCCGGTGGTCTGGAGGCGGCCGTCGCCGCCGGCCGGGTCACCGACCTGGCCTCGTTGGAGGCGTTCCTGGCCGGACGATTGGCCACCGCCGGTCTGGTCGGCGCTGCCTTCGCGGCGGCCGCACACCGCGCGGCGGTGGCCGAGAACGCCGGCCGGGCAGACTCGGCCCGTTCCGCCGGAGCGTCGGACGCGTCGGCTGAGTCCGCGGCCCGGTCGGGGG
>NZ_JAKKFF010000192.1 GCF_022229015.1 Micromonospora foliorum
CGCCCGCGCCCGCGCCCGCGCCAAGATCTACGCAACTTCCCCGATGTTGCTGCCTCCGACACGCGAGAGGCAGCAACATCCCCGATGCTGCGCGGATCTTGACGACGAACCCTGCCTCCGGGGAGACCGGGACCCGGGTTTGGGCGCCCACGGCCACCAAGATCACGCTCGATCCAGGATGTAGTGGCATCGCCGACGCGCCGATACCACTACAACCAGGATGTTGCGCGATCTTGCAGGCGGCGCAGCGACACGGGGGCGCGGGCGCACGGCGGCACGAACGCACGAACGCACGGGGGCACGGGGCGCGAACGCACGGGGGCACGGGGGCGCGGACGCACGGCGGCACGAACGCACGGGGGCACGGGGCGCGAACGCACGGCGGCACGGACGCACGGCGGCACGGGGATCGAGCGCGCGGTGGCGCGGACGGGGCCGTTCGTGGGTGTCCCCAGCGTGGGGGGTCAGGCGTTGCGGGCGAGGTGAGTGGTGATGGCGGTGGCGAGGCGGTCGGGGGCTCCGTCCGCGTACCCGATGAAGAGCGACGGCTCGGTCAGCTCCAGCTCGACCAGGACCGGCTCGCCGTCCGGGCCGGGGATCAGGTCGACCCGGGCGTAGAGCAGCTGTCGGGTGCCCCCGGGCACCGTCGCGAGGGTCTGCTCGGCCACCGCCAGCTGTTCGGGCCGGGCGGTGCGGGCGGTGATCTCTTCGGCCTTGTAGAGCCCGTCCGGGCCGAGGTCGGGCCCGGACAGCATCGGACCCTTGCGGATCGCGTGGCTGAACGCGAGCCCTTCCGGGCCGGCCAGGAAGAGCAGGGCCGTCTCGCCCTCGGTGTCGACGGCACGCAGGTACGGCTGGACCATCGTCACCCGGCCGGCCTCGGAGAGCCGGCGAACGTGTGCGGCGGCCAGGTCCCGGTGTTCCGGGTCGGCCAGGTCGTACCGGCCGGTGTCCTGACTGCCGGCGCTGACCGCGGGCTTGAGCACGTACTCGCCGGTCTCGGCGGGCAGCTGCCAGCTCTCCCCCGGCTCGATCCAGGAGGTCGGCACGGTTGGCACCCCGGCGGCGCTCAGCTCGGCGAGGTAGCGCTTGTCGGTGTTCCATCGGACCACGTCGGCCGGGTTGACCAGTGCCGGAACGGTGGACGCCCAGGACACGAACTCGTCGCGGCGTAGCGCGTAGTCCCAGGGTGAGCGGAGCACGACCAGGTCGTAGGACGACCAGTCGACGTCGGGGTCGTCCCAGATCACGGTCTGCACGGCGACGCCACGGGCGGCGAGTGGGGCGAGGACCAGCCGGTCGTCCGGGTCGAGGTCGGCCAGGTCGGCGCAGGTGACGAGAGCGACCCGGGGTTCCCCCCGGGTCGACTGGTGATGTGTGGTCAATTCAGCTGTCTGTTCAGCGGGCCATCGTGCGGCGAGCCATCGACCGCCAGAGGTCGTTGCTCGGACGCATCTGGTCCATCAGTTCACGCTCCCAGGCGTTCTCGACGGTGACTCCCGCCTTGGCGCACGCCTCCCGGGCGGTGACGGTGTCGTCGGCGAACTGGTCGCCCCACTCACCGTCGGAACCCACCAGGACGATCCGTGCGCCACGCTTGCCGACGTACTCGATGACCGCCTTCGCGCCGCCGTGTCCGGCCGCGAACGCCTTGAGGCCCGCGACCAGGCCTTGGGGCGCCTGCTCGCCAGCGGTCTGCTCGGCCGTCAGCGTCGTATCGGAACCATCTGCCATGACGCGAAGCCTAAGCAGAGTTGCACCCCGTGGGGCCAGAACCATGAACCTTTTGTGATGCCAATTACCTACGGGTTTAAGGACAAGCACAGGTTAACTGTCCGGTTATATTGGGACTTTTGCGCTCAAAGAGCGTTGGCGAATCGCTCCCGAACCGCCCCGAGTTGAGCCGATCCGACTCATGCCGAAAGTTACTCTGATGTGACATTAAACCCGGACAACTCATCCACGTCCATGATTAGTCAGTAGATCATCGGCACCAACACTCGGTCACCAGCCGGCGGGCGGCGCGGGGGCGGTCAAGCCAGAGCCGCGGCGCGAAAGCCGACAGCCACCGGAAAGCCGACGGGCAGCGACGTCGCACCAGACCCGACGGGCGAGGCATCCGCACCAGACCCGAAGAGCAGAGCCAGACCGAGCAGAGCCGGACCGAGCAAAGCCAGACCAAGCAGAGCCAGACCGGGCAAGCCAGACCAAGCAAAGCCAGACCAAGCAAAGCCAGACCGAGCAAAGCCAGACCCGAAGGGCAGCGCCAGACCCAAAGGACAGCGCCGGGCGCGGGACGGTCAGATCAGCGCGTCGAGCGCGACGGCCACGAAGACGATCGTCAGGTACGTCGTCGACCAGTGGAACAGCCGCATCGGCTTGACCGCCTCGCCGCGCGTCGCGCGCCGGCAGAGCCGGTGTGCCTCGACCACGAAGATGGCGCCCACCACCAGGGTCGGCACCCCGTAGATCGCGCTCAGCCCCAGCGGCCAGACGGCCAGGGAGGTGAGCACGGTGAGCCACGCGAAGATCAGGATCTCGGCGTTCACCCGGCGGATCGAGGCCACCACCGGCAGCATCGGGATGCCGGCCCGGGCGTAGTCGTCCTTGTACTTCATGGCGAGCGGGTAGAAGTGCGGCATCTGCCAGAAGAAGACCACCGCGAACAGCCCCCAGGCGGCCGGCGCCAGCGAGCCGGTCACCGCCGCCCAGCCGATCAGCACGGGTGCCGCACCGCAGGCGCCGCCCCAGAAGGTGTTCGTCGGCGTGGAGCGCTTGAGCCACAGGGTGTAGACGAGGTCGTAGTAGGCGATCGCGGCGAGGGTCAGCCCGGCGGCCAGCAGGTTGGTGAACGCCGCCATCAGGGCCACCGACACCACCGCCAGCACCAGACCGAAGATCAGCGCGCTTCGCGGCGACACGGTGTGCGCCGGCAGCGGCCGACGCTTGGTACGCCGCATCAGCTGATCGATGTCGCGGTCGATGTAGCAGTTGAGGACGCTGGCCGCGCCGGCGGCGAGCGAGCCGCCGATCAGCACGATGGCCATCAGCCACAGCGACGGCAGCCCGCCCTCGGCGAGCATCATCGCCGGGATGGTGGTGACCAGCAGCAACTCGACGATCCGCGGCTTGGTGAGCGCCACGTACGCCGAGATGACCGCGCGTACGTCCCGCCGGGCCACCGGGCCCTCGGCCGCCCGCGCCGGGTGTGGCCCGGCCGGGTTGCTCGCGGGGCGCTCGGTGATCATGCTCACGGATTGCCACCTTCCGGCATCGGGCACGGGGAGATCGGATCGGTCGGGACCGCAAAGGTCCGCATACCGACCCACACACTACGCGTCGTCGTTTTGGCTGCCCGGCCGACCCGACAACGGTGCGGGCCGTCACACCACCGGGTTGAACCGAGCATCTGGATGGTCACGTAGCGCACACCATGCACAGATCCCTGGGCGCACGTTTAGGGACGCTCGATAAGGTCATCGGTGAGGGTTCCGCCCATCTGCCGAGGAGCACAACCATCGTGGCTGTCAAACGACCCGAGCACTCCGCACTGAACTGGTCCGACCTCGATCGCCGGGCCGTAGACACCGTCCGCGTGCTGGCCATGGACGCCGTAGAGAAATCCGGCAACGGTCACCCGGGCACCGCGATGAGCCTCGCGCCCGCGGCGTACCTCCTCTTCAACCGCGTCATGCGGCACAACCCGGCCGACCCGAACTGGCCCGGCCGCGACCGGTTCGTTCTCTCCGCCGGGCACTCCAGCCTGACGCTCTACATCCAGTTGTTCCTCTCCGGTTACCCGCTGAGCCTGGACGACCTGAAGTCGCTGCGGCAGTGGGGCTCGCAGACTCCGGGGCACCCCGAGCACGGGCACACCCCGGGCGTGGAGACCACCACCGGCCCGCTCGGGCAGGGTCTGGGCAACGCGGTCGGCATGGCCATGGCGGCCCGCCGCGAGCGCGGCCTGTTCGACCCCGAGGCCGAGCTCGGCGCGTCCGTCTTCGACCACAACATCTGGTGCATCGTCTCCGACGGTGACATCGAGGAGGGCATCAGCCACGAGGCCAGCGCCCTCGCCGGGCACCAGCAGCTGGGCAACCTCACGGTGGTCTACGACGACAACGAGATCTCCATCGAGGACGACACCCGGATCGCCAAGAGCGAGGACGTGGCCGCCCGCTACGAGGCGTACGGCTGGCACGTGCAGACCGTCGACTGGCGCAGCGGTGACGCCGACCAGGGCGACTACCACGAGGACGCCGAGGCGCTGTACGCGGCGCTGGTGGCCGCCAAGGCGGAGACCGCCCGCCCCTCCTTCATCGCGCTGCGCACCATCATCGGCTGGCCCGCGCCGAACAAGCAGAACACCGGCAAGATCCACGGTTCGGCGCTCGGCGCCGACGAGGTGAAGGCCACCAAGCGGATCCTCGACTTCGACCCGGAGCAGACCTTCCAGGTCGACGAGGAGGTGCTCGCCCACGCCCGCACGGTGATGGGCCGCGGCTCCGACGCCCAGCAGGAGTGGATCGGCGCGTTCGACGCCTGGAAGAAGGCCAACCCGGAGCGCACCGCGCTCTACGAGCGGCTGGCTGGCAACGTACTCCCCGACGGCTGGACCAACGCGTTGCCGGTCTTCCCCGCGGACGCCAAGGGGGTGGCCACCCGGGCCGCCTCCGGCAAGGTGCTGGAGGCGCTCGCGCCGGTGCTCCCGGAGCTGTGGGGCGGCTCGGCCGACCTGGCCGAGAGCAACAACACCACCATGAAGGGCGAGCCGTCGTTCATCCCGGCCGCGCACGCCACCAAGGACTTCCCCGGCCACGAGTACGGCCGCACGCTGCACTTCGGCATCCGTGAGCACGCCATGGGCGCGATCCTCAACGGCATCGCCCTGCACGGCGGCACCCGCCCGTACGGCGGCACGTTCCTGGTCTTCAGCGACTACATGCGTCCGTCGGTGCGGCTGGCCGCGTTGATGAAGCTGCCGGTGACCTACGTCTGGACGCACGACTCGATCGGCCTCGGCGAGGACGGTCCGACGCACCAGCCGGTGGAGCACCTGACCGCGCTGCGGGCCATCCCTGGCCTGGACGTGGTCCGTCCCGCGGACGCCAACGAGACCGCGTGGGCCTGGCGGCAGGCGCTGGAGCACACCGACCGGCCCACCGCGCTGGCGCTGAGCCGTCAGCCGCTGCCGACCATGGACCGCGACGTCCTGGGCAGCGCGGAGGGCGTGGCCAAGGGCGGCTACGTGCTGGCCGAGGCGTCCAACGGCAAGCCTCAGGTGATCATCGTCGGCACCGGTTCCGAGGTGCAGCTCTGCCTGACCGCCCGGGAGCGGCTGGAGGCCGACGGCACCCCGACCCGGGTCGTCTCGATGCCCTGCCAGGAGTGGTTCTACGAGCAGGACGAGGCGTACCGGGAGTCGGTGCTCCCGCGCGGGGTAAAGGCACGGGTGAGCGTGGAGGCGGGCATCGCGATGTCCTGGCGCGGCGTCGTCGGTGACCTGGGCGAGAGCGTGAGCCTGGAGCACTACGGAGCGAGCGCCCCGCACACCGTGCTCTTCGAGCAGTTCGGGTTCACCCCCGACCGGATCGTGGCGGCAGCACACGCCTCGCTGGCCCGGGTGGGCGACATCACCGGTTTCACGACCGGCAACTGAGGGAGCGTGGATGGCATGACGGACAAGCTGAATGAGCTCACCGCCGCGGGCGTGGCGGTCTGGCTCGACGATCTTTCCCGGGTGCGTTTGAGTTCCGGCGGGCTGGATCAGCTGCGCCGCGAGAAGCACGTGGCGGGTGTCACCACCAACCCGACGATCTTCGCGAAGGCGCTGAGCGACGCCGACGAGTACAACTGGCAGCTGCACGACCTCGCCACCCGTGGCATCGAGGTCGAGGAGTCGGTACGCATGCTCACCACGTACGACGTGCGGTGGGCCTGCGACGTGATGCGCCCGTCGTACGACGGCAGCGAGGGCGTGGACGGCCGGGTCTCCATCGAGGTGGACCCCCGGGTGGCGCACGACAGCGACCGGACGGTGGCCGAGGCCAAGGCCCTGTGGTGGCTGGTCGACCGGCCCAACCTCTTCATCAAGATCCCGGCCACCGAGGAGGGCCTGTCGGCGATCACCGACACGCTTGCCGAGGGGATCAGCGTCAACGTCACGCTGATCTTCGGTCTGGACCGCTACTCGGCGGTCATGGAGGCGTTCCTCGCCGGTCTGGAGCAGGCCAAGGCCAACGGCCACGACCTGTCCAAGATCGGCTCGGTGGCGTCGTTCTTCGTCTCCCGGGTCGATTCCGAGGTCGACAAGAGGCTCGAGAAGGTCGGCTCCGACCAGGCGAAGGCGCTGAAGGGCAAGGCCGCGGTCGCGAACGCCCAGCTGGCGTACGAGCGCTACACCGAGGTGTTCTCCTCGGACCGGTGGAAGGCGCTCGCCGCCGCCGGAGCACACCCGCAGCGGCCGCTGTGGGCGTCCACCTCGACGAAGAACCCGGACTACCGGGACGTCATCTACGTCGAGGAGCTGATCGCCCCCGGCACGGTCAACACCATGCCGGAGTCGGTCATCCACGCGTACGCCGATCACGGCGAGACCCGCGGCGACACCATCACCGGCGCCTACGACGCGGCCCGGAAGGTCTTCGCGGACCTGGAGTCGGTCGGGGTGGACATGGACGACGTGATCGTCACCCTCGAACGCGAGGGCGTGGAGAAGTTCGAGGCCAGCTGGCAGGAGCTGCTCGACGGCGTCCGCAAGTCGCTGGAAGCGGCGGCGAAGGGCACGGGAGCGCCGAACAAGGCCGCCAAGGGCAACGCCAAGGCCGCCGAGAAGGCCGGTGGCGCATGAGCGAGCGCAGCGAGCAGCGAAGCGGAGTGACGGCATGAGCGATCTACTTTCAGGGCCGGTGGAGGCAGCCGCCGGGCTCGCCGTGTACGGCGCGGACGCGGTCGACAAGGCCGCGCCCGCCTCGACGCGGGACGCGCTGGTCAAGGCCGGTGTCCCGGGCAAGCTGGCGGGCAAGGACGCGAGCCTGTGGGGTCCGGACGCCGAGGCCGAGGCGAAGGTCCGGCTGGGCTGGGTGGACACCCACCGGCGCAGCCGTGAGCTGCTCGTGCAGTTGGCCGAGCTGACCGCTGAGCTGGCCGACCTGGATCACGTGGTGCTCGCCGGCATGGGCGGCTCGTCGCTCGCGCCCGAGGTGATCACCCGGACGCTGGGTCGACCGCTGACCGTGCTGGACACCACCGACCCGGGCCAGGTCCGGGCGGCGCTCGGTGACCGGCTGGAGCGCACCGTCGTGGTGGTGGCCAGCAAGTCCGGGTCGACGGTGGAGACCGACAGCCACCGGCGCGCGTACTGGCAGGCGTTCCTGGACGCCGGGATGACCGAGGCGGAGGCCGGTCGGCACTTCGTCATCGTCACCGACCCGGGTTCGCCGCTGGAGACCACCGCCACCGAGATGGGCGCGTTCACCGTGCTCGCCGACCCGAACGTCGGCGGCCGGTACTCGGCGCTGACCGCCTTCGGTCTGGTGCCCTCGGCGCTGGCCGGGGTCGAGGTCGCCGAACTGCTCGACCAGGCCGACGCGCTGGCCACCTCGCTCGGCGCGGACCAGAACAACCCGGCGCTGGCGCTGGGCGCCGCCCTGGGCGCGGCGGCCACGCTGGCCCGGGACAAGGTCGCCCTGGTCTCCGACGGCACCGGCATCGACGGGCTCGGCGACTGGGCCGAGCAGCTGATCGCCGAGTCGACCGGCAAGGCCGGCGTGGGCATCCTCCCGGTGGTCGTGGAGTCCCCGCAGAGCCCCGGCGCCACCGGCGCGGACGTGCTGACCGTGAGCTACGGCGGCGCGTTGGCCCCCGGTGACATGCCGGGCGGCGGCGCCGCCCCGGACGTGGCCGTCAACGGCCCGCTGGGCGCGCAGTTCCTGGCCTGGGAGTACGCCACCGCGGTGGCCGGCGTGGTGCTCGGCATCGACCCGTTCAACCAGCCGAACGTCACCGAGTCCAAGGAGAACACCAACAAGATCCTGGCCTCGGGCCTGCCGGCGGAGACCCCGTCGTTCACCGAGGGCGCGATCGAGGTGTACGCCCCGCAGGGCGCCCCGGGAGACCTGGCCGGTGTGCTGCGCTGGCTGCTCGACGGGCTGGGCGACGACGGCTACCTCGCGGTGATGGCGTACCTCGACCGGTTCGCCGACGCCGACGCGGCCCGGCTGCGGCCGCTGCTGGCCCAGGCGGGCGGGCGGCCGGTCACCTTCGGCTGGGGTCCGCGGTTCCTGCACTCGACGGGCCAGTACCACAAGGGCGGTCCGCAGGTGGGCAGCTACCTCCAGGTGACCGGCGCGGTCGCCGAGGACCTGGCGGTGCCGGGCAAGCCGTACACCTTCGGTGAGCTGCAGGCGGCGCAGGCCGCCGGGGACCGGCAGGCCCTCGCCGGTCGGGAGCGGCCGCTGCTGCGGTTGCACCTGACCGACCGGGCCGCCGGTGTCGCCCAACTACTGGACGCGGCCGGTGATCTGCGGGCGTGAGGATGGACGACGTGACTGAAGCGGAGCGAGGAGGCGGTTCGGTGAACCCGCTGCGCGACCCGCAGGACCGCCGGTTGCCCCGGATCCCCGAGCCCTGCGCTCTGGTGATCTTCGGGGTGACCGGCGACCTGGCCCGCAAGAAGCTGCTGCCCGCGGTCTACGACCTGGCCAACCGGGGGCTGTTGCCGCCGGGCTTCGTGGTGCTCGGTTTCGCGCGCCGCGACTGGGGTGACGGCGACTTCGAGACGTTGGCCTGCGAGGCTGCCCGCAAGCACGCTCGCACCCCCTGGCGGGACGAGGTGTGGGCGCGGCTGGCCGGCAACATCAAGTTCGTCGGCGGGTCGTTCGACGACGACGCCGCCTTCGACACCCTGGCCTCGACGCTTGACGATCTGCGCCAGACCCACGGCATCGCCGGCAACGCGGCGTTCTACTTCTCCATCCCGCCGGCCGCGTTCCCCGTCGTGCTCAAGCAGTTGGCCCGCACCGGGATGGCCGACAACGACAAGTCCGGCGGTTGGCGCCGGGTCGTGGTGGAGAAGCCGTTCGGCAACGACCTGCCCTCGGCGAAGGCGCTCAACGACCTCGTCGACGACGTGTTCACCCGGCAGGACGTCTTCCGGATCGACCACTACCTGGGCAAGGAGACGGTTCAGAACATCCTCGCCCTGCGGTTCGCCAACAACCTGTTCGAGCCGCTGTGGAACTCCAAGTACGTCGACTCGGTGCAGATCACCATGGCGGAGGACGTCGGCATCGGCACCCGCGCCGGCTTCTACGACACCGTCGGCACCGCTCGTGACGTGTTGCAGAACCACCTCCTCCAACTCCTCGCCCTGGTGGCGATGGAGGAGCCGACCAGCTTCGACGCCGACGAGATCCGGGCCGAGAAGCTGAAGGTGCTCAAGGCCATCACCCTGCCCAAGGACGTCGCCCGGGACACCGTCCGGGGCCAGTACCTGCCCGGCTGGGTCGGCGGCGAACGCGCTGTCGGTTACCTGGACGAGCGGGACGTCCCCGCCGACTCCACCACCGAGACGTACGTGGCGGTGCGGCTGGGCATCCAGAACCGTCGCTGGGCGGAGGTGCCGTTCTACATCCGTGCCGGCAAGCGGCTGCCGCGGCGGGTCACCGAGGTCGCCATCATGTTCAAGAAGGCGCCGCACCTGCCGTTCAACGACGCCGACATGGAGTCGCTGGGCAACAACCAGTTGGTCATCCGGGTGCAGCCGGACGAGGGTGTGGTGCTCAAGTTCGGCTCGAAGGTGCCGGGCACGACCATGGAGGTCCGCGACATCGCGATGGACTTCCAGTACGGCGAGGCGTTCACCGAGTCCAGCCCCGAGGCGTACGAGCGCCTGGTGCTGGACGTGCTGATCGGCGATCGCACCCTGTTCCCGGACGCGGCCGAGGTCGAGCAGAGCTGGCAGGTGATCGACCCCCTGGAGCACGCCTGGGAGGGCACCACCCCGGAGCCGTACCGGGCCGGTGAGTGGGGCCCCCGGGCCTCCGACGAGATGCTGGCCCGCGAGGGCCGCGCCTGGAGACGAGCATGATCGGGCTGTGGGACACCACCGGCAACGAGGTGGTCAAGGCGCTCGCCGCCGAGCGGCGCAGTGCCGGCGGGGTGGCCAGCGGGATGGCGCTCACCCTCATCGTGGTCGTGGACGAGAAGCGGGTCCGGGAGGCGGAGGCCGCGGCGACGATCGCCGCGGCGGCGCACCCGTGCCGGCTCGTGGTGGTGGTGCGCTCGGAGATCGAGCGGGACCGCAACCGACTGGACGCGGAGATCGTGGTCGGTGGCCGGCTCGGCCCGTGCGAGGCGGTGGTCACCCGGATGTACGGCCGGCTGTCCCTGCACGCGGAGTCCGTCGTGATGCCGCTGCTCGTTCCGGACGTGCCGGTGGTCACCTGGTGGCACGGCGAGCCTCCGGCGGAGATCGCCACCGACTTCCTCGGGGTGGTGGCCGACCGGCGGATCACCGACTCCGCGCAGGCCGCCGACCCGGTGGAGGCGCTGCGGCAGCGTGCCCGGGACTACGCCCCGGGCGACACCGACCTGGCCTGGACCCGGATCACCCCGTGGCGCACCCTGGTCGCCGGGGCCTTCGACACCACCAACGCCCAGGTCACCGAGGCGACCATCGTCGCGCCGCGGACCGACCCGACGGCGGCGCTGATGGCCGGTTGGCTGTCCAGCCGGCTCGGCATCACCCCACACCGGGTGGACAGCAACGAGTTCCCCCGGATGCGGGAGGTGCAGCTCAGCTGCGCCAACGGCGACCAGCTGACGCTGACCCGCGAGGACAGCATGGCCGTCTTCCGGCGGACGGGCCAGGACGACCGGGCCCTGCCGCTGGTCCGCCGCCCGCTCGGCGACGAACTGGCCGAGGAGCTGCGCCGGCTGGACGCCGACCAGGTGTACGCGGAGGCGCTGGGCGCGACGGCCGGGCTGCGAGGGCTGGAGCAGCGCCCCGCGCAGCGGGTCCACGTCTGGAAGGATCCGGCCACCGCGCAACGCGCCGAGGCCGGGGTCACCGCGCACGTCGGCACGAGCGGCGAGGGCTGAGCCCAGCCGGGGCACGACGTCGGGCAGGGCCGGTACGCACCGGCCCTGCCCCGTAACTTCCGGGGTTTCCGCCCCACCACCTCGGGCACACCGCCCCGGGCACGACAGCGACCGCCCCGCGGTCGGGAAACGAAGGCGCAACCATGAGTGAGGCGAGTGTCGCCGTCCACGCCGACGCCGACCTGCTGGCGCAGGCAGTGGCGGCCCGGTTGCTGGTGAAGCTGCTCGACGCCCAGGCCGACCGGGGCGAAGCCTCGGTGGTGCTCACCGGGGGTCGGGTCGCCGCCGCCGTGTACCGGGCGGTGGCGACGCTGCCGGCCCGTGACGCGGTGGACTGGTCCCGGGTCGACGTGTGGTGGGGCGACGAGCGGTTCCTGCCCGCCGGTGATCCGGACCGCAACGAGACCCAGGCCCGCGCCGCCCTGCTGGACGTGGTGCCGCTGGACCCGGCCCGGGTGCACCCGATGCCGGCCTCGGACGGCCCGGCCGGCAACGACCCCGAGGCGGCGGCTGCCGCGTACGCGGAGGAGTTGGCCCGCGCCGCCCGGCCCGGGCACGCCACCCTGCCGCACTTCGACGTGCTGATGCTGGGCGTCGGCGAGGACGGCCACGTGGCCTCGGTCTTCCCCGAGCACCCGGTGGGCTACGAGACCCGGCCGGTCAGCGCGGTACGGGGCAGCCCCAAGCCGCCGCCGACGCGGACCACCCTCACCCTGCCGGCGATCAACACCGCCGAGGAGGTCTGGCTGGTGGCCGCCGGCGCCGACAAGGCTCGCGCGGTGGGTATGGCGTTGGCCGGCGCCGGGCCGGTGCAGCTGCCGGCGCCGGCCAACGCCATAC
>NZ_JAKKFF010000193.1 GCF_022229015.1 Micromonospora foliorum
CGCGGTCGGCCAGGTCGGCGCGGTCGGCCAGGTCGGCGCGGTCGGCCAGGTCGGTGCGGGCGGGTCGGCGCGGGCGGGCGTCAGAGGTGGTCGTCGAAGGTGGCGATGTCGCCGCGCGTCGCGTCGGTGGAGATGCGCTTCTTGGCGTCCGGGTCGCCGTAGAGCGACCAGCGCAGGAACTCGACCGACGTGTCCGAGACGACCCGAAGTGTCGCGCCGTCGCCGAGCAGCGCCCGCCCGTGGTCGCCCTTGGGCAGGCTCAGCATCGCCTTCGGCCAGGGCACCTTGTCGTACGCGGCCCTGCCCGCCGCGTACTCGACCACCTCGTCCAGCTCACCGTGCACGAACAACTGCGGGGCGGCCGCGCCGGCGAAGGCGGTGCCCACGCCGAGCGCCGTGCCCGCGAACACCACGCCCGCGTCCAGCCGCTCGTCCCGGCTCGCGGTGAACAGGCCGATGGTGGTCACCCCGCCCGCCGAGTGCCCGGCCGCGGCCACCCGCTCGCCGTCCAGCCGGCCGCGCAACGCGTCGCCGGCCCTGCCGTCCAACGCCAACACCTGATCCAACGCGTACGACACGTCGGCGGGCTGGTTGAGCACGTCGAGCACGTTGTTGTCGGCGCCCCGGGAGGTGTGCGGGAACGTCGGCGCGGCCACCACGAAACCCGCCGCCGCCCAACGGGTCAGCAGCGTCGCGTAGTCGTCCGGCCGCCCACCCAGGCCGTGACTGAACATCACCACCGGGAACCGGCCCTCCGCCGCCGTCGCCGACCGCTTGGCCGCCCCGCCGGACTGCCCGGCCGCCGGGTACCAGAGCGTCGTCGGCAGCGCGCGGCCGTCCCGGTTCAGCTTCAGCTGGCGTACGCCGACCGCGAAGGCACGCTGGGGTGCCTTTCCGGCCGGAACCTGCGGTGTTGGCGTGGCGGCGGGCGGTGGTTCGACGGGCGCCTGCTGGCCCTCGGTCTTCCTGGGGTCCGCCGAGCAGCCGACCAGACCGGCCATGAGCACGGCGCTGGCCAGCAGGGCGGGGGTGACGCGACGTGGCATGACTCCGATTGTGCCCTGCCCCGCTGACGTGCCCGGCGGACTTCGACGCGGTGTGCCCGTCGACTCACCTAGCGCTGCGCGGCGGCGCGACCGCCGGCGCCGCCGCCACCGGGCCGTATCAGGCCGCGGCCCGTTCGGCGAGCGGCCGTCGCCGTCGTGCGGTGTCGGTCAGTGCGCGCAGGGGGAAGGCGGCATTCGGGTTGTACCGGTTCGTTCCGGGCGGGACGATCTCGTCGATCCGGTCGAGGGTCGCGTCGTCCAGGGTGAGCGTGGCGCCCTTGAGCAGGTCCTCCAGTTGCGGCATGGTTCGCGGTCCGATGATCGCCGAGGTGACGGCCGGATGGGCCACGGTGAAGGCGATGGCGAGCTGCGGGAGCGTGCAGCCGATGCTCGCCGCGAGGTCGACGAGCTGTTCCACGACGTCGAGCTTGGCGGCGTTCTCGGCGATCGTGGGGTCGAACTGCGCCGGCCGGAGCATGGCCCGCCCGGTCGACAGGTCGATGGGCTGGTCCCTGCGGTACCTGCCGCTGAGGAACCCGAACGCGAGCGGGCTCCAGACCAGCACTCCCATGCCGTAGCGCTGGCAGACCGGGAGGGTCGACGCCTCGACCCCGCGGGCCAGGATCGAGTACGGCGGCTGCTCGGTGCGCAGGCGTCCGAGGCCACGACGCTCGGACACCTGGTGCGCCTCGACGATCTCCTCGGCCGGGAAGGTCGAGCAGCCGAAGGCGCGGATCTTCCCGTCGCGGACGAGGTCGGTGAGCACCGAGAGGGTCTCCTCGATGTCGGTCGAGGGGTCGGGACGGTGGATCTGGTAGAGGTCGATCCAGTCGGTGTTCAACCGTCGGAGGCTGCCCTCGACGGCCTTGAGGATCCACCGCCGCGAGTTGCCACCCTGGTTGGGGCCCTCGCCCATCGGGAAGTGCACCTTGGTGGCCAGCACGACGTCGTCCCGGCGCCCCCGCAGCGCCTTGCCCACGATCTCCTCGGACTCACCCCGGCCGTACATGTCGGCGGTGTCGACGACGTTGATGCCCTGGTCGAGGGCGGTGTGGATGATGCGGACGCAGTCGTCGTGGTCGGGGTTGCCGACGGCACCGAACATCATGGTCCCGAGGCAGTGGGTGCTCACCTCGATGCCGGTGCCGCCGAGGGTGCGATAGCGCATGTCGATGCTCCTTGCTGATTCAGTGACGATCACCGCGCACCCTAGGAGCTAGAGTCGGCTCTAGGTCAACCCTCGTTATCCTGCTCGGCATGGCTGAGGTCACCGCGACTTTGAGCATCGGTCAGGTCGCCGAACGCACCGGCTTGAGCGTGCACGCGCTCCGCTTCTACGAGCAGCAGGGCGTCTTCGTCAGCCCGGTACGCCGGGGGCCTGGCGGGCGGCGCAGCTACACCGAGGACGACGTGGACTGGCTGGGCGTCTGCATCATCCTTCGCGCCTCCGGCATGCCGCTTCCCGCGCTCCGCCGCTACGCCGACCTCGTTCGGGAAGGCGCCGGCAACGAGGAGGAACGACTCGCGCTGCTGCGCGAGCACCACGGGCAGGTCACCACCCAGCTCGACCGGCTCACCCAGTGCCTGGACCTGATCACCTTCAAGGTCGGGGTGTACGAGGATCTGCTCGACCAGGACCGGCGTGCAGCCGGGCCAGGTCGTCGGCGTCCTTCGGTCGGCGGGGACGTTCCGGCATCCGGACCGGGTACATCTGCCTGAACTCGATCTGGGCCGCCACCGAGATCATCGGCACGGTGAGCGGGCCGATCCGGTCGGGCGGGGCGACCAGAATCCCGGCGGGCAGCGGGTGCGTCGGCCGGGTCAGTGGGCCGGGCGGAACTCGTAACGGGTCAGCGTGGGGGAGAGGGCGTCGGCGGGAAGGCGGGCACCGGCGGCCCGGTCGCCGTAGAGGGTCCAGCGCAGGAAGCCGGTGGTGGTGGCGAGGACCGGGGCGAAACCCGGGTGGCCCGGCGTGAGGTACCCGCCGTGGTCCTGGCCGAGCAGGCTGAGGAACGCGGCCGGCCCGGGGGTACGCGCGTACGCGGCCCGGCCGACCGTCACCGGCACCACCGGGTCGGCCGTGCCGTGCACGAAGAGCACCGGCGCGGCCGGCCCGGCGAAGCTGCCCGGCAACCCGCCGCCGGCGATCACGATCCCGGCGCGCAGCCGGGCCGGGTGGCCCTCGCTGAACATGCCGGTGGTGGTGAAGCCGCCCGCCGAGTGCCCGGCGGCGGCGACCGAGGTCAGGTCGAGGTGCCCGGCGAGGGGATCGGTGCGGTTCCGGTCGAGGTCGCCCAGGTACCGGATCAGTCGCCAGGCGTCGGCCGGCTGGTGGCGTACGTCGGCCCGGGTGAAGTGCGCGGCACCCTGTCGGGTGTGCGGGTACGCGGGCGCGGCCACCACGAAACCGGCCGCCGCCCAGCGGGTGGTCAGGCCGGCGTGCAGCTCGGGCAGGCTGCCCAACCCGTGGCTGTAGACCACCACCGGGAACCGCCCGGCCGCCACCTGACCGGTCGACGCCGGATACCAGATCGTCACCGGCAGGGGGCGCGCCGAGCGCGGATCGAGGGTGAGCGTACGCACGCCGACGGCGTACGACCCCTCGGGCGCCCGACGCGCCGACACCGGCCTGGTGGCCCCGCCGGCCACGGCCGTGGCTGGCGCACAACCGGCCAGCAGTGCTGTCACCAGTACGGCCACCAGCCGGCCCGCCCCCATCGTTCCACGGTAGGTGCCCGGGCGGGCGTGGCGGCCCGGCCGTCCGGCTCGGGTGCTGCCGCCACCCGGTCGGGTCACCTCCGCCGGCCGGGTCCACCCCTGGGATGCCGTGGGCCGGGGACGGTGCCGCGTGACCAGCTTCGCTAGGGTCACCGACATGCCTGAGAACTACACGGACCCCAGCGGCAACACCGAGGCGTTCCTCGCCTTCAACCAGACGCCGGAGGCCGCGGCGCCGACGGAGGCCCCGTCCCGCCTGCCGCTCATCATCGGTGCGGCAGTGGTCGTCGTGGTGCTGGTGGCACTCGTCGCCTGGCTGGCGACCGGCTGATCGAGTCGCCTGGCTGGCGGCTGGCTGAACGGATCTGACGACTCGCGCGCACCCTCGGGCCTCCCGGGGGTGCGCGCGCCGCAGTGGCGTCAGGCCGCCGCGACCACGTCCCGGGTCTGCCGGGCGATCTCCCGCTCCTCGTCGGTGCGGATGACGCAGACGCTCACCTCGGCGCCATCGGGCGAGATCACCCGGTCGCCCTCGCCGTCGTTGCGGGCGTCGTCCACGGTGATGCCGAGCCGGCCCAGGCGGGCCAGCGCGGCAGCCCGCACCGGCGCGGCGTGCTCGCCGACCCCGGCGGTGAAGGTGATCGCGTCGACCCGGCCGAGCAGCGCGTAGTACGCCCCGACGTACTCGGTGATGCGCCGGCAGTACACGCCGAAGGCCAGCGCCGCCGCCCGGTCACCCGCGGCTCGGCGTTCGAGCACCTCGCGCATGTCGTTGACGCCGGTCAGCCCGAGCAGGCCACTGCGGTGGTTGAGCAGGTCGTCGATGTCGTCCACCGACAGCCCGGCCTCCCGGCGCAGGTGGAAGATGACGGTCGGGTCCACGTCGCCGCTGCGGGTGCCCATCACCAGCCCCTGCAACGGGGACATGCCCATCGAGGTGGCGACGCTGCGACCGTTCGCCACCGCGCAGGCGCTGGCCCCGTTGCCCAGGTGCAGGGTGATCGTGTTGACCTGCTCGTACGGGCGGCCCAGCAGCTCGGCGGTGCGCCGGGACACGTACGCGTGCGAGGTGCCGTGGAAACCGTACCGGCGGATGTCGTACCGCTCGGCGGTGTCCCGGTCGATCGCGTACGTCGCGGCGGCCTCCGGCAGGGTGTGGTGGAACGCCGTGTCGAAGACGGCGACCTGCGGGACGTCCGGCAGCGCCGCGCGGGCCACCTCGATGCCGGCCAGGTTGGCCGGGTTGTGCAGCGGGGCGAGCGGCACCAGATCCTTGATCGCGGCCAGCACCGCGTCGTCGACAAGCACCGGCGCGCTGAACGTCCGGCCACCGTGCACCACCCGGTGCCCGACCGCCGTCAGCCCGGTCAGGTCCAGCCCGTCCAGGATCTGCCGGACCGCGTCGGCGTGGTCCGCCGGGCCGCCACCGGGCTCACCGATCCGCTCGACGGTGCCGTGGTCGAGCGCACGGTCACCGTCGTAGCGGCGCCACTTCACCGACGACGACCCGCAGTTGAGCACCAGCACCCGACTCACGACGCCTCCTCGGTGGCCGCCTGGATGGCGGTGATCGCCACCGTGTTGACGATGTCCGGCACCAGCGCGCCCCGGGACAGGTCGTTGACCGGTCGGCGGAGGCCCTGCATGACCGGGCCGACGGCCACCGCCCCGGCGGAGCGCTGCACCGCCTTGTACGTGTTGTTGCCGGTGTTCAGGTCCGGAAAGATGAAGACGGTGGCGTGCCCGGCGACCGGGCTTCCCGGCAGCTTCGTTGCCGCCACCGCCGGGTCGATCGCCGCGTCGTACTGAATCGGTCCCTCGACCAGCAGGTCGGGCCGGCGCTCCCGGACCAGCGCGGTGGCCGCGGCGACCTTCTCCACGTCCGCGCCGGCACCGGAGCTGCCGGTGGAGTACGACAGCATGGCCACCCGGGGTTCGATGCCGAACCGGGCGGCGGTGTCAGCCGACGAGATCGCGATGTCGGCGAGCTGGGCCGCGTCCGGGTCGCGGTTGACCGCGCAGTCGCCGTAGACCAGCACCCGGTCGGCGAGCAGCATGAAGAAGACGCTGGAGGCCACCGAGACGTCCGGCAGGGTACGGATGATCTCGAACGCCGGCCGGATGGTCGCGGCGGTGGTGTGCGTCGCGCCGGAGACCATGCCGTCGGCGCGGCCGGTGGCCACCATCAGGGTGCCGAAGTAGTTCGGCTGCGCCACGATGTCGTGCGCCAACTCGGCGGTGACGCCACGGTGGGCGCGCAGCCGGGCGTACTCGGCGGCGAAGTCGTTGCGCCACCCGCTGGTGCCCGGGTCGACCACGTGCGCGTCGCCGAGGTCGATGCCCAGCTCCCGGGTGCGCCGGGCGATGTCGTCCGGCCGGCCCAGCACCGTCAGCTCGGCCACACCACGGCGCAGCAGGATCTCCGCCGCGCGCAGGATCCGCTCGTCGGTGCCCTCCGGCAGCACGAGGTGCCGGGGCTTCGAGCGGGCCCGGTCGATCAGCTCGTTCTCGAACATCAGTGGGGTGACCCGCGCCGACCGGCTGACCCGCAGCCGACGAGCCAGGTCGTCGGTGTCCACGCAGCGTTCGAACGCGCCGAGCGCGGCCTCCACCTTGCGGGGATTGGCCGCGCTGGGCCGGCCCTCGATGCGACTGGACGCGGCCACCGTGTCGTAGCTGTCGCTGCGTACGGAGAGCACCGCCAGCCCGGTGTTGAGCCCCTCCACCAGCCGCATGACCCTGGGGTCGGGCTGCTCGCCGAGGGTGAGCACCAGACCGGCCACCGACACCTGCCCGGCCACGTGCGCGGCGCTCGCGGCGACGAGCAGGTCGGCCCGGTCCCCGGGGGTGATCACCAGGGCGCCCTCGGTCAGGTGACCCAGCAGGGTCGGCACATGCGCCGCGCCGACCACGAAGTCCAGCACGTCGCGACCGAGCGCGGCGTCGTCCCCGGCCAGCAGGGTGGCGCCGAGCGCCGCCGCCACCTCCGCCACCGTCGGCGCCGACACGCTCGGCACCTCCGGGATGGCGTACGCGGGGACCGGCAGGTCGGGCAGCGTCATCGGCCCGGGCACCCGGTTGGCGATCACCGCGAGCACGGTCGCGCCCAGGTCGGCCAGATCGTGGTACGCCCCGCGCACGGCCGACGCGACCGCCGCCGGCTCCTGCCCGAAGCCGTCCACCACGGGCACCACCACGCTGCCGAACTCGGTGGCCAGCCGGGCGTTGAAGGCCAGCTCCCGGGGGCGGGCCGGATCGCCCGGGTCGTCGAAGTCGCTGCCCACCACGACCACCGCCGGGCACTGCCGCTCCACCGCCCGGTAGCGCTCGACGATGGCGGAGATCAGCTCCTCCCGTCGGCCGTCGGCAACCAGCGCCGCAGCCTCGGCGTAGCTCGCCCCGGCCAGCTCGGCCAGCGGCACCTCGACCCGGTACCGCTCGCTGAGCAGGGCGAGGATCGGGTCCTGGCCGCTGTCGGCCACCAGCGGCCGGAACACGCCGATGCGCCCGACCTGGCGGGACAGCAACTCCGCCAACCCGAGGGCGATCGTCGACTTGCCCCCACCGGACCCCACGCTGGTGAGGTAGACACTCCGAGCCACGTTCCCACCCCCTGCTCGTTGATCAAGAAGTTTGCGTCAGCTCCGGCCCCCATCGTGACCGAAACTTCTTGATCACCGGGTACGGAACGGGTTAGGCGTCTTCGTCGTCGGGGTCGTCCAGGCGGGCCAGGTAGGTTGCCAGGCGCTCGATGGGGGTTTCGAAGTCGGGGTTGAGGTCCACGAAGTCGCGCAGGCGCTCGCCCAGCCACTCCAGGGTCACCTGCTCTTCGCCCCGGCGCTCGACCAGCTCCTCGATGCCGCGGTCGGTGAAGTACATGGGTACGTCCTCGTGCTCGGCCCGGGTCGGACCGGGCGGGTTGGTGGGTGGTGGACCGGCGGGGACCTACGAGAGCCGGGGCAGGACCGTGGTGAAACGGTTCTGCCCCGGCTCCGCGCTCAGGTCAGGTCACGGGCGGGGGAGAGCCGCCTCGATCAGCGCGTTCTGCTCGACCTCGTGGGTCTTGGCCGAGCCGACCGCCGGGGCGGCCGCGGCCGGGCGGGAGATCCGCCGCAGCCGCACGTCCGTGAGGTGCTCCAGCAGGTTGAGCGCGACGAACGACCAGCCACCCTGGTTGGCCGGCTCCTCCTGCACCCAGGCGAAGTCCTCCGCGTTCGGGAACTGCGCGAGGGCGGCCCGGATCTCCTCCACCGGCAGCGGGTACAGCTGCTCCAGCCGGAGGATCGCGGTGTCGGTGACGCCGCGCTCCTGCCGGGCCTGGAACAGGTCGTAGTAGACCTTGCCGGAGCAGAGCAGCACCCGCTTCACCGCCTCCGGTGCCGGGGCGGCCGTGTCGCGCAGCACCGGCTGGAAGGTGCCGGTGGTGAAGTCCTCCACCGACGAGACGCAGAGCTTGTGCCGCAGCAGCGACTTCGGCGTGAACACCACAAGCGGCTTGCGCTTGGGCGAAAGGGCCTGGCGGCGCAGCAGGTGGAAGTAGTTCGCCGGGGTGGTCGGGATGGACACCCGCATGTTGTCCTCGGCGCACATCTGCAGGAACCGCTCCGGCCGGCCGGAGGTGTGGTCCGGGCCCTGACCCTCGTGGCCGTGCGGCAGCAGCAGGGTGATGGCGGAGCGCTGGCCCCACTTCACCTCACCGGACGAGATGAACTCGTCGATCACCGACTGGGCGCCGTTGACGAAGTCGCCGAACTGGGCCTCCCAGGCGACGAGGGCGTTGATGTTCTCCACCGAGTAGCCGTACTCGAAGCCCATCGCCGCGTACTCGCTGAGCAGCGAGTCGTGCACGAAGAACCGGGAGCGCTCGCCGTCGCTGGTGAGCGACTTCAGCGGCAGGTAGTCGTCGCCGGTGCGGGAGTCGACCACCGAGGCGTGCCGCTGGACGAAGGTGCCGCGACGAGAGTCCTGTCCGGCGAGCCGGACGGTGACCCCGTCGTGCAGCAGCGCCCCGAGCGCGATGATCTCGCCGAAGCCCCAGTCGATGTTGCCCTCGACGGACATCTTGGCCCGCCGGTCCAGCAGTTGCTGGATCCGCTTGTGCGGGGTGAAGCCCTCCGGCAGGTTGATGTGCGCCTCGCCGATGGCCTTGACCACGGACGCGTCGGTGGCGGTGTCGACCTGCGGCTCCGGCTCCTCCTCGCGGCGCGGCCGGTTGAGCTGGCGCGGTGCCGAGGCGGCGTCCCGGGTGGCCTTGAAGACCTTCTCCAGCTGCGCCTGGTAGTCGCGCAGCAGCTCCTCCGCGTCTTCCACGGTGATGTCGCCGCGACCGATCAGCTCCTCGGTGTAGAGCTTGCGGACCGAGCGCTTCGAGTCAATGATCTTGTACATCTGGGGGTTGGACATCGACGGGTCGTCGCCCTCGTTGTGCCCGCGCCGGCGGTAGCAGACCATGTCGATCACGACGTCCTTGTTGAACGTCTGCCGGTATTCGAACGCCAGCCGGGCCACCCGGACCACGGCCTCCGGGTCGTCGCCGTTCACGTGGAAGATCGGTGCCTGGATCATCCGGGCCACGTCGGTGCTGTAGAGGCTGGACCGGCTGTATTCCGGGGCGGTGGTGAAACCGACCTGGTTGTTGACCACCACGTGCACGGTGCCGCCGGTGCGGTAGCCGCGCAGCTGCGACAGGTTGAGCGTCTCGGCGACCACGCCCTGCCCGGCGAAGGCGGCGTCACCGTGCACCGCCAGCGGCAGCACGGTGTAGCCCTCCAGCTTGAGGTCGATCCGGTCCTGCTTGGCCCGGACGATGCCCTCCAGCACCGGGTCGACGGCCTCCAGGTGCGACGGGTTGGCCACCACCGACACCTTGACCGCGTGCTCGCCGTCCGGAGTGGTGAACTTGCCGTTCTGACCCAGGTGGTACTTCACGTCGCCGGAGCCCTGCGTCGAGCGCGGGTCCAGGTGGCCCTCGAACTCCGAGAAGATCTTCTCGTACGGCTTGCCGACGATGTTGGCCAGCACGTTGAGGCGACCCCGGTGGGCCATGCCGATGACGACCTCGTCCAGCCCGTTCTCGGCGGAGGACTCCAGCACCTCACCGAGCAGCGGGATCAGCGACTCGCCGCCCTCCAGCGAGAAGCGCTTCTGGCCGACGTACTTCGTCTGGAGGAAGGTCTCGAACGCCTCGGCCGCGTTGAGCCGGTTGAGCACGTGCTTCTGCTCGTCGGCGGACGGCTTCTCGTACTTGCGCTCGATCCGTTCCTGGACCCAGCGCCGCTCCTCCGGGTCCTGGATGTGCATGTACTCGATGCCGACCCGGCGGCAGTACGAGTCGCGCAGCACGCCGAGGATCTCGCGCAGCTTCATCCGCTGCCGGCCGGCGAAGCCGTTGACCGGGAACTCGCGGTCCAGGTCCCACAGGGTGAGCCCGTGCTGGAGGACGTCCAGGTCGGGGTGCTTGCGGATCTTGAATTCCAGCGGGTCGGTGTCGGCCATCAGGTGACCGCGCACCCGGTACGCGTGGATCAGCTCGTGCACCCGGGCGGTCTTGTTGATCTGACCTTCGGAGTTGACCGCGACGTCGCGCATCCAGCGCACCGGCTCGTACGGGATGCGCAGCGCGGTGAAGATCTGGTCGTAGAAGCCGTGCTCGCCCAGGATCAGCTCGTGCATCACCTTGAGGAACTCGCCGGACTGCGCGCCCTGGATGATCCGGTGGTCGTACGTGCTGGTCAGCGTGATGATCTTGCTGACCGCCAGCGCGGCCAGGGTGGCCTCGGACATCCCCTGGTACGGGGCCGGGTACTCCATCGCGCCGACGCCGATGATCGCGCTCTGCCCCTGCATGAGCCGCGGCATCGAGTGCACGGTGCCGATGCCGCCCGGGTTGGTCAGCGAGATCGTGGTGCCGGAGTAGTCCTCCATGGTCAGCTCGTTGCGCCGCGCCCGTCGGACCACGTCCTCGTACGCCTGCCAGAACTGCCGGAAGTCCATCTGCTCGCAGCCCTTGATGGAGGGGACCACCAGGTTGCGGGTGCCGTCCGGCTTGGCCAAGTCGATCGCGATGCCGAGGTTGACGTGTGCCGGGCGGACCACCGCCGGCTTGCCGTTGGCCTCGGCGAAGGAGTTGTTCATCTCGGGGTGCTGGACCAGCGCGCGCACCATCGCGTAGCCGACCAGGTGGGTGAAGCTGACCTTGCCGCCCCGCCCACGGGCGAGGTGGTTGTTGATCACGATGCGGTTGTCCACCAGCAGCTTGGCCGGGACCGCGCGCACGCTGGTCGCGGTGGGCACGCTCAGTGAGGCGTCCATGTTCTGGACGATCTTCGCCGCGACGCCCCGCAACGGCGTGGTCTGCGGGCCGTCGGCGCTCGGCGCGGCGGCCTTGGCTGCCGGCTTGGCCGGGGCGGCCTTCTCCGGCGTGGCCTTGAGGGCGGCCGGAGCGGCGGGCTTGGCCGGCGCGGGCTGGGCGGCGGCCGGCTTGCTCGCGGTCGTCGGGTTGGCCGGGGCGCTCGGCTGGGCGCCCGTGGCCTCTGCCCCCCCCTCGCCGGCCTGCCCGGGAGCGACGGCCGGCCGGTCCGCCAGCTCGTCGCCGCGCGGCGTGCCCCCACCCCGCTCCCTGCGGTGGGCCCCCGCACGACGGTTGCGCGC
>NZ_JAKKFF010000194.1 GCF_022229015.1 Micromonospora foliorum
TCGGCGGCGCCGCGCGCTCCGGTCGAGCCGGCGCTGCGGGCGGCCACCGTCCAGGCGGCGAGTTGACCGACACGCTTGGCGGCCTCGGCGAGGCGTTCCTCGGGCAGCTCACCGGAGACGACGGCGGCCACGATGGCGTCGCGCAGCTCGCGGGCGGCCTGCTCGTCGGCCCGTTCGCCACCGATGCAGATGGCGTCGGCCCCGGCGGCGAGGGCGCGGACCGTCGCCCCGGCGAAGCCGTACCGGTCGGCGACCGCGCGCATCTCCACCGCGTCGGTGACCACCACGCCGGAGAAGCCCATCTCGTCGCGGAGCAACCCACCCAGGATGCGCTGGCTCAGCGTCGCCGGCAGGTGCGGGTCGAGCGCCGGCACCAGCAGGTGGCCGGTCATCACCGCCTGCACCCCGGCGGCCACGGCGGCGCGGAACGGGGCCAGCTCGCAGGCGTCCAGCCGGTCCCGGTCGGCGGTGATCCGGGGCAGGTCGTGGTGGGAGTCGACCCGGGTGTCGCCGTGCCCGGGGAAGTGTTTGGCGCAGGCCGCGACGCCACCGGCCTGGAGCCCGCGGACCCAGGCGGCGGTGTGCCGCGCGACCAGCACCGGGTCGGCGCCGAAGGAGCGGACGCCGATCACCGGGTTCGCCGGGTTGGAGTTCACGTCGGCGTCCGGGGCGTAGTTGAGGGTCACCCCCGCCGCGGCCAGCTCGGCGCCGAGGTCCCGGGCGACGGCCTCGGTCAGCTCCGGGTCGTCGACGGCGCCGAGGGCGAAGTTGCCGGGCCGGGAGCTGCCGTGCACCGACTCGAGCCGAGTGACGTCACCGGCCTCCTCGTCGATCGCCACGATGACGTCCGGCCGTTCCGCCCGCAGCGTCGCGGTGAGCGCGGCCACCTGCTCGGTGTCGACGACGTTGCGGGCGAAGAGCACCACCGAGCCGAGACCCTCGCCGAGCCAGCGGCACACCCACGGTGGTGGGGTGGTGCCGACGAAGCCGGGCTGCAGGACGGCGGCGGCGAGCGCCGGGAGGTGCCCGCTGGTCGTGGTCACTCCGCCCCCTCGTAGTGATCGATTTCGATCACCGGCGACGGTGCGCCCCCGTCGATCCGCTGGTTGCGCTCGCTCATGCGGCCCCCGTACCCCATCTCTCGCGCGCCCTCGGCGCACCGCCACCGGCAGGCGGTCCTGCCATGGTCACACTGAGCGATTCAATAGTCAATAAACCTTACAGTTGCCTGGCGGCCCGCTCCCCGGGAGAGTGCGGGGATGGATCCCGTCCTGCTGGCCGACGCGACGAGCCCGGCCGACATCCCCGGCGTACGCCTGCTCGGCCTGGTGGTCGGCGCCCTGCTGCTGCTCGCCGCGATCCGGGCGATGTTCGGTCGACGCTGACCCGGCCGACGGTGCGAAACGGTGTGACCGGGCGACTCCGGGGTACGGCTCTCCCATCAGCGGGTCCGCGTGCCGAAGGGGTAAGCCATGAAGATCGGATACTTTCTGTCCAGTGAGGAGTTCACACCGGCCGAGTTGCTGGAGCAGGCGCGCGGTGCCGAACGGGCCGGGTTCGAGGCGCTGTGGATCTCCGACCACTACCACCCCTGGGTGGACGCACAGGGCCAGAGCCCGTTCGTCTGGTCGATGATCGGCGCGCTCAGCCAGGTCTGCTCGCTGCGGGTGACCACGGCGGTGACCTGCCCGACCCTGCGGATCCACCCGGCCGTGATCGCGCAGGCGGCGGCGACCAGCGCGGTGCTGCACGGCGGGCGGTTCGTGCTCGGCGTCGGCACCGGCGAGGCGCTCAACGAACACATCTTCGGCGACGCCTGGCCGCAGGCCGACGTCCGGCTGGAGATGCTGGAGGAGGCCGTCGAGGTGCTGCGCGCGCTGTGGGGCGGCGACTTCGTCAGCCACCACGGCAAGCACTACACGGTGGAGCAGGCCCGGATCTACACGCTGCCCGACACTCCCCCGCCGATCTACGTCTCCGGCTTCGGGCCGAAGTCCATCGACCTGGCCGCCCGGATCGGCGACGGCTACGTGAGCACCATGCCCGACGGCGAGATGGTCCGGCGCTTCCGGGAGAACGGCGGCGGCGACAAGCCGTGCCAGGCCGGCTTCAAGGCGGCGTACGCGGACAGCGAGGAGGAGGGGTTGCGCATCGCGTACGAGCGCTGGCCCAACGCCGGGGTGCCGGGTGAGCTGTCCCAGGTGCTGCCCTCGCCGCGGCACTTCGAGCAGGCCGCCGAGCTGGTCAAGCCGGAGATGCTGAAGGAGGCGTTCGTCTGCGGCAACAGCGCCGACGCGCACCTGGAGATGATCGACAAGTACGCCAAGGCCGGCTTCGACGAGGTCTACGTGGCCAACACGGGCCCGCATTACCAGGGCCTGTTCGACCTCTACCAGCGCGAGGTCCTGCCCCGGCTGCGCTGAGTCGGCGATCGGCGAGCCCATGATCGTCCGAATGCGTTTCGGCGGTCATGGGCTCGGGTACCTCCGGCCCTCGATGAAACTGTCCACGCACTCGATGACGTTGCGCCGCGCGGCCCGCAGCCTTTTCGGCTGGAAGGCGCTTCGGCCCAACCAACTGGCCGCCATGCGCGCGGTGATGAAGCGGCGAGACGCGCTTGTGGTGTTGCCCACCGGTGCCGGCAAGTCGGCGATCTACCAGATCCCGGCCAGCCTGATACCCGGCCCCACCGTGGTGATCTCCCCACTGCTGGCCCTCCAGCAGGACCAGATCGCCTCGCTCAACGAGCGGCAACGCCCGGAGCTGCGGGCGGTGCGGATCAGCTCGAACGAGTCGCCCACCCAGCAGGCCGAGGCGATCACCGAGATCCGCGAGGGCCGGGCCGAGTTCCTCTTCATCACCCCGGAGCAGCTCAGCAACCCCGAGCGGATGGCCGAGGTCGCCGCGCTGAAGCCGGCGCTGGTGGCGATCGACGAGGCGCACTGCATCTCCGCGTGGGGGCACGACTTCCGCCCCGACTACCTGGCGCTCGGGCACCTCATCGACGGCATCGGCCGACCGCCGGTGGTCGCGCTGACCGCCACCGCCTCCCCTCCGGTACGCGACGACATCATCGCCCGCCTGCGGCTGCGCGACCCGGAGGTGGTGGTCTCCGGGCTGGACCGGCCGAACCTGTTCGTCGAGGTCGCGCACTGCCCCACCGAGGACTACCGGTGGCGGCGGCTGATCGCGCTGCTGAGCGACGACCAGCGGCCCGGGATCATCTACGTGCCGACCCGTCGCGCCGCCGAGGAGTTGGCCACCCGGTTGACCGACGCCGGCTACCCGGCGCAGTGCTACCACGGTGGGATGGCGGCCGGCGCACGCCACGAACTGCACGAGGCGTTCCTCGCCGACCAGGTCCCCATCATGGTGGCGACCTCGGCGTTCGGCATGGGCATCGACAAGCCGAACATCGCCTGGGTGGTGCACATGGCGCTGCCCGACTCGCCGGACAGCTACTTCCAGGAGATCGGCCGGGCCGGCCGCGACGGGCAACCGGCCCGGGTGCTGCTGCTGTGGCAGGCCGAGGACGTGGGCCTGCAACGGTTCTTCAGCGGCGGCCTGCCCGACGTCGACGAGCTGCGCGACCTCGCCGCGCTGCTGCGCCGCAAGCCGGCCACCAAGACCGAGCTGCGCGAGACCACCGGCCTCGGGCCGCGCAAGCTGGGCCAGTACCTCTCCCTGCTGGAGCAGGTCGGGGCGGCCGAGCCGCGCGCCCGGCAGCGCATCGGCGCACCCCGTTACTCCCCCACCCCGACCGACGCCGCCGCGGCGGCGCTGGCCGAGGCGGAGCGCCAGCAGACCGTGACCCGGTCCCGCACCGACATGATGCGGGCCTTCGCCGAAACCACCGCCTGCCGGGGGCAGACCCTGCTGGCCTACTTCGGCGAGCAGATGACGCAGGTCTGCGGCCACTGCGACAACTGCCACAACGGCACCAGCGTGGCCGACCAGGGCGCGGTCGGGCCGTTCCCGGTGCACAGCCAGGTGCGTCACCCGGAGTGGGGGTCCGGCCTGGTGCTCTCGTACGAGGAGGACAAGATGACGGTTCTCTTCGATGAGGTCGGGTACAAGACGCTGTCGGTGCGCGTGGTGTCCGAACAGGGCCTGCTGACGCTGGACTAGCCTGACCCGGGCACCGGTGTCGGGCCCGGTGGATCGACCAAGCAGAGCACCGATTGACAAGCAGAGCAGGGCGGAAGGGGCGTTGCCGTGATCGAGCAGCCGGCGTACACCGGGTTCGGTTTCTCCGACGGGGAGTGGGGGCTGTTGGTCGGCCTGCCGCAGTCGGTTCTGACCGCGGCGAGCGCCGCCGAGTCCGACGGCACCCGCCGGACCATGGCGGAGAACGCGGCCGGGCTGGAGACCATCGCCGCCGGCCGGGAGTCGGCCAGCCCCCTGGTCGCCGCCGTGGCCGGTGAGATCGTCACCCGGGTCGGTGACCCGGACACCGGTGAGGAGTTGCCGGCCATCGCGCCCGCCGACCCCGGGGCGTACATCGACGACGTGCTGCTGCGGGCCGGCCAGGCCGCCGAGCTGCTGGCCAGCCGGGTCGACGAGGGTGAGGCCGGCGCGTACAAGCACTGGCTCGTGAAGATCGCCGAGCAGGTGGTGGGCGCCGCGTCCAGCGGTGGGCTGCTGGGCATCGGCGGCGAGTCGGTAAGTGACTCCGAGCGGCGTTTCCGCGACCGGCTCGCGCACGTGCTCACCGACTGATCGACGACAACGACGTGTCGACCGGACCGGTCGGCTCGGCGGTCAGCGCCGTCGAGTCGGCCGGTCGGACGCCGCGCAGCGCGACAAGCGCGGTGACCGCCCCCAGCAACATCACCGCCATGGCGGCGTACGCGGCCAGGTGCAGCCCGTCGGTGAACGCGACCCCGGCGGCGTGCCGCACCGCGTCGGCCAGATCCGCCGGCAGCCCCTGGGCGACCGCGAGCGCGCCGCCCAGGGTCTCCTG
>NZ_JAKKFF010000195.1 GCF_022229015.1 Micromonospora foliorum
CTCCGGCCCACTGCTGCGGGCGCCGGCCGGCTCTGTCGGCGTACGCGGGGTGGACTGTGCCGGCGGCCCGGCCGGGTCTGCCGGCGGCATGCCTCCGCGGGGTCGGTTCGGCTCCGCTGGTGCGCCGTCCGGGCCGAGCTCGGTGCGTTGCTGCTTGGCAGAGCGCAGGTCGTCGATCCAGCCGAACTCCTCGCCGGCGACCGGCTCCTCCGGCTCGGGCTCAGCCGCCCGGCCGCGACCCCAACGGCGGGTCTTGGCGCGGGGATCGCGCCGCTCGTCCGGGCCCTCGTCCGGGCGGTCCCCACCACGCGATCTCACTGTTGACCCTCTCCTGCGGCGTCGGTGCCGCTGTCCTGCATCGTGCCGGGGGCGCCCGTGCCCGTCGTCGGGCGGGCGGCCCCCGGGGATAGCGCTGACGCTGTCTGCGCCGTTACGGACGGCTCGGATGTCGGTGTCTCCGGGCGGGTGGCCGGGGCCGGCAGACCACGCACGATCCGGCGCAGCAGCGGCAGCCGGCTGGCCACCGACCGCTCCGCGCCGTGCGGGCTGGGCTGGTAGTAGTCCGTGCCCACCAGGTCATCCGGGACGTACTGCTGGGTGACCACGCCGCGCTGGTCGTCGTGCGGGTAGCGGTAGCCGGTCCCGTGGCCCAGGCCTCGGGCGCCGGCGTAGTGCGCGTCGCGCAGCCCTCGCGGCACCGGGCCACCGCGACCGGCCCGGACGTCGGCGATCGCGGCGCCGATGGCGGTGGTGGCCGAGTTCGACTTGGGCGCGGTGGCCAGGTGGATCACCGCCTGGGCGAGGTTGAGCTGCGCCTCGGGCAGCCCGACGTACTCGACCGCGTGCGCGGCGGCGGTCGCGACGCTCAGCGCCCCGGGGTCGGCCATGCCCACGTCCTCGCTGGCGAAGATGACCAGACGGCGGGCGATGAACCGGGCGTCCTCACCGGCCACCAGCATGCGGGCCAGCCAGTGCACCGCCGCGTCCACGTCCGAGCCGCGCATGCTCTTGATGAAGGCGCTGACCACGTCGTAGTGGGCGTCGCCGTCGCGGTCGTAGCGCACCGCCGCCACGTCGACCGCCTGCTCGGCGGTGGCGAGGTCGATCCGCCCACCGCCGAGGGCCGTGGCGGAGGCCGCCGCCGCCTCCAGGGCGGTGAGTGCCTTGCGGACGTCGCCGGCGGCCAGCCGGACCAGGTGGTCCTCGGCCTCGGTGGTCAGGGCGAGTGCCCCGTCCAGGCCGCGCTTGTCGGCGACCGCGCGGCGCAGCAGACCCCGCACCGCCTCGTCGTCCAACGGTTGCAGGGTGAGCAGCACGCACCGCGACAGCAGCGGTGAGATGATCGAGAAGTACGGGTTCTCGGTGGTCGCCGCCAGCAGGGTGACCGTGCGGTCCTCGACGGCGGCGAGCAGGGAATCCTGTTGGGTCTTGCTGAACCGGTGCACCTCGTCGATGAAGAGCACGGTCTGCGGGCCGCCGGAACGGCGCTGGCGGCGAGCCGCCTCGATCACCGCCCGTACGTCCTTGACGCCGGCGGAGAGCGCCGACATGGCGACGAAGCGGCGGTCGGTCGCCCCGGCCACCAGGTGCGCGATGGTGGTCTTGCCGCTGCCCGGCGGGCCCCAGAGGATCACCGACATCGGAGCCCCGCCGGAGACCAGTTGCCGCAGGGGCGCGCCGGGGGCGAGCAGGTGCTCCTGCCCGACCAGCTCGTCGAGGGTCACCGGGCGCATCCGGACGGGCAGGGGCGAATCGTCGGCCACCGCGGTGAAGCCGTCGACACCGGCGGCACCGTCGGGCGCGCTGCGCGACCCGGCGGGTTCACCGAGGGAGAAGAGGGCGTCGGACTCCATCACGAAGACAGTACCGGGCCGGGCCCACGACGCCGGAATCGCGCCGCGGGCCCGCCACCGGTGATCGGTTCCGGTCAGCCACGCCCGGGGCGACGGCCCCGGTACCAACGGCCACCGCCACCGGCGCCGCCGCCGCGCGGGCCGCTGCCCACGCCGGCCAGGTAGAGCGAGAGCAGGAGCAACCCGATGAGCACGAGGGTGTTCCAGTTGAACAGGTCGGGTGCGCCGAAGTTGGTGTCGAGCAGGTCGAGGAGCAGGGCGAAGCCGAAGACAATCGCGGCCAGGATGGCGAGCATGTCGGTCCTCCGGTGGGGGTTCCCAGTAGGTCGGCGCGTGATGTACCCAATCGGTCGACTCGCCAATCTCCACGGTGGAGACGGCCCCGCCGCGACGGCCCGGCGCGGGCGACCGACCCCCGACTCCTAGGCTGGACCGCATGATCATCGACGACCGGGTGCTCCAGGACCGGAGCGCCATCCTGGCCGCCGTCGGCCACCACCCGTTCGCCCGGCACGCGCTCGGGCGGGCCGTGCCGGCGCGCGCGTACCGGCGCGATGGCGCCGTGCTGTGGCTGGTGCCGCCGGAGTACGGTCCGGCCGGCTGCGCGATCGG
Organism: Micromonospora foliorum; assembly: GCF_022229015.1. Classification (GTDB taxonomy): domain Bacteria; phylum Actinomycetota; class Actinomycetes; order Mycobacteriales; family Micromonosporaceae; genus Micromonospora; species Micromonospora foliorum. The sequence continues at coordinate 2,466 of NZ_JAKKFF010000195.1, forward strand.
CCCGGCCGAACCGGCGCTGGAGATCTGTGTCGCTCTCGCCGCCGACGGGATGCTCCAACCCGGACAGCGGCTGCACCTGCCTCGACACGAGCGCGGCCTGCTGGTCGACCGGCTGGGCGTGGCCGAGCACAGCGACTGGGACTTCCACTGGACCGACACGTCGCCGCCGGCGCAGCCGGACGAGCGGTCCGTGGTACGCCTCACCGACGCCGACCGGCCGGCGCTGGCGGCACTGGTCGACGAGTCGTTCCCCACCAGCACCTCCCGACCGGGCGACCCACGGGTGGTCGACTGGTACGGCATCCGGGCCGGCGACCGGTTGGTGGCGTGCGGCGCGGACCGCAGCCAGGGTGAGATCGGCTTCCTCGCCGGCCTGACCGTCGCCCCCGACCAGCGGGGTCGGGGGCTGGGCGCGTCCCTGACCGCGGGGATGACCCGGGCGCTGCTGGAGCGCCACGACACCGTGGGGCTCGGCGTCTACACGCACAACATCGGTGCGGCGCGGCTCTACCGTCGGCTCGGCTTCACCAACACCCTCCCACTCAGCTCGATCCGCCTCGCCTGACCGGCAGGTAGGGCCCCCTGCGGACAAGGGGCCCCCTGCTCAACGGTCGGCGGCGGGTACCGGGACCGCGGTCGGCTCGACGGCCGGGGCGGCCCGACGGCCGGCCAGCCAGGCGGGCAGGTAGAGCGGGGCGGCGACGGCCAACACCACCGCGCCGACCACCATCGCGGTGCTGATGCTGGTGACGGCGGCGAGCGCGGTCAGCACCACCCCGCCGAGCGCGCCAGCGGGCTGCGCCATCATCGAGTTCAGCGAGAGCACGCTGGTCCGGTACGGGCCGTCGACCTGCCGGTGCAGCAGCCCACTGTGCAGCGGGTTGGACGCGCCGTGCACGGCATAGCAGGCCAGGTAGGCCACCAGCACACCGACCGGCCCGGCGAACAACCCCATCCCGACCACCGTCACGCCCTGCAGGATGCGCAGCAGGGCAGCGCCCGGAGCGGCACCGAACCAGCGCAGCAACAGCGGGGTCAGCGCCGCGCCGGCGGCCGAGGCGATCCAGGCGGCCGAGTTCGCCGGCCCGAGCAGCGCCGCGGCGCGTTCCGGGTCGCCGATCACCTCGGCGAGCCGTACCGGCAGCAGCGACTCGAAGGTGATCATGCCGAAGCCCCAGAACAGCTCGACGGCCACCAACGCCAGTAGCACCCGGGAGCGACGCAGCAGCCCGACGGCCTGGCCGATCATCCGGGGCGCCTGGACCACCGAGGCCCGCAGCGCCGCGACCCCGGTGGCCGGCCGCTCCTCGACCAGCAGCACGACCAACGCGACGAGCGCCGCCGCCTGCGCCACGATGGCGGCCAGCACGGGCACCGTGAGCGCGGTGACCGGTCCGATCGGGCCGAGCGCGATGAGACCGCCGCTGAGCAGCGCGCCACCGCCGATGGCGCCGCCGATGACGGTGCCGGCGTAGCCGAGGCCGCGCTCGTACTCGGCCTCCGGATCGGCGGCCAGGGTGGCGTCGACGTACCAGGACTCCAACGGGCCACTGTCCAGCGCCCGGTAGATGCCCTGTAGGGCCCAGACCACGAAGAACAGCACGAACGAGTCGGCCACCGCGAACAGCGCCAGCGAGGCCAGGTTGAGCACCCCGGCGGCGAGCAGCACCGGTCGACGACCGAGGGCGTCGGCGAGCCCACCGGTGGGCAACTCCAGCGCCAGCACCAGCAGCCCCTGCGCCGTGCCGACCAGACCGATCTGCGGCAACGACAGGCCGCGCTCCTGCATCAACAGGATCATCACCGGGATCATCAGACCCGTGGGCAGCCAGCGCAGGCCGTAGAGCGTGAGGTAACGACGCCGAACCTGGCGTACGGTCAGCGCGCTCACGACGTCACCTCCGTTCGCGACTGCGGGGCACGCAAACCCGGCTCACTCCTCGCGCTCACTGAAGACCCTCGCGCAACGGGTAGGCGGCCAGGAACACCTGCACCGGGCGGGCCTCCGGGTCGGTGGCGGCATCGGGCTCGGCCTCGCGGTGATACCGCTCCAGCACCTGCCACACCTCCGCCTTGAGCTCCTCCAGCCGGGCCGGCGGGATGGTCATGAAGATGTCGCTCATGCCGAACCCGTCCCGCCAGGCGGGCGACCACTCGTGCTGGGTGGCGAACCACCGCTCGGCGGTCTCGGCGAGGAGACGCACCTGGTCGCCCTGGATCCACTCGATCGCGGCCCGGGCGTCGGGGTCGTCGTCGAAGTCGGTCGCTTCCCAGTTGGTGACGTCGTGCGCCGCCTGCCACCAGCGCTGCCGCCCGCTGCCCCGGTCGGGATCCTCGACGACCAACCCGACCTCGGCGAGCTGTCGCAGGTGGTAGCTGGTCGCGCCGGTGTTGGTTCCGAGCAGCTCGGCGAGGGCGGTCGCGGTAGCGGGCCCCTTCACGCGCAACGCTCCGACCAGCCGCATTCGCAGCGGGTGCGCGAGCACCCGGACCTGCCGTTTGTCGATCCGTACCTCACGCGGCGCCGGCCGTGGGACGCCTTCGTCGTTCGCCATGACTGCACACTATCTCTGCACACTTTCTGTGCACAAGAGTTGTGCATAGGAAGTGTGTACGTGCGGTGCTCAGCGGGGCGAGGACCTCACGCACTCCGCGCAGCCGCGTGCGCAGCAGGGCGGCGGCCCGGGTGGAGTCGAGGCGTACGTCCAGGGGACGGACCAGACCGCTGGCCGCGCTGGTGGTGGTCTTCAGCCCGGCCGCGTCCAGGCCGTACCGCTCGGCGACCAGCAGGCCCAGCTCGGCTCGGCTGACCGCGTCCGGGCCGGCCACGTTGAGCAGACCGGCGTACGTCGAGGCGGCCAGCTCCAGCACGGCGTCGGCCAGGTCGGTGACGTCGATCGGGCAGCGCAGTTCGTCGCTGAACAGGGTGGCCCGGCCGGCGAGCGCGTCCCGGCAGAGCTGGATCTGCTTGCTGCCCTCCCCCACGATCAGGGAGGTCCGCACCAGGGCCGCGCCCGGGTCGATCGCCCGCACGGCGGTCTCGGCCGCGGCCTTCGCGGCACCGTACGCGTGCACCGGTGTGGGTGGTTCGTCGTCGGCGTACGGCACCTGTCGTCCGGCGTGCAGCGCGTCGCTGGAAACGTGCACCAGCCGGGCACCCACCGCGGCGGCGGCGAGCGCCACGTGTGCGGCCCCGTCGGCGGTGACCGCCCAGTCCCCGTACCGGTAGGGGGTTCCGACCACGGCGTCCGGCCGCACCTCGGCGACCAGCGCGCGCACGGCGGACCGGTCGGTCACGTCCAGCCGCCGTGCCGCGACCCCCGGCACGGCGATCTCACCGGAGTGAAAGGTCCCCACCACCGACCACCCGGCGCCGAGGCCCCGCCGACAAACCGACCGCCCGAGTAACCCACTACCCCCGACAACAAGCACCCGCATCCCCGCCCCCTCCCCCACCGACGATCAAGAGGTTTGCGTCATCTCGCGGGGCGATGATGACGCAAACCTCTTGATCAACCAAGCAACGGGCGGGAGGGCGTGAGGTCAGACCGGGTCTGCTACCGGGGCTGCGGGGCCGGCTGTTCCGGTGTGGGCCGTCGCCGGGGGCTTGGGCTTGGCGTCGATGCCGGCCTCGGTGCGCTGCTGGGCGGTGATCGGGGTGGGGGCGCTGGTCAGCGGGTCGAAGCCACCCCGGGTCTTCGGGAAGGCGATGACCTCACGGATGGAGTCGGCTCCGGCGAGCAGCATGCAGACCCGGTCCCAGCCGAAGGCGATGCCGCCGTGCGGCGGCGCGCCGTACTTGAACGCCTCCAGCAGGAAGCCGAACTTGTCCTGCGCCTCCTCGGGGGTGATGCCGAGCAGGTCGAAGACCCGCTTCTGCACGTCACCCCGGTGGATACGGATCGACCCGCCGCCGATCTCGTTGCCGTTGCAGACGATGTCGTACGCGTACGCCAGGGCGCGGTCCGGAGCCTCCTCGAACCGGTCGACCCACTCGGCGTTCGGCGAGGTGAACGGGTGGTGCACGGCCGTCCAACCGCCCTCGTCCGTGCGCTCGAACATCGGCGCGTCGACCACCCAGCAGAACGCCCAGGCGCTCTCGTCGATCAGACCGGACCGCTTGGCGATCTCGACGCGGGCCGCCCCGAGCAGCTCCTGCGCCTCCCGGGTGGTGGCGCTCGCGGCGAAGAAGACCGCGTCACCCGGCTTGGCGCCGACCGTGTCGGCGAGCCCGCCCAGGTGATCGGCGGAGAGGTTCTTCGCCACCGGGCCGCGCGCCTCGCCGGTCTCGGCGTCCAGCACCACGTACGCCAGGCCACGCGCGCCGCGCGCCTTCGCCCAGTCCTGCCAGCCGTCCAGTTCCTTGCGGCTCTGCGCCGCACCGCCCGGCATCACCACCGCGCCGACGTAGCCACCCGCGTCGATCGCTCCGGCGAAGACCCGGAACTCGGTGCCGCGCAGGTAGTCGGTCAGCTCGGTCAGCTCGACGCCGTAGCGCAGGTCCGGCTTGTCCGAGCCGTACCGGGCCATCGCGTCGTGCCAGGTGATCCGCGGGATCGGTCGGGTGATCTCGTGCCCGGCCAGGTCCTTCCACAGCGCCGAGACGATCGCCTCGCCGAGGTCGATCACGTCGTCCTCGGTGACGAACGACATCTCGATGTCGAGCTGGGTGAACTCCGGCTGCCGGTCGGCGCGGAAGTCCTCGTCGCGGTAGCAGCGGGCGATCTGGTAGTACCGCTCCATGCCGCCGACCATCAGCAGCTGCTTGAACAGCTGCGGCGACTGCGGCAGCGCGTACCAGCTGCCGGGCTGCAGGCGCACCGGCACCAGGAAGTCGCGGGCGCCCTCCGGCGTCGAGCGGGTCAGCGTCGGGGTCTCGATCTCCAGGAAGTCCCGCTCGTGCAGCACGCCCCGGGCGAGGTGGCTGGCGCGCGAGCGCAGCCGCAGCGCGTTCGCCGGGCCACTGCGGCGCAGGTCCAGGTAGCGGTACCGGAGCCGGATGTCGTCGCCGGCCTCGATCTGGTCGTCCACCGGCAACGGCAGCGGCGCCGCCTCGGAGAGCACCTCCAGCTCGACGGCGGTCACCTCGACCTCGCCGGTGGGCAGCTCCGGGTTCTCGTTGCCAGCCGGGCGGCGGGTCACCTCGCCGACGACCTTCACGCAGAACTCGTTGCGCAGCGCGTGCGCGTCCTCCTCGCGGAACACCACCTGGACAACACCGGAGCCGTCGCGCAGGTCGACGAAGATGACCCCGCCGTGGTCGCGGCGGCGGGCCACCCAGCCGGCGAGCGTCACCGTCGAGCCGGCGTCCGCGGCGCGCAGGCTTCCGGCATTGTGGGTACGGATCACGGCTGGCAACTCCTCATCGTGGAACAGTCCTCACCCGCATTCTGTCAGGGGTGGCCGCCCCGCCTCCGGGCACCCGGCAGGCCGGCACGATTCGCTGGTGGGGTGGACCGGCGAACCCGACTCCCCCGACAGCCGAGCCGGTTAACGTGGCGAAATGCGCGCCGTACCGACCTGGGCCGTCGCCACGGCGGCCGCGGCGCCCGTGCTGCTGGTGGCCGGGTGGACGGTGGCGGAGGCCCGACAACCCGTCGGGTACGACCCGGTCCGGGACACCATCAGCGAGCTGGCGGGGCAGGACGCCACCGACGCGTGGATCATGGTGGTGGCCCTGGTGCTGCTCGGCTGCTGTTACCTGTCGGTCGCCGCCGTACTGCACGCGGCCGGGCTGCCCAGCCGCTTCCTGCTCGCGATCGGTGGCGTGGCCACCATCGCGCTCGTCGCCTTTCCCCGGCCGCCGGTCGGCGGGTCGCTCAGCCACGGCATCGCGGCGACGGTGGCCGTGCTCGCCCTGGTGCTCTGGCCGGCCGGCTCGGCACTGCGGCTGCCGCGCGGCCACGACACCGAGCACCCCACCCGACCGGAGCCGCCCTGGGCGTTCCGCCGCGCGGTGGGGCTCAGTGCCACGGCGGTGCTGCTCGCCCTCTTCGGCTGGTGCGCGTTCGAGGTGACAAGTGGGTCCCGCACCGGGCTGGCCGAGCGGGTGACGGCGGTGGCGGTCTCCCTCTGGCCGCTGCTGGCGGTCCTCTCCGCCCGGCGGGCGCACCTCGCCTGGTCGACCGGCGGCACCGTACGCGTCGGCCCGGACCTGCCGACCATCGGCGTCGTACCCCCGGATCCGCTCGGACCACCGAGCGGGCCCGCCCCCGGGCGACCCGACCGGCTGCCGTGAGTCGTCGCTCCGCCTGAACTGGCGTCGTGCTCTGCCGTCCGACGTCGGCCGGTCGGCCTCAGCGCGCGGCGGGTCGGCCCGAGCGCGCGGCCGGTGGACCCGAGCGCGCGGCCCGGGAACCCGCCGGTCACACCGCTACGATCGCCCGATGTCCGCCGTTCCCCGTTGGGCCCTGCTGTCGGCCGGTGGCGCACCGCTGTTCCTCGTCGGCGGCTGGACCCTGGCGCAAGCGGCCCAGTCGGACGGGTTCGACCCGGTGCGGCAGACCATCAGCGCGCTCGCCGCCACGGGCGCGGACCATCGCTGGATCATGACGATCGGGCTGGCCGGCCTGGGCCTCTGTCACCTGACGACCGCGCTCGGCCTGGTCAGCGCCGCACCGGCCGGCCGAGGGCTGCTCGCGCTGGGCGGGCTGGCGACCCTGGTCCTGGTCGCGTTCCCGCAGAACCCGGGCGGTGACTCGACGACGCACGCCGTGGCCGCCGGTGTGGCGTTCGGGGCGTTGGCCGTCTGGCCGGCCCTGGCGGTGCCCCGTCGAGCGAGGCCGTCCCCCCACCGGGAGCACCGCCACCCGCCAGCTCCCGTACGCGCGGGGGCGCTCGCCGCGGCGGCGCTCCTCCTCGGGCTGGTCGGTTGGTTCGCCGTCGAGTTCTTCACCGACGGGGCCTGGATCGGGCTGACGGAACGACTGGCGGCGGCCGCCGAGGCGGGCGTACCGCTGGCCGCCGTGCTGGTCTCCCGGCGGCGGCCGGGACCGTCCGGGCCTGGCTGACCGCCGTCGCGTTCGCCAGGTGTCGGCGATCCGGTGGCGCTCAACGCGACGCGGGCCGCCGGAGTGTTCCGGCGGCCCGCGAGCGGTGCGTGGATCAGAAGACGCTGACGCCGTAGCGGCTGAGCGCCTCGGTGACCGGCTGGAAGAAGGTCGTGCCGCCGGTGCGGCAGTTGCCGCTACCACCGGAGGTCAGACCCAGGGCGGTGCTGCCGGCGAAGAGCGAGCCGCCGCTGTCGCCCGGCTCGGCGCAGACGTTGGTGCGGATCAGACCGGAGACCGAGCCCTCGGCGTAGTTCACCGTGGCGTTGGTCGCGGTCACCGAGCCGCCGCGCAGGCCGGTGGTGCTGCCGGAGCGCTGCACCGACTGGCCGACGGAGGCGTTACCGGCGCCGGTGATGTCCTGGTAGCTGCCGTTGTAGAGGTAGACGTTGCCGGCGGCGTTGGCCGAGTTGCTGTGCCGCACGATGCCGTAGTCGTTGCCCGGGAAGCTGGTGCCGGTACGGCTGCCGAGCAGCGCGGTCTGGGCGGAGTTCGAGTACCAGCTGGCCGAGATGTTGGTGCAGTGCCCGGCCGTCAGGAAGTAGTAGGTGCTGCCACTGCGCACGTTGAAGCCGAGCGAGCAACGCCCGCCCCCGCCGGCGTAGATGGCCTGGCCGCCGGAGATCCGGGTGCTCAGCACGCCGGCCTCGGCCTCGACCCGGACCGCGCCGTTGGCCCGCGCGGCGGCGGCCTTGACCCGCTCCAGCTTGGCCCCGGTGACGGTGCTGTCGACGGAGACGACGACCTGGTTGGTGACTGGGTCGCTCCACCAGGCGGTGCCCGGGATCTTGGCGGAGCGCTCCAGGTCGGCCGTGGCCCGGTTGAGCTCGGCGGCACCGCGGGTGACGTAGCGGACGACGGCGCCGGCCTTGCTCGCCTTGCTGGCGGCGGCCGCGTCGGTCACCGTGACGACGGACTTGCCGCTGGCGTCGATGTACGAGCCGGCGGAGCGGTCGCCGAGTGCCGCGGAGATCGCGGCGGCGGCATCGGGCGACGCGGCGGGAGCGGCCTGAGCGGGCGCGCCGATGAGCGAGCCGACAACCAGGGATCCGGAAACGGCGACTGTGGCCGCAACGCGGAATGATGACCTCGTGGGTCGCATGTAACAAACCTCCTGGGCGGGGGAGCGGGTCTGCCGGGGGCGGCTGACCCGAGGGCAACCCGGCCGATCTGGGGAAACCGGCCGGATGAGACTGAAGTATTCACATACTTAAGATCATTGACAAGGCTTGAATTCGCCCGGATTCACCGACCATGATCGGCCACACGGGCGCAACACCCCTGACACGCTGGTGAACAGCCACCGTCACACCCGACCGACATGCGATCCACTTGGGCGCGCACGATCATCGATGCCTCCCCGCCGGGCACCCCTTCGCACGGCGCGCCGGGGGCGGCACGGCGACGGGCGCCGGGTCAGGGGGTGCGGCGACGGGCGCCGGGGCCCGGACTGGGCACCACGTCGCGGGGCCGAACCACGTCGTGCCCGTCGGCGCAGCGCAGTTCGGCGCGGACTTCGGCGCCGCAGTCGCGGTGCGTGACGCTGAGCGGCGGGCCCTCCGCGTCGGCGAGGTACCGGTCGCCCCAGCCGAGGACGGCGACCAGCACCGGCCACAGATCCAGACCCTTCTCCGTCAGCCGGTACTCGTGGCGCAGCCGACTGCCGGGCTCCCGGTACGGCTCGCGACTCAGCACGCCCTGCTCCACCAGGGTGGCGAGCCGGTTGGTCAGCACCTGGCGCGGAATCCCGGTGCGCACGCGCATGTCGTCGAAGCGGCGTACGCCGGTGAACACCTCGCGGAGGACCACCAGCGTCCACCGCTCACCGAGGATCTCCATCGCCCGGGCGATGGTGCAGTTCTCCACTGACCAGTCCAGAGCCGCGGGTCGCATCCGACCAGGCTAGATCTCGTTGACAGACTCAGCAACCTGCTGCCAGGCTGCGTCCATGACGCAGACGCAGGAACCAGCGCGCAGCCGTACCTTCACCTGGGCGGACCCGTCGGTCAACGCCGCCCAGGTCGGTCGCCGCAGCGGCCTCGACATGCTCCGGGCGATGATCGCCGGCGAACTGGCCGCGCCGCCGGTGATGCACCTTCTCGACATGACCCGGATGGAAGCCGACGAGGGTCGGGTCGTCGTCGAACTGACTCCGCAGGAGTTCCACTACAACCCGCTCGGCAGCGTCCACGGTGGCGTGCTCTCGACCCTGTTGGACACCGCCGCCGGGTGCGCCGTGCACACCACACTGCCCGCCGGCGTCGGCTACACCTCGCTGGACCTCAACGTGAAGTTCCTCCGCCCGGTCACCGTCGACAGTGGCACCCTGCGTTGCGAGGGCACGGTGCTGCAACGCGGTCGCCGCACAGCCCTGGCCGAAGCCCGCATCACCGACGCCACCGCCCGCCTGATAGCCCACGCCACCAGCACCTGCCTCCTCCTCCCCCTCCCCTAACCCCCGTACCCCTGCGCTGATCATGAAGTTATTGCCCCGACACGCCGACGCGAGTGGCAATAACTTCATGATCAACGGCCTGAGGGTGGGGGTGGGTGGGGTGGGGTGGGGTTAGCGGAGGGCTAGGCGGGCGGCTCGGGCGTCGCGCTTCTCCTCGAAGCGGCTCGCGGCCCGGTCCAGGCCTTCCAGCTGGGCGGCCAACTGCTCGCGGGCGGCTTCGCCGTCGGAGTTGAGGCCGGTCACGTTGAAGACGTCCCACTGGCGCAGGACCGGCTGGAGCACGTCGTCGCGGTGCTGGCGCAGGTCGTAGATGCCGGCCAGGGCGATCGCCACCGACTTGCGGGCGAAGCCCTCGATGCCGTTGCCCGGCATCTGGAAGTCGGCCACCACGTCGGCGACGGCCCGCATGGCCTGGCTCGGGGCCAGCTCGAACGCGGCCGCGAGCAGGTTGCGGTAGAAGACCATGTGCAGGTTCTCGTCGGCGGCCACCCGGGCCAGCAGCGCCTCGCAGGCGGGGTCGCCGGTGGCCCTGCCGGTGTTGCGGTGCGAGATGCGGGTGGCCAGCTCCTGGAACGAGACGTACGCCAGTGAGTGCAGCACCTCGTCGCCGTGGGCGTTGGTGTAGCCCTCGGACATGTGCGTCATCCGGGCCCGCTCCAACGCCACCGGGTCGACCGCCCGGGTGACGGTCAGGTAGTCGCGGATCGCGACACCGTGCCGACCCTCTTCGGCGGTCCACCGGTGCACCCAGGTGCCCCACGCGCCGTCGCGGCCGAACAGGGTGGCGATCTCGTGGTGGTACGAGGGCAGGTTGTCCTCGGTCAGCAGGTTCACGATCAGCGCGGTGCGGGCCACGTCCGGGATGGTGGAGTCGGTCGGTGACCACGCCTCGCCGCCGAGCGGGCCGTCGAAGGTCCGACCTTCGCTCCACGGCACGTACTCGTGCGGGAACCACTCCTTGGCGAGCGAGAGGTGGCGGTCCAGGTTGCGTGCGACCACCGGCTCCAACTCGACGAGCAGCGCGGTCTGACTGAGTGTGGTGCTGACGGTCACGAGAAACTCCCTACGGTGGCGTAACTTACGCTACCGTAGGTCCCCGCGGCCGTCAGCGCCAGTGGAGACACTCAACCGACCGTGGGTTTGAGGTCTCCCAGGGGTGGCGTCCACTCCCCCGCACCGGCCGTGACCTGCTCACCGGAGCGGATGTCCTTCACCTCGTCGGGCGCACCCTCGGCACCGGGGAACCAGACGTACGGGATGCCGCGCCGCTCGGCGTAGCGGATCTGCTTGCCGAACTTCGCCGCGCTCGGCGACACCTCGGTCGGCACCCCGCGCCGCCGCAGCGCCTCGGCCACCCGGTTGCTGGCCGTACGCTGCTCCTCGCTGGTCACCGCGACGAGCACGGCGGTCGGCACCTCCCGGGAGACCGACAGCTCCCCCGCGCCGAAGAGCAGCCCGAGCAACCGGGTCACGCCGATCGAGATCCCCACCCCGGGGTACGAGACAGCGCCGGCGCTGGCCAGGTTGTCGTACCGACCGCCGGAGCAGATCGAGCCGAAGCGCTCGTAGCCGCGCAGCTGGGTCTCGTAGACGGTGCCCGTGTAGTAATCCAGGCCACGGGCGATGCGCAGGTCCGCCACGCAGAGGCCGGGTGAGTGCTCGGCGGCGGTCTCCACCACCCGGACCAGCTCGTCGATGCCCTCGTCGAGCAGCGGGTCGCTGACCCCGAGCGCCCGGACGGCGTCGGCGAACGACGCGTCCGGGGCGGAGATCTCGGCCAGCGCCAGGCACGCCTTGGCCTGCGCCTCGCTCGCCCCGGCGGTCTGGGCCAGCAGCTCGGCCACCTTCGCCGGGCCGATCTTGTCGAGCTTGTCCACCGCGCGCAGCGCCGCCTCCGGGTCGGTCAGCCCGATGCCCCGGTAGAAACCCTCGCAGATCTTGCGGTTGTTGACCTGGATCGTCACCGGCGGGATCGGCAACGAGCGCAGCGCGTCCCCGATGACGAGGGGCATCTCCGCCTCGTGGTGCGGAGCCAGCGTGTCCCGGTCGACGATGTCGATGTCGGCCTGGACGAACTCCCGGTAACGACCCTCCTGCGGCCGCTCGCCCCGCCACACCTTCTGGATCTGGTAGCGGCGGAACGGGAAGGCCAGCTTGCCGGCGTTCTCCAGTACGTACCGGGCGAACGGCACGGTCAGGTCGAAGTGCAGGCCGAGCTGGTCGTCCGCACCGGCGCCCTCGGCGTCGGCGTGCAGCCGCCGGATCACGTAGACCTCCTTCGAGGTCTCGCCCTTGCGCAGCAGCTGGTCCAGCGGCTCCACGGCGCGGGTCTCCAGCGGCGCGAAGCCGTACAGCTCGAAGGTGGCCCGGATCTTGTCGAGCACGAACTGCTCGATCATCCGCTGGCCGGGGGTCCACTCCGGGAAGCCGGAGATGGGCGTGGGCTTGCTCATCGGCGTACTCCTTGCGGTTCCGCGCCCACGGCGCGGTGGTGTCGTGGGGTCCGCGCGCGGCGCGGACAAAGATCTAGAGGCCCCGGGTGGGCGCGGCCGGCGACGTGCCAGCCACCTCGATGAGGTACGGGTTGCTGGCGCGCTCGCGGCCGATGGTGGTGCTGGGGCCGTGGCCGGGCAGCACGACAGTGTCGTCGGCCAGCGGAAGGATCTTGTCGCGCAGGCTGGTGAGCATGGCCGGCATGCTCCCGCCCGGCAGGTCGGTACGGCCGATCGACCCGGCGAAGAGGACGTCACCGGAGAGGCACAGCTCGTCAGCCTCCCAGCCCGACCCGGCGCCCGGCAGCCGGAACAGCACCGACCCGCCGGTATGGCCCGGGGCGTGGTCGACGGCGATCTCCAGGCCGGCGAGCGTGAGGGTGGCGCCGTCGGTCAGCTCCGCCACGTCCTCAGGCTCGGTGTAGCTCAACCGGCCGCCGAAGAGCGACGTCAGGTCGGTCGAGAGGCCCTTGGACGGGTCGGCCAGCATCTCCCGGTCACCGGGGTGCACGTACGCGGTGATGCCGCGCGCACCACAGACCGGCGCGACCGAGAAGGTGTGGTCGAGGTGGCCGTGGGTGAGCAGCACGGCGGCCGGATGCAGGCGGTGCTCGGCGAGCAGCGCGTCGAGCTGGTCGAGCACCCCGATGCCGGGGTCGACCACCACGCACTGCTCCCCCGGCGCGGTGGCAACCACGTAGCAGTTGGTGCCGAAGGCGTCCGCGGGAAAGCCGGCCACGAGCACGGGCGCTGTCCTTTCCGTCGAGCAGCTGTCGTCCTGCACAGCAGCCTATCGGGCGTGCCGAGCGAGTTTGTCGCGTCCGTCCCGCCCGCCCCGTCCGGCACAGTGACAACCTCCGATAAGCGCTGCTCGGGACGGGGTGGACCTCGTACACCACATTCCCAGTCACTAGCCGTACACTCTGGCGGGCGTGTGGCGCGGCACACGTGACGCCCGGACGGGCCGGGGTGACCGGCCGCCGGCGACGACCAGGTAGAGGAAAGGGGAGCACGGGTGGCTTCCAGCAGGGACCGGCAGCGCAAACTGGCGCGGGCCAAGCTCGACCGGCAGTTGGCTCGCCGGGCCGCGTCTACGCGGCGCCGACGGCAGATCCAGGCCGGGGTTGGCGCCGCTCTGATCCTCGTGTTGGTCGTGGCCGGCTCAGCCTGGGCGCTCGGGGCGTTCGACTCCGACCCGAAGCAGAACACGGCCGCGGAGGACACCTGCCTCTGGACGCCGCAGGACGCGACGGCCAACACCAACCTCAAGGACGTCGGCACGCCGGCCACCAAGGACCTGCCCACCGACGGCACCCGGGCGATGACGGTGACCACCAACCAGGGCGCGCCGATCACCGCGGAGCTGAACCTGACCAACTCCCCGTGCGCGGCGGCGAGCATCGCCCACCTGGCGAGCCGGTCGTTCTACGACAACACCAAGTGCCACGAGATCACCGCCGAGGGCGCGCTGCGCTGTGGCGACCCCAGCGGCACGGGTCTCGGTGGGCCGACCTACTCGTTCTACGACGAGGAGCTGCCGACCGTCCCGTCGGCGTCGCCGTCGGCCAGTCCGGCCCCCAACCAGCCGCCGACGTACCCGAAGGGCACGGTGGCGATGGTCTCCAACCCGCCGGGCAGCAACGGCAGCCAGTTCCTGATCTTCTTCAAGGACTTCACCACCGCCGACCCGAAGTACCCGGTCATCGGCCGGGTGACCGGCGGGCTGGACGTGGTGGAGAAGATCGGTGCCCTCCCGACCGTGGACAATGGGACCGGGGCGAAGGTCAAGCCCAGCACCGATGTGACGATCCAGAGCCTCACGGTCGGTGAGCCGGTCACCGGTGCGGCACCGGCGCCGTCGGCCTCCGGCACCCCGGCCAGCAGCCCGACCGCCGGCTGACCGGGCGCCACCACCCACCCAAGCGGCACTCAGCAGCAGACAGCCAGGAGGATCCAGGCGTGACGTCCACCAGAGAGCGGCAGCGCGCGGCGGCACGCGCCCGGCTCGAGAAGGAGATGGCCGAGCGCTCGGCCAAGGCCCGCAAGCGCCGGCAGACGACGGCGATCGTCAGCGCGGGTGCCGCGCTGGTGCTCGTGGTCGCCGGCACCGTCTGGCTGGCGGTGAGCCTCGGCGGTGACGACGACAAGCCCGGCACCACCACCGCGGCGCCCGGCGCGTCCGAGTGCGTGTACAACGCGCTGCCCGCCGAGCAGCGGCCCCCGCAGATCAAGGACGTGGGGGTGCCGAGCAACCAGCAGTCCGGCACCGGCGTGCAGACCATGACGATCGACACCAACCTCGGCCCGATCACCGCCAAGATCGACCGGTCGCTGGTGCCGTGCACGGCGGGCAGCTTCACCCACCTCGCGGAGAAGAACTTCTTCGACAACACCAAGTGCCACCGTCTCGTGACCGAGGGCATCAAGGTGTTGCAGTGCGGTGACCCCAGCGCCACCGGCAACGGCTGGCGGGACACCGACGGTCAGGGCGGCCCGAGCTACCGCCTGCCCGAGGAGAACCTGCCCACCGACAAGCGCCCGCCGTACCCGGAGGGTGTCATCGCGATGGCGAACTCCGGCCAGCCGGGCAGCACCGGCAGCCAGTTCTTCATCGTCTACGGCGACTCGCCGCTGGACCCGGCGTACACCGTGCTGGGCACCATCACCGGCGGCCTGGACCTGGTGAAGGACGTGGCCAAGGCCGGCGACGACGGGGCGTTCGCCCAGCAGGCCGGCGGCGGCCACCCGAAGAAGGAGGTCATCATCAAGGACCTCACGATGAGCGCGCCGCAGGGCTGACACCCCGCGCAGACGACACAGCGCCCGCCGGCTGAGCCGGCGGGCGCTGTCGTGTTCTCCGGGGTACGCGTCGGGCCCCGGATCGCTCCAAGGGCGGCTCAGGCCCCGGAGGTGACCCGGTAGGCGTCGAAGACGCCGTCGACCTTGCGGACCGTGGCCAGCAGGTGCCCCAGGTGCTTCGGGTCGGCCATCTCGAAGCTGAACCGGCTCACCGCCACCCGGTCGCGGGTGGTGGTGACGGTGGCGGAGAGGATGTTGACCCGCTCGTCGGAGAGCACCCGGGTGACGTCGGCCAGCAGCTTGTGCCGGTCCAGGGCCTCGACCTGGATGGCGACCAGGAACGTCGAGGCGGAGGTGAGCTTCCAGCTCACCTCGACGACCCGCTCGCTCTGCGCGCGCAGGTCCTCCGCGTTGGCGCAGTCGTCGCGGTGCACGCTCACCCCACCGGAGCGGGTGACGAAGCCGAACACCGAGTCCGGTGGGACCGGGGTGCAGCAGCGGGCCAGCTTGATCCAGACGTCGCTGACGCCGCGGACCACCACGCCCGGGTCGCTGCTGCTCTGCCGGCTGCGCGGCGGCCGGGTGGCGACGGCGGTCTCGGCGATGTCCTCCGCCGCGCCCTCCTCGCCGCCGTACGCGGCCATCAGCTTCTGCACCACCGACTGCGCGGAGACCTGACTGTCGCCGACCGCCGCGTAGAGCGAGGCCACGTCGGCCAGGTGCAGGTCGCGGGCGATCGACATGAGCGCGTCGGAGGTGAGCATCCGCTGCAGGGGCATGCCCTGCTTGCGCATCGCCTTGACGATCGCGTCCTTGCCGGCCTCGATCGCCTCCTCGCGCCGCTCCTTGTTGAAGTACTGCCGGATCTTCGTCCGGGCGCGCGGGCTCTTGACGAAGCCCAACCAGTCCTGCGTCGGGCCGGCCGTCTCGGACTTCGACGTGAAGATCTCGATCACGTCGCCGTTGGACAGCGTCGACTCCAGCGGCACCAGCTTGCCGTTGACCCGCGCCCCGATGCACTTGTGCCCCACCTCGGTGTGCACCGCGTACGCGAAGTCCACGGGTGTCGACCCGGTCGGCAGCGGGATGACGTCACCCTTGGGGGTGAAGACGTACACCTCCTGGCTGGACAGGTCGAAGCGCAGCGCGTCCAGGAACTCGCTCGGGTCGGCCGCCTCGCGCTGCCAGTCGAGCAGCTGCCGCAGCCAGGTCATCTCGTCGATGTGCGCGGGCGGGCCGACGATCTGGGTGCCCTTGTGCTCCTTGTACTTCCAGTGCGCGGCGATGCCGAACTCCGCGGTGCGGTGCATCGCGTACGTGCGGATCTGCATCTCCACCGGCTTGCCGGTGGGCCCGATGACCGTGGTGTGCAACGACTGGTACATGTTGAACTTGGGCATCGCGATGTAGTCCTTGAACCGGCCCGGCACCGGCTGCCAGTTGGCGTGGATCACACCCAGCGCCGCGTAGCAGTCGCGAACCGTGTCGACCAGGATGCGCACACCCACCAGGTCGTAGATGTCGTTGAAGTCGCGGCCCCGCACTATCATCTTCTGGTAGATCGAGTAGAGGTGCTTGGGCCGCCCGGTGGTCTCCGCCTTGATCTTGGCGGCCTTCAGGTCGGTCTGCACCTTCTGCGTCACCTGCCGCAGCAGCGCCTCGCGCTGCGGCTGGTGCTCCCCGATCAGCCGGTTGATCTCCTCGTAGCGCTTCGGGAAGAGCGTGCCGAAGGACAGGTCCTCCAGCTCCCACTTGATCGTGTTCATACCGAGCCGGTGGGCGAGGGGCGCCAGGATCTCCAGCGTCTCCTTGGCCTTCTGCTCCTGCTTGGGGCGGGGCAGGAAGGTCAGGGTACGCATGTTGTGCAGCCGGTCGGCCAGCTTGATCACCAGCACCCGCGGGTCCTTGGCCATGGCCACGACCATCTTGCGGATCGTCTCGGCCTTGGCCGCGTCGCCCAGCTTGACCTTGTCGAGCTTGGTGACGCCGTCGACCAGCAGGGCGACCTCGCCACCGAAGTCGGCGCGCATCTGGTCAAGGGTGTACTCGGTGTCCTCGATGGTGTCGTGCAGCAGCGCGGCGACAAGCGTGGTGGTGTCCATCCCCAGGTTGCCGAGGATCGTCGCCACCGCGAGCGGGTGGGTGATGTAGGGGTCGCCGGACTTGCGGTACTGCCCGGAGTGCCACCGCGCGGCCGTGTCGAAGGCGCGCTGGAGCAGCCGGGCGTCCGCCTTGGGGTGGTTGTCCCGGTGGCTCGCGATGAGCGGCTCGAGCACCTCGCTGACCTGGGAGGTCTGCCAGGGCGCGTTGAACCGGGCCAGCCGGGCCCGGACCCGCCGGCCGGTGGGCGCGTTGGAGAGCCCGAAGCCACCGCTGGGCGACGGGTCGATGCCCGCGTCGGTCGGGAACGGCACCACGACACCGTCGGCGCCGGGCGACGCCTCGACACTGGGCGGGCCGCTGGTCGGACGCACCGCGCTCTCGCCGGAAGCCGTGCCGGAGCCGCTGCCGTTGCCCGTCACCCGGGCCGGCGCGTCGCCTGTCCGGTCAGTAACCGAGCCGTCAGCGTCGCCTGTCGGGTGCACCGTGCCCTCCGCCGGAGGGACGACATCGTGGGACACCGGCCTCCTCACCGCTCGCCGGAAACACGCCGGCCGAACATCGGCCGACCTGGTCTCGCCCGCCGGACGGGTTACCGCCGGCGTCAGCAAAGGGCAATGCTACTCGCACGGACGGTCCCCTGCCGCTCCGCCGGACGGTCGGCGCCGGGCCCGTCCGACCGGTACGGGATCAAACGGTCAGCAGAGTACCGACCGGTTCAAACGGTCAACAGGGCGTGGACGGGACGCGGCGCCAGTCGCTCACGGCCACCCAGGAAACCGAGCTCCAGCAGCACGGTGAAGCCGGTGACGGTCCCGCCGGCCCGCTCGACGAGGTCCAGCGTCGCCTCGGCGGTGCCACCGGTCGCCAGCACGTCGTCTACCACCAACACCCGGTGCCCGGCGGTGAAGGCGTCCTCGTGCACTTCGAGGGTGGCCTCGCCGTACTCCAGCGCATAGGAGACCGAGTGCGCCGGGCGGGGCAGCTTGCCGGCCTTGCGCACCGGCACCACGCCCACCCCGGTCGCGTACGCGATGGCCGCCGCGACGACGAACCCGCGCGCCTCGATGCCGACCACCACGTCGAAGGCGTCCCGCCCGTGGTACGCGACGATCCCGTCGATCACCTCACGGAAGACCTTGCCGTCGGCGAACAGTGGCATCAGGTCCTTGAACAGGACGCCGGGCTTCGGGAAGTCGGGCACGTCCAGCATCCGACTGGCGACCAGTCGGGCGGCCTCCGGGCCACTGTCCCCGCGCGCTGCGGTGCTGTGGGTCTCCGTCACGGCTGTTTCGCTTCCCTTCAACGACGAACGGCGTCCGGCAACAGCATGCCGGACGCCGTTCGGGTGATTCCTGTCGGGTCAGCGCCGCTTGGCGCCACCCGGCCGGTTGCCGCCGCCACCCGGGCGACCGCCGCGGGCACCGGTCGGCCGCTTGCCCGCCGGCCGA
>NZ_JAKKFF010000196.1 GCF_022229015.1 Micromonospora foliorum
CTGGCCGCCGCCTGCGGGCACGACACGCTGCGGGTCCGGCGAGCGCCGCGTGCCGCGTTGCTGGTCTTCGGCGACGAACTGCTGACGGCGGGCCCTCCCGCGGCCGGTCGCATCCGCGACGCGCTGGGTCCTGCGGTGCCGGCGTGGCTGCGGCGGTACGGCTGCCAGGTCCGCCCGTCCGACGTGGTCGGCCCGGTCGCCGACACGCTGCCCGCGCACGTGGCGGCCCTGCGCTCGGCGTTGGCCAACGCCGATCTGGTCTGCACCACCGGCGGCACGATGAACGGCCCGGTCGACCACCTGCACCCGACCCTGGAGGCGCTCGGCGCCGACTACGTGGTTAACACGGTGGCGGTCCGCCCCGGCTTCCCGATGCTGCTGGCCCGGCTGACCGGCCCGGACGGGCGAGCCCGGTTCGTGGCCGGGCTTCCGGGCAACCCGCAGTCCGCCATCGTCGCGCTGGTGTCGTTGGTCGCCCCGCTGCTCGCCGGTCTCCAGGGCCGGTCGATGCCGCTGCTGCCGCAGGTCACGTTGGCCGAGGCGGTGCCGGGTCGCGGTGACCACACCCACCTGGCGTTGGTCCGACTGGACCGGGCCGCCGGCGTCGCGTCCCCGGTCCGCCACGTCGGCTCGGCGATGCTGCGTGGCCTGGCCGGCGCGGACGGGTTCGCGGTCATCCGACCCGGCACCAGCGGCCAGCCGGGCGACCGGGTGCCGATCGTGCCACTGCCGTTGTTTCCCGGGGAGCGTACGTCGTGACCGCACCAACGATCACCTTCGGCGAGGTCACCGACCAGCCGCTCGACCTCGCCACGCACGAGGCGGCCGTCGCCGACCGCCGGGCCGGCGCTGTGGTGTCCTTCCAGGGCGTGGTCCGCGACCACGACCACGGCCGCGAGGTCACGAGCCTGGAGTACGAGGGGCACCCGAGCGCCGCACAGGTGCTGCGCGAGGTGGCCGCCGAGATCGCCGCGGAGCCCGACGTCTACGCGGTGGCGGTCTCGCACCGGGTCGGCCCCCTCGCGATCGGTGACGTGGCGCTGGTCGCCGCGGTGAGCACCGCGCACCGGGCGGCGGCCTTCGCGGCCTGCGCCCGACTGGTCGACGAGGTCAAGGCGCGACTGCCGATCTGGAAGCGGCAGGTCTTCACCGACGGCACCGAGGAATGGGTCAACTGCCCCTGAGCGCTCAGCGGCGGCCGTTGACCACCACTGCCCGGGCGAGCCGGTCGCCGTAGAACGCCGGCTCCGCACCGGGGCGCCAGGGCAGCGCGGCGACCAGCACGATCAGCGCGAGCGCGAGCGAGTTTTCCATCAGTGCCCCGAACAGGCCGTCCTGGTAGTGCGACATCTCCGGCAGTTGGTGTTCGTACGGCCAGATCGGTGAGATCAGGAAAAGCAGATAGAGCCCGATCGCGGCGACGCCGTGGCGGAGCCCGGTCAGCCCCGGATACCAGATCGGCGGGCGGAGCCCGTTGACCCCGGGTAGCCCACCGAAGACCGGCCCCTGGCCGGTGCGCTGCGGCATCCCCCGGCTCGCCTCGCGGCGACGTACGGCGGCGTCGGCCAGCACGATGATCGCCGGGATCACCCAGACCAGGTGGTGCGTCCAGGAGATCGGGCTGATCACGTTCGCGGTGAGACCGACAAGCGTGAAGGCGGTCAGCTCGTCACCGTCGGCGCGGGAACTGGCCGCCCGGGACAGGCCCAGCGCCAGGACCAGCACCGAGAAGGCGAGCCACAGCAGCCCCGGGGTCTCGATCGAGTCGTACAGCCGGGCGAGCAGACCGGCGAGGGACTGGTTGGGCGTCATGTCCGCCGCGCCGACCCGTTCGGTCTGCCACAGCACGCTGCCGAAGTAGGTGCGCGACTCGTCACCGACGATCGCGAAGGTGCCCACCGTCACGCCGATCGTGGTGCCGATGGCGGTGGCCGCCACCCGCCACTGACGGGTGATCAGCAGGTAGGCGATGAACAGCGCCGGGGTGAGCTTGACCGCGGTGGCGAGGCCGATACCGGCCCCGGCCCAGGCCCCGCCGTAGATGAAGCGCAGCAGTGGGCCGTCGGTGGCGGCGTAGTGGGTGCCCCGCCGGGACCGCCAGCGAAGGCCGATCAGGTCGGCCATGATCAGGGCGAACAGCAGGATGTTGACCTGGCCGTAGCCGAGCGTCTCCCGGGCTGGTTCGATGGCGACCGCGAGGGGCACCGCCACGGCCACCGTGAACCACAGTGGCCATCCCAGCCGGTCCACGATGGGTCGGAGCAGCCCGGCCAGCACCAGCGCCAACGCGGCGATGCTGGCGGCGGCGTTGACCATGCCGGCCGCGCCGATCGGGAGCTGCGCCATCGGCAGCATGACCAACCCGGCGAAGGGTGGGTAGGTGAACCCGAGTGTGGTTCCGGGCGCGATGAACTCGTAGAGCTCGTGACCGCTCGCCCACCACACCACGGCACCGTGGTAGATCTTCATGTCGAAGAAGTTGTACGGCCGCCCGAAGGTGCCGATGGCGAGCCATGCGGCATAGGCGACGGCGGCCACGATGGCGCCCCGTACGACGTTCCTGCGATCGATCCCGCGCGCCACCCGGTCGATCCCGCGCGTCACACGTTGGATTGGGGCGAGGCGGTCCGCCCGTCTACCGACAGCCGTCGGCATGGCGTGGCCACCCCCGTACCAAGGTCGTCCTACCCGTCCAGGTCCTGCACGGAGCCTAGAACGGCGCCTCACGTCAGTGCCTCCCGCGTTATGCGACCGTGTCCGATCCCACACATGTTTTTGACATTTCCACCGCGTTAACGCCTACCGGGTGGTTCAGGTAATTCGTGGCCTTAGCGGGGGGTGGGGGTGAGGCAGAGACGGATCGACGCAGGTCAGCCGGGGAGTCGACGTGCGGTGGACGCGGAGCGGACGGCGATGCGGGCCTCGCGTCGGGCGGTCCGGACGGCGCGTTGCACGGAACGTCGAGAGTGGCCGATGCGATGACCCGTCCGCCACCGCAGACCCGGCTTGCCGCCGGTGTCCGCCGCGGCGAGCAGCAGACCGCCGAGGAGCCCGAGGTTCTTCAGGACGTGGATCTGGTTGTTGTTCTTGGCGATCGGGTCGTCGTTGTTCCAGAAGGGATGCCCGGCGATGGTCACCGGCACCAGCGTGCCGGCGAGGACCAGCGCGGCGGGTCGGCTGAGTCGTCCGGTGGCCAGCATCAGACCGGCGCTGACCTGCACCGCCGCGTTGAGCCGGATCAACGTCTCGGTCTCGGTGGGGAAGCTCGGGTGTGCCTTCTTCAGCATCGGCGCGACCTTGTCGGTCACCGGTTTGGCGGCCACCGTCAACCGGCCGGGGTCACGAAAGTTGCGATACCCGCTGACCACGAAGATGCCGCTCAGCATGGCGCGGGCGAGGGAGCGTACGGGCGTCATAGGTCAGTCATACCCCGTCGCGGCGTTTGCTACCCCGGCAACCGCAGGATCGGATTGGTGTTGGTACACGTACGCCACGCCGAATCGAGCGACCGTCACGGATGGACGGGCCTTGGCGGGTAACGTCGCGCAGGTGACCACGCTGCGGCTACGCCCCGAGGACCCGGCCGACGCCGGCCCGGTCCGCCGCGTGTTGGCCGCCGCGTTCGCCCGCCCGGACGTGGCGACGCCGCCGGAGGTCAGCCTCGTCGACGAGCTGCGCGACACCACCGCCTGGTTGCCGGAGCTGGCCATGGTCGCCGAGTACGGCGGCGAGGTGGTCGGTTACGCGCTGCTCACCCGGGTACGGCTGCGGCCGGAGCGGGGCTCGGACGTGCCCGTCCTGGCACTTGGCCCGGTGGCGGTCGCGCCGCACCGACAGCGGGTCGGGCACGGCACGGCGGTCGTGCAGGCCGCCCTGGACGCCTCGACCGAGCTGGGCGAGCGGCTCGTCGTCGTCCTCGGTGCCCCGGCCTTCTACCGCCGGTTCGGGTTCGGCCCGGCGAGTGAGCTGGGCCTGACCGGGCCGTGGACCGGCCTCGGTGAACCCTGGCAGGCGTTGGTGCTGCCGCCGTCCACCAGCGAGGAAGGGCCCCCGCCTCGCGGTGAGGTGCACTTTCCGGCGCCCTGGTCGAAGGTCTGACCGGGCCGGCGCGGTGGGTGGCGGTCAGGCCGGCTGCGTCCGCAGGTACCGGCCGAAGTGCGGGACTGTGAAGGCGACCGTGCCCCGCTCACCGGAGTAGATCAACCCCTTCTTGATGAGCGCGTCCCGGGCCGGGGACAGGCTGGCCGGCTTGCGGCCGAGGGCACGGGCGATCTCCGCGGTGGGCACTGCGGCGTCCATGTCGTCGCGGACCACCGCGCCGGGCTCGCCCTCGACCGCGGACATCATGGCCATCGCCCGCATGTACTCGCGTTCGGCGGGAGTGGCCCGTTCGAACCGGGAACCGAAGAACCCGACCGCCAGCTCGGCCTCCGCCTCGGGCGCGGCGACCCGCACGTCGGCCGCCGTGATCGGCGAGCGCGGCGCGTGATCCCAGGTCGCCTTCCCGTACGCCTGGACGAAGTAGGGATAGCCGCCGGACTTCTCGTAGAGCAGGTCGAGGGCCTTCTGCTCGTACTCGACCTCCTCGCGCTCGGCGGGCGCGCAGAGCGCCCGGTCGGCGGCGATCCGGTCGAGCCGGTCGATGCGTTGGTAGCGGAACAACCGTTCGGAGTACGACTTCGCGGCGCTGAGCACGGCCGGCAGGTGCGGAAGGCCGGCGCCGACGACGATCAGCGGCGCGCCGAGCTGGGACAGCTCGTGGCAGGCGGCGCAGAGCGCCGACACGTCCTCCGGGCCGAGATCCTGCATCTCGTCGATGAAGATGGCGATGCCGGTGCCGACGTCGCTGGCCACGGCGGCGGCGTCACTGAACAGCTCGACCAGGTCGATCTCGATGTCGCCGGAGTCGGCCCGGCCGCTGGCGGCCGGCACGTCGATGCCGGGTTGCCACCGGTCGCGCAGCTTCGTGGCGGCCCCGGACCGGCCGGTCGGGTTGGAACGCTGGGCGAACGCCTTGAGGACGCCGAGGAACGCGTCGATCCGGTCCGGTGCGCGGTGGCGCGGGGCGAGCTCCCGGACCGCCATGTGCAACGCGGCGGCGACCGGCCGACGCAACGACTGGTCCGGTCGGGCCTCGATCTTGCCGCTGCCCCAGAGCCGGTTGATCGCCTGCGACCGGAGGGTGTTGAGTAGGACCGTCTTGCCGACGCCCCGCAGCCCGGTGAGCATCAGGCTGCGTTCCGGTCGGCCCCGGGCGATGCGCTCGAGCACGATGTCGAAGACGTCCAGCTCCCGCCCCCGCCCGGCGAGTTCGGGCGGACGCTGGCCGGCGCCCGGCGCGTACGGGTTGCGGACCGGATCCACGCATCGCAGATTATCGGGCCATCTAGCTGCGAGGCTAGACATGGATAGATGGGGCTACCGGCGTGTCGGGACCGTCGACCACAAACTAGGGCTGTCTAGCGTGGACGCTAGACAGCCCTAGTTTTGGCAATCGCCGTGACTGGCACTCCGGATCGGGCTAGCGCTTCTTCAGGCAGAGCACGTAGTCGAACAGGTCGACCGAGTTGTCGTGCACGTAGTTCGCGGTCGCCTGCGGCGCGAGCGTCTCGCACCGGTCGCCGTCGGTGGTCGCCGGGATTCGCAGCAGCACCTGATAGGTGTTCGGGCCGCACGGCACCTTGCGCAGCTCCGCGTCGTCCTCACTGCCGTCGTTCACCACGCAGTCACCCCGCGCGAACTCCTCGTCCGGGGTCGGCGCGGCCGACGTCGGCGCGTCGCTGGGCAGCGCGGGCGGAAGGACCGGGGCACTCGTCGACGGGGTACGCGCGGCGTCGCTGCCAGCGTCGGCCACCTTCCAGACCGCCCAACCGGCCAGGCCGAGGCACGGACAGAGCACCAGCAGCACCACCACCGTGATGATGAGAGCGACGTTGCGGCCGCTCTTCTTCACCGGCGCGGCGGGCGGCACTCCGTAGCCGCTGGGCGGCTGCTGACCCCACGGCCCAGGTGGTTGACCCGGTATCGGCCCAGCCGGCTGCCCGGGCGTCGGGCCGGCCGGCGGGAACGGCCCGGGCGGTGGGTACGGGCCGGCCGGCGGTGTCGGGCCGGCCGGCGGGAA
>NZ_JAKKFF010000197.1 GCF_022229015.1 Micromonospora foliorum
CCCCCCGTGCGCCCCCCCGCATCCGCCTCCTCGCCTCTTCGGCGACCCCGCACCCTCCCCGTGTGATGTCTCCAACGCCTCAGCTCCAAACGCCCGCCAGTCGATTTTCTCCACCAGCTCGCGTAGCGGCGCAGTGCTAGCCGGCGGGTCCGGGGCCGGGGCCGGGGCCGGGGCCGGGGCCGGGGCCGGGGCCGGGGCCGGGGCCGGGCGGCGTTGTGCTGCCCAGGTGGGCGAGGATCGACGGATGATCTCCCGCGACACGGCAGCACGGCGACGCATCAGCACGGCGGTCGCGATGGCTCTCGTGCTTGGCGGCTGCATTCCAGGCGACCATCGCGGCCAGTCCGGAGACCCGAGCGAGCCGCCCCCCGCGTCGAGGGCGGAAGCGGGCCCGACCGCGAGCACCGATCCGCTGGCCGAGTGCCCGGCGAGCGGCGTCCGGATCCGGTCGACCGGCGGGGACGCCGCGATGGGCCTGCGCGCCCTCGGCCTGGAGTTGGTCAACTGCGGCGAGCGCCCCTACCAGCTCAACGGGTACCCGGTGCTGCACGTGTTCGACGAAGCGCGCGAGCCGATCATGCTGCGGGTGGTCAACGGCGCCAAGGAGATCACCTCGGGCTTCGACCAGCCACCCCGGCAGGTCACCCTCGCCGCCGGCGAGCGGGCCACCGCCGTGGTGCTCTGGCGCAACCTGGTCACCGACTCGACGGTGGTGGCCACCAACGGCGAGTTCCTGACGGTGGCGCCCGCCGCCGGGCAGCCGGCCGAGGAGGTGGACCCGGACGGGCCGATCGACCTCGGCAACACCGGCCGGATCGGCGTCAGTGCCTGGAAGAAGGCCGACCCGTCCACGCCGGTGCCGACGCGGCCGGCCCCGCCACCGGCGCCGAGCGCGGTGCCGTCGTCGGTGAGCCCGCCCGACAGCCGGCTGTGAGCCGACCCGCTACGACGTGATGTCCTTGCGGGTGAAGCGCCAGAACGCCAACCCCCAGAACAGCGTCGCGTAGCTGATCGCGGAGATGCAGCCGCGCACCACGTCGTCGGTCTGCACCGGAGTCGAGAGCAGTCCCAGCCAGGCGGTGCTGAAGTGGGTGGGCAGGAAGTCGCGCAGCGCGCCCAGGGCGGTGATCTGGTCCAGGATGCTGGACAGGATCCACAGCAGCACCGCGCCACCCACCGCGCCCAGCGCGGCGTCCGTGGTCACCGACAGCAGGAACGCCAGGCCGGCCACCACCAGCAGTACGACCGCCAGGTAGCCCAGCACGGCCAGCAACCGGAGCAGCCCCTCGGTGGGTTCCAGCTCGGCGGCGACCGTGCTGCGCAGCGGTGACCAGCCGTAGCGCAGGGTGCCGGCCAGCAACGCGGTGCCGGCCAACAGCAGCAGGGCCAGTCCCGAGTACGCGAGCGCGACGACCAGCTTCACCGTCAGCAACCGCGCCCGGGGCACCGGGATCGCCAGCAGATAGCGCAGGCTGCCCCAGCTCGCCTCGCTGGCCACCGTGTCGCCGCAGAACAGCGCGACGACCACCACCAGCAGGAACGACGCCGACACGAAGATCGAGAACAGGGTGAAGTTGAGCCCGCCGGAGGTGGCCAGGTCGACCAGGCTGGCGAACTCGTTGTTGCCGTTGTCGTCGTCGCCGCCGGAGTTGAACTGGAACGCGATCAGGATGATCAGCGGCAGCAGCACCATGAACCCGAGCGCCAACTGGGTCCGCCGGCGGGACGCCTGCCGGCGGAACTCCGCCCCGAACGGCATGGTGGCCGACGGCCGGTAGCCACGGGCCTCACCCGCGTCAGTAACAACCATCACCGGTCACCGCTTCCCCGAGAGTTCTCGCCCACCAGGGCGAGGAACGCGTCCTCCAGGCGCCGCCGAGGCACCACCCGGTCCACCCCGATGCCGGCGCGCACCAGCTCCGCCACCACCTCGCTGCGGGCCGTGCCGTTGGTGTCGACCACCAGTTGGCCGTCGCTCTCCGGCAACACGCGGACCCCGTGCAGCCGGTCCAGCACCACCCGCGCCGCCACCGGGTCGGTGACGTCGAAGAGCACGCTCGGCGACTCGCCCACGATCTCCTCCACCGGCCCGGACGCCACGATCCGGCCCTTGTTCACCACCACCGCGTGCGTGCACGTCTGCTCCACCTCGGCCAACAGGTGACTGGAGACCAGCACCGCTCGGCCGTCCGTGGCGTACCGCTGGAGCACCCGGCGCATCTCGGCGATCTGCGGCGGGTCGAGCCCGTCGGTCGGCTCGTCCAACACCAGCAGTTCGGGGAGGCCGAGCATGGCCTGGGCGATGGCGAGTCGCTGGCGCATCCCGTGGCTGTAGTTCTTGATCCTCCGGTGCACGGAGTCACCCAGCCCGGCGATCTCCAGCGCCGCGTCGAACTGGGCGTCCTCCCACGGCCGCCCGGTGGCCCGCCAGTACGCCTTCAGGTTGTCCAGACCCGACAGGTGCGGCAGGAAGCCCGGCCCCTCCACGAGCGCCCCGATCCGGGACAGCACCGGCGAGCCGGGCACCAACCGACGACCGAAGACGTAGATCTCCCCGGCGGTCGGCTGGGTCAACCCCATCAGCACCCGCAGGGTGGTGGTCTTGCCGGCGCCGTTCGGCCCGAGCAGACCCACGACCTGACCGGGGTGCACCTCGAAGTCCACGTTCGACACGGCGACGAAGCCGTCCGCGTACTCCTTGCGCAGTGCGCGCACGGCCAGCGGGGTGTCCGCGTACTCCGGATGCACCGACCGGTCCTGGCGGCGGTGCCGGCGGCGGACCAGGGCGACGACCACGACGAGCCCGATCACGATGGTGGCGAGCAGGCCGGCGAGCACCCAGCGCCAGATCGTCGCCGCGGTGGGGATCGGGTCACCGTCGACAGTGGGCAGGCTGACCGCGCCGTCCACGGCCACCGTGTAGACGGTCGGCTCGGCGGGCGTGGTGTACGCCTGGTCGGAGGTGGCCACCACCAGCCGCAACCGGTGCCCGGCCTCCACCCGGCGGACGATCCCGGGCAGCGTCACGGTGACCGGGCGGGCGTCCTGCACCTGCTGCGGTAGGCCGGTGAGCCGGATCGGGGCGACCAGGCCGTTCGGCAGGGTGGCCGCGCCGTCCGGGTCGACGTCGTAGAGCTTGACGAAGAGCACCGCCTCGCCGGTCGGCGACGCGGCCCGCAGGGTGATCGTGGGCGCACCGGCCACGTCCACCGCCTCGGTCAGCGGCGTCGACTCGAACCGGGCGTGCTGGCCGGGTACGTCACCGGCCACCCCGTCCAGCAGCGAGGCGAGCCCGCCCGCGAACGGGATCGAGGAGATGGCGGCCGGGTTGCCGTTCGGCGGGTTCGCGATCGGCTGCGCCGGACCGGTGACCGTCACCTCCCGCCGGGCGTTGCCGGCCAGGCCCGGGTAGTCCGCGCGGCGGAAACCGGTGGCGACGAGACCGCGGTCGAGGGCATCGAAGCCGGCGATCCGGGACCAGGTGAAGTCGTCGCCGGGCGCGTCGCCCTCGCCCTTGACGTAGTGGTCGAGCCACTGGACGGTCAGGAACTTCACCCGGTCCTCGTCCGAGCGGGGTCCACTGCCACCGTCGTGTCCGCCGGTGAACCAGGCGACCCGTACCGGGGTGCCGGTGGCGGCGATGC
The DNA here is from genome assembly GCF_022229015.1 of Micromonospora foliorum. GTDB lineage: Bacteria > Actinomycetota > Actinomycetes > Mycobacteriales > Micromonosporaceae > Micromonospora > Micromonospora foliorum. The sequence continues at coordinate 3,645 of NZ_JAKKFF010000197.1, forward strand.
CGCGCGCGTTCGCGTCCGCCTCACCGAGCGGGAAGAGCGTGTCCGCCTCGCCCTGCACCAGCAGGGTGGGGGCCTTGATCCGGTCCAGCACACCCGCCGGGCTGGAGCGGCGCAGCAGGTCCACCGCGGCCTGGTCGGCGCGGCCGGTGGTGGCGATCCGGAGGTACGCGGCGCACACGTCGGCGGCGAACCGACCGCAGGACGGGTCGGCGGCACCGGCCGGGGCGCCACCGGGACCGGTGCCGGGGCCGGCGCCCGGCCCGG
>NZ_JAKKFF010000198.1 GCF_022229015.1 Micromonospora foliorum
CGCCGACGGGCGGGCAGGCCGGGTGGGCGTCGAGGTGCTGGACCGGGCGGCCACCGCCCGGGCGCAGGTGCGCGGACTGGTGATCAAGGTCCGGCACGCGGCCACCGACGAGGACCGGACGCCGCGCCGCTCGGCCGTCGACATCGACTACTCCGGCTTCCGGGGCGCGTTCGGTGGTGACTACGCGGCCCGGCTGCGCCTGGTCAAGCTGCCCGACTGTGCCCCGAGCGCCGGCCCGGCCTGCGGGCCGAGCCAACCGGTCGCCGCGACGAACGACCAACACGCCGGCCGGGTCTCGGCCCGGGTCACCGACGGCACGTACGCGCTGACCGCCGGGGCGAGCGGCGCGGCCGGCAGCTTCCGGCCGACCTCCCTGTCGCCGTCGGCGACCTGGCAGGTCGGCCCGCAGGCCGGTGACTTCCAGTGGTCCTACCCGCTGCGGACGCCGCAGTTGCCCGGTGGTGCCCCGGAGTTGGCGTTGGACTACTCGTCCGGGCGGGTCGACGGCCGCACGGCCGCCACCAACAACCAGCCGTCCTGGGCGGGCGAGGGCTTCGAGCTGCAACCGGGCTTCATCGAGCGGTCGTACCAGCCCTGCGTCGAGGACGGCCAGGCCGGCGTCGGCGACCTCTGCTGGGCGACAAACGGCGCCGGGAAGCTGGTGCAGAGCGCCACGATCTCGTTGCCCGGTCTCAACAGCGAGCTGGTCCGCGACGATGCCACCGGGGCCTGGCGGGCCGAGCAGGACGAGGGTTGGCGGACCGAGCTGCTGACCGGCGCGGTCAACGGTGACGAGGGCTCGGCCAGCCCGGACGACCGGGGCGAGTACTGGCGGATGACCGCGCCGGACGGCACCCAGTACCACTTCGGTCGCAACCGGATGCCGGGTTGGACGGCCGGCGCGGCCGAGACCAACTCGGCCCTCACCGTGCCGGTCTTCGGCAACCACGCTAACGAGCCGTGCAAGGGCAGCTCCTCCTTCGCCACGTCGTGGTGCCAGCAGGCGTACCGGTGGATGTTGGACTTCGTGGTCACCCCGCACGGCGATGTCACCACCTACCACTACGACCGCGAGACCAACAGCTACGGCCGCAACGCCACTCCCGCCAACCCGACGCCGTACGTGCGGGCCGCCACCGTCTCCCGCATCGAGTACGGGCAACGCCTGGACACGCTCTACACCGCGTCGGCCGGGGCGCGGGTGCTGTTCGGCAGCGCCGAGCGGTGCCGTCCCGGGTCGCCCTGTCAGCAGTCGCAACCGGCGGACTTCCCGGACACCCCGCTGGACCAGGCGTGCGCCTCGCTCTGCCCACTGTCGACCCCGACCTTCTGGAGCACCCGGCGGCTCGCGAAGGTGACCACCCAGGTCAACGACGGCGGTTTCCGGGATGTCGACTCCTGGAGCCTGACCCACACCTTCCCGGCCACCGGTGACGACTCGGCGCCCAGCCTGTGGCTGGAGTCGATCGTGCACACCGGTCACGTACGCGGCACCGCGAGCATGCCCGCCGTCGACTTCGACCCGGGTACCACGGCCGAGGGGGAGGGCACCCCGAACCGGATCGACACCCCGGGCGACACCCAACCCGCGATGCGCAAGTACCGGTTGGGCGCCATCCGCAACGAGACCGGTGGCCGCATCGAGATCAGCTATGCCGCGTCCGACTGTCAGCCGACCGCGCTGCCGACGCCGGACCGCAACACGGCCCGCTGCTTCCCGGTCTACTGGTCGACCGAGTTCGCCACCCCGACCCGGGACTGGTTCGCCAAGTACCTGGTCACCAGGGTCACCGAGACCGACCTGGTCGGCGGGGAGAGCGCCAACCCCAAGATCACCGAGTACGAGTACGACGGGTCGGCCGCCTGGCACCACGACGACGCCGAACTCGTCCCCGACCGGTACAAGTCGTGGGGGCAGTGGCGCGGCTACCAGCGGGTCCGCATCCGCGCCGGTCATCCGGGCGACGGCCCCCGCACCCTGACCGAGCACGTCTACCTGCGGGGCATGCACGGCGACCGCAACGCCGACGGCACCACCAAGAACGTGACGATCGAAGGGCTCGCCGACGAGGCGCCGCTGCGGGGGTTCGCCCGGCAGACCACGGTCTTCGACGGCGACAGCGCGACAGTGCTCTCCCGTACCGTGGCGCAGCCGATGCAGTTGCCGGTCAGCGCGACCCGGGACCGCGCCGGCATCCCGCTGCGCGCCCGGGTCACCCAGATCAAGTCCAGCACCACCACGACCACCCTGCCCACCGGCAGCCGGGTCACCGAGCAGCGCTACGGCTACAACGGCTCGGGACTGCTCACCGAGACGCACGACCTCGGCGACCTGGCGCTCTCCAATGACGACACCTGCGAGGTGCAGACCTACGCCGTCAACGAGGCGAGCTGGATCCTGAACGCGCGGTCCCGGCAGGTCACCGTCGCCGGAGACTGCCAGAGCAGCGAGGTGCTGACCGACCGCCGGTTCGTCCACGACGGCGCCGAGGGGTGGGGAAGCCCGCCGACGAAGGGCGACGTCACCCGGGTCGAGGAGGGCACCGAGTCGGGCTACCAGGTGACCGAGCGCGCCACCTTCGACGTGCACGGCCGCCCGTTGGACCGGCGCGACGCCTCCGGCGACCTGACCCGTACCTCGTACACCCCGGCGGTCGGCGGGCCGTTGACCGGCACCGTGGTGACCGACCCGGCCGGGTTCGCCGTGACCACCACGATCGACCCGCTGCTGGGGCAGCCGGTGTCGACCCGGGACGCCAACGGCGGCGTGACGACCAACGGGTACGACCCGCTCGGCCGGCTGACCTCGGTGTGGCTGCCCGGCCGGGCGACCACCGCGACCCCGAACCACCGCTACTCCTACCTGGTCCCGGGCAACGGCCCGAGCGTGGTCACCAGCCAACAACTGATCGGCACCGGCGCGGCCTACCGGACCGGCACCGAGCTCTTCGACGGGTTCCTGCGGTCCCGACAGGTGCAGCAGCCGGCTCCCGGTGGCGGCCGGATCCTGACCGACACCCGGTACGACTCACACGGCCGGGTGGCCCGCACGTCGGCACCGCGCTTCGACAGCGGAGCACCCGGCACCGGCCTGGTCGCCCAGCCGGCGGTGCTGGCGGCGGAGACCCGGCTCGGCTACGACGGCGCCGGCCGGCAGAACGCCGAGGTGCTCTACGGCCAGGGCGTGGAGAAGTGGCGGACCAGCACCACCCACGGCGGCGACCGGGTCTCGGTCGATCCGCCGGTCGGCGGCACCGCCAGCGTGGAGATCCGCGACGCCCGGAACCGCACGGTGGAGCTGCGCCAGTTCCTCGGCGGCGCCCCGAACGGGACCTACCAGACGACCCGGTACGCGTACACGTTGACCGGCCAACTCGCCTCGATCACCGACCACGCTGGCAACGTGTGGCGCTACGGCTACGACCGGCGGGGCCGGCAGGTGCGTGCCGAGACGCCGAACTCCGGCACCCGTTCGACCAGCTACGACGCCGAGGGACGGGTGCTGACCAGCACCGACGGCAACGGCCGGACGGTGGGTTACGACTACGACCAGTTGGGCCGCCGCACGGCGGTGCGTGAGGGTGCCACCGTGCTCGCCAGTTGGGCGTACGACACCGCGACCAACGGTCGGGGCCGGCTGGCCAGCAGCACCCGGCACGCCGCCAGCGGCGACATCGTCACCGGTGTGAGCGGCTACGACCTGCGCGGTCGGATCACCGGTACGGCGCTCACCGTGACCGAGCCGGGGCTGGCCGGCACCTACCGGACCGGACACGCCTGGTACGAGGACGACCAGCCGTACACCGCCACGGTGACCCTGCCGGTCGCGAACCTGGGTGGGTTGGCGACGACCGAGACGCTGCGGCACGGCTACGAGGCGAGCGGTCTGCCGAGCACCCTGCTGGGTCAGAGCACCTATGTCGCGGCCACCACCTACACGCGCACCGGCGAGGTGGAGTCGTACCAGCTCGGGGCCGCCGGTCGGCAGGTCACCCGGGCGTTCGGGTACGACCCGGTGACCCGGTGGCTGACCCGCGCCGAGACCCGCCGGCAGGGCATGGGCGCTGCCGGCGACGTCTCCTACTCCTACGACCAGGTGGGCGGGGTGACCCGGATCGCCGACGCGACCAACGCGGACACCCAGTGCCTGCGCTACGACGGTCTGCGCCGGCTCGTCGAGGGCTGGACGCCGGCCGGGGGCGACTGTGCGACCGCGCCGAGCGTCGCCGGGTTGGGCGGACCAGCCCGGTACTGGGACTCGTGGAGTTTCGACGACGCGGGCAACCGGGCCGCCGAGATCCGGCGCGGCGCGGCCGGGCAGAGCAGCCGCACCTACTCCTACCCGGCCCCCGGCACCGGGCAGCCGCACACGTTGCGCTCGGTGCGCACCGAGGGTCCGGCCGGCACCCGGACCGACACCTTCAGCTACGACGCCGACGGCAACACGCTGACCCGGCCCGGCCAACAGCTCGGCTGGGACGCCGAGGGCCGGCTCGCCACGGTCACCGCCGCCGGCCGGACCTCCTCCTTCGGGTATGACGCGGACGGCAACCGGGTGCTGCGCCGCGACGCCAGCGGCACCACGCTCTACCTGGGTGACACCGAACTGCACCGCGACCCGGCCGGGGTGGTGACCGGTACGCGCTACTACCGGCACAACGGTGCCACCGTGGCGCTGCGCCGGGGTGGCACGGTGAGCTGGCTCGCCACCGACCACCACGGAACGGCCGAGACCCTGCTCGACTCGACCACGCTGACCGCGACCAGCCGGCTGCTCGGCCCGTACGGCCAGCCGCGGACCACCGTCGCCGGCTGGGTCGGTGACCGGGGCTTCGTCGGTGGCAACGCCGACCCGGACAGCGGACTTGTGCAGCTCGGTGCCCGTCAGTACGACCCGGACACCGGCCGGTTCGTCTCGGTCGACCCGGTCACCGACGTCGCCGATCCGCAGCAACTGGGCGGCTACGCGTACGCGAACCACAACCCGGTCACCTTCACCGACCCGGACGGGCTGTTGACCAAGAAGAAGGCCGTGGAGCACTCACTGATCCGCACCACCCAGAAACTCGACAAGCCGGCCAGGTCGTCGTCGCAGAGCATCACCATCGGCGCGACCGCCACCCGGAGCACCCAGTCGCTCGTCACCAGCAGCAAGGAACGGCTGCACCAGGCCGTCGAGTACCGAGCGGCCACCTATGTCGACTGGGAGTTCGAGGTCGGTGGCGACGTCTTCACCTGGGAAGACAGGCCCACCGGTGCCAGCAGCGGTGTCTATCTCGACGGCTACAGCCGAGACGACGGCTACTACACCGTCGACGACTACTACGACGACTACTACGAGGACGACTACGAGGTGCCGGTCGTGGAGTACGAGGAGCGGTCGTGCGTCGGGTGGAACCAGTGCCTCTATCCACGTCCGATCGAGCAGAGCGTGGTGTGGGAGTCGGCCGCCGCACTGGACTCCGTCACGCAGTACCGCTCGGTGCCCACCGTGCCGGCGCCGATGACGTACCGCGTCACCGAACCGTCCGGCTGGGCGAGCCCGGTCTCCTGGCTCAGCCTGCCCGCCGAGCACCGGCTCGACCTGCCGACGTTCTCCTGGCGGCGGTCGTGACCCGCCGGCGGCTCTGGCCGCTCTGCGGGCTGGCGCTCGCGGTCGTCGTCGCCGGGCTGACGTTCCCCCGGTCGCCGTCGGGCACCGCGCCGACCAACGGCGTCCCGGCCGTCGCCGTGGCGGCACCGGCCGAGGAGCCCGCCAGGGTCCGCGCCGCCCGCAGCGGCGCCCGGGTGGAGCTGCCCGAACGGACGACCGCGACCAGTCAGGTCTTCGTGAACCCGGACGGCACCCTCACCACGGAGATCAGCCAGCGCCCCGAGCGGGTCCGGCGGGGCGCGGAGTGGGTGTCGGTGGACACCCGTCTGCGCGCCCGGCCGGACGGCACCATCGCACCCGTGGCCGCGGCCGAACTGACCCTCTCCGGCGGCGGAACGACACCGCTGGCCACCCTGGCCACCGGTGGTGGCCGGCTCGAACTGAGCTGGCCGATGCCGCTGCCCACGCCGGTGCTGACCGGGGAGACCGCCAGCTACACCGACGTCCTGCCCGGTGTGGACCTGCGGGTGCGGGCCACCGCGACCGGTTTCTCCCAGGTGCTGGTGGTCAGGACGGCCGAGGCGGCACGCCAGCCGGCGCTGCGCCGGTACACCTTCGGGCTGCGCACCACGAAGCTGACCGCCGCCCGCAACGACGCCGGTGGCCTGCGGGTCACCGACCGGGCTGGAAAGACCGTCCTCAGCTCGGGTAGCGCCTGGATGTGGGACTCGGCGACCCGCGACGGGTCGGACCGACCCACCCGGCGGGCTCCGATCGGGCTGGAGTTGACCGCGCAGCGGTTGACCCTCGTCCCCGACCCGGCTCTGCTGCTCGACCCGGCGGCCCGGTTCCCGCTCTACCTCGACCCGGACCTCACCGGTGACCAGCAGCACTGGCTCATGGTGCAGAAGGACCTGCCGACCCAGAACTGGTGGGACAGCACGCAGTTCCGCCCGCAGGTCGGCCGCGACCCACGGGAGTCGAGCACCGACCGGTTCCGGTCCTACTTCGAGCTGGACACGTCCGGGGTCGCCGGCAAGAGCATCATCCGGGCGCAGCTGCGGATCCCACAGACCTGGTCGTGGTCGTGCACCCCCGAGCCGCTGCACCTCTACCACACCGCGCCGATCACGTCGGCGATGAACTGGACCACCGCTCCGCCGCTGCTCACCAACCGGAAGCTGAGCACCATCACCGAGGCGTACGGGGGCGAGGGCACCGGCACCTCCTGCCAGGTCCCGAACGACGCGGAACTCACCGCCACGGCGGCGGTGGCCGAAGCCGCCGCCGTCCGAGCGCCCACCCTGACGCTTGGCCTCGCCTCGGACGAGTCGACAAGCGCCAACGGCGCCAAGGAGTTCCTCCCGAAGGCGAAGCTCGTGATCACCTACAACACCGTGCCGGAGGCCCCCGAACTCGACGGCTGTACCGACAACTCGGCCGGTTACCTGACCAGCGACCAACCCACCCTGACCGCCGTGCCACTCGACGCCGACCAGGACGACCAGTTCCTGTCGGTGGCCTTCCAGTGGGCGGACAGCACCGGTCGGGTGCTCGGTGAGGCGACGGGGGACCAGAGTGTCTTCTCCGGCAACCCGGTGCACGCGCGGATCAGCACGGTGCTCACCGAGGGCGTCACGTACCAGTGGCGGGCACGTACCCAGGACGCCAAGACCACGGGCCCGTGGAGCGCCTGGTGCCGGTTCGTCCTCGACGCCCTGCCGCCGACGGTCGCGCCGACGGTGACCTCGCCGGTCTTCATGGCCGACGGCGTCGCCGGCCGACCGTACGAGGCGGGTGAGGTCCGCTTCGACGCCAACGGCGCCACCGACGTGGTGGCGTTCCGCTACTGGGTCAACGAGAAGGAGCAGCCCGACGTGCCGGCGACCGGTGGGCAGGCGCGGGTCCAGGTGACGCCGACCCGCGGCTACAACACCGTACTGGTGCGTGGGGTGGACCGGGCTGGGCTGACCGGCCCGGAGACCCGCTTCGACTTCGTGACCGACACCGAACACCTGACGCCACCGGTCGCCGAGTGGACGATGGAGGACTACGGCAGCGAGGCGTGGGACACGGGCAGCAACCTGCACCACGCCACGCTGACCGGGGCGGCCGTCTTCGGCGCTGGTCGAGGCTCTGGCGGTCTGGAGTTGGACGCCTCGGAGCAGACCTACGCCCGTACCACGGGTCCGGTCATCCGCACCGACGCCAGCTTCACCGCCATGGCCTGGGTCAAGCTGACCAGGGACGACGACTGGTTCACCGCGTTGGGTCAGTCGGGCCTGCGGTTCCCCGGCTTCGAGCTGGAGTACGGCCTCTGGCCGCGGGGCTGGGTCTTCGAGATGGCCACCGCCGACAGCACCGAGGGTCAGGTGTCGGTGAACGCCGCCTCGGCCAGTGGGATCACCGCCCAGTTGGATGTCTGGACCCACCTGGCTGGCGTGTACGACCACCAGGCCGGGCAGCTGCGGCTCTACGTCAACGGCGCGCTGGCCGGTACGGCGGCACACCGCAGCACCTGGAACGCGACGGGACCGGTCAACATCGGCAGCGGCTTCTGGCACGGCACGCACCCGGCTCGTTGGCCGGGCGGCCTGGACGACGTACGGATCTTCGATCGGGTGACAAGCGAGGCCGAGATCCGCGAGGTGATGGCCGGGGAGCCGTGGGGTCCGGAGGCGCGCTGGCAGTTGGAGGAGACCGAGGGGCGCACGGCCGTCGACGAGACCGGCAACACCCACACCCTCGCCGTGTCCTCCAGCGGTCAGCCGTGGGGGCCGGGCCGTAACGGCGGCGGCCTGCACCTCGATGGCGACGGCGACATGGCCTGGGCCCCGGGCCCGGTGGTCCGTACCGATCGGAGTTTCACGGCCGCCGCCTGGGTGAAGCTGGCCCGCGACACCACCACCGGCACCGTCCTGAGTCAGGATGGCCGGACCTCCAGCGGCTTCACCCTGCGCTACGACGCCGGGTCGCGGCGCTGGTCCTTCGCCATGGCCGGGGCCGACGCGGCGGACGGGCGGGACTGGCCGGCCGTGCACTCGATCGTCGCGCCGGTGCTCGGCGAGTGGACCCACCTGGCCGGCGTGTACGACCACGACCAGGGCCAGCTGCGCCTCTACGTGAACGGGGCGCTCTCGGGCACGGTCGCGCACCGCAGCACCTGGCACGCCACCGGGCAGTCGCTTGTCGGACGGGGCCGCAACAACGGCTGGTATGTGGAGTGGTGGGCCGGGGTGATCGACGAGCCGGTGCTGACCAGCGGGGCGCTGACCCAGGGTCAGATCGCGGGGCTGATCGGCGACAACCTGGAGGGCTCGGGTGGCGAGTGGGACTTCGAGCCCGAGCCGGCCGGCCCGATGACCCTGGCCCGGGTGGACCGCACCGGCAACCGGCACAGCATCACCATCGGCCCGGGGGTGGACCGTACCGTCGCCGGTTACGGCACGAGCGGCAAGGGCCTCGGGTTCGACGGCACCGGCGGGTACGCGAGCACGGCCGGTCCGGTCGTGCGGACCACCGGCGACTTCACCGTCGCCGCCTGGGTCAAGTTGACCGACACTGGGGTACGCCGGGTCGCGGTAAGCCAACAGGCCACCCAAACCAGTGGCTTCAGCCTGGAGTACAGCCGCGAGCGCAACCGGTGGGCGTTCACCGTGCCGCACGACGACCGGACCACGACGAGCCTGGACCGGGTCTCGACGGTGGTCTCCACCGCGGCTCCGCAGCTGAACACCTGGACCCACCTGACCGGTGTCTACGACGCCGCGGCCAGCGAGCTGCGGCTCTATGTCAACGGTCGGTTCGCCAATGTGGTCACCCACCGCCGGCCCTGGTCGGCCCGGGGACCGTTGCAGATCGGTCGGGCCTGGTGGGGTGGTGCCTGGCAGGCGCCCTGGAAGGGGGTCGTCGACCAGGTCCGGGTGCTCGACCGGGCCGCGGTCATCGACGAGGTGCGTGCCCTCGCCGGCATCGCCGCGCCGCCGGAACCCGGGCCGCTGCGCCTCTTCGCTCAGCATGCCAACCTCTGCCTGGGCGAGAACCCCCTGGACACCGCCGGTCACCTCTTTCTGACCGCCTGCCGCGACGCGATCCCCGACCTGTCGTTCCAGCTCGCCGGCGACGACCTGTACCGGATCATGACCGCGCATCCGCAGCACGGAACGGGTTGTACCGGCGTGGCGGGCAACTCCACGGCGGTGGGTGCCCGGTTGGAGAACGACTACTGCGTCGACCGCAAGCCGGAGCGGCTGACCCGGTTCCGGCTGGTCCCGGTGTTCGGCCCGACGCTGCACGGGCACCTGATCAAGGCGGAGCACAGTGGACTCTGTATCGGGGTCGCCGGCAACGTGACCGCACCCGGGTCCGTCGCCGTGCAGCTGACCTGCGATCCGAGCGCTCCGGGCCAGGTCTTCGACCTGCAACGCGTACCCGACGACGGCATGCCGGCTCCGGGCGCCACCCAGATCCGGTCGGTGCACTCCGGGCTCTGTGTGGGTGAGGTCCCCGGCGACCCGAACCACGTGCTGCAGCAGGCGTCGTGCGCCACCGCGTCGCCGCCGATGCGGGTGGAGGCGGCCGGGCAGGGGCGGTACTGGATCAAGAGCACGCACCCGGTGAACGGGGTGGGCTGCACGCTGGTGCTGAATCCCGTCATCGCCGTCGGCAGCGCGGTCGCCGACGGTGCCTGCCCGGCCGACGCCAGCGCGGCACACCGGTTCCGACTGGAGCCGGTCAGCGCGCCGCTGACCGGCTATCTGATCCGCCCGTTGCAGAGCGGGCACTGTCTGGGCATCGTGGGCAGTTCCACGACGGCTGGGGCCCGTCTGGTGCAGCAGGCGTGCGACCCGACCGCCCGGGGGCAGGTGTTCGATTTCCGGCCACCGGGGACCACGCCCTGAGCGCGATCAGGTCCGGTGACGGCGCGTCTGCCGATTCGACGGAAAGGCGCAAAATTACCGCTTTAGGGTAAGTGCAATCAACCCGCCTACCTGCTCCGATAGCTTTCTAAGGAGAGGAAAACTCGTATTCCTCCCTTCGGGTGCATAAGGAGTCAGTGATGAAGCGCAGTGTCGCGTTCGCGGCAGCCCTCCTCGCAGGTCTGACCAGCATCGGATCGATCCCCGGGACCGCCGTCGCCGATGGCGGTGGCCCCGGGTACCACGACGACCGCAAGGGGGGTGACTACCACCACGGCGACGAGGGCGCGGTCTTCGTCCAGACCAACAAGGCCGAGGGCAACACCATCAAGGTGTACGACCGCGACGAGGACGGCCGTCTCACCAGGGCGGGTGAGTACGAGACCGGCGGACTGGGCGGCTTCACCATCGGCGCGCCGCTCGACGCGCTGGCCTCGCAGGGCTCCCTGACCTACCACCGCGGACTGCTGTTCGCCGTGAACGCCGGCAGCAACACCGTGACGGTCTTCCGTGTCGAGGGCACCAAGCTGCACAAGCTCCAGGTCGTCTGGTCCGGCGGTCTGCTGCCGGTCAGCGTCGCGGCCCGTGGCGACCTCGTCTACGTCCTCAACGCCGGTGGCGAGGGCTCGGTGCAGGGCTTCGAGCTGCACAAGGGGCGCCTGTCCCGGATCGAGGACGCCAACCGGTCGCTCGGGCTGCACAACGGCAACCCGCCCGCGTTCGGGACCGCCCCGGCCCAGGTCAAGATCGACCCGGACAGCGAGTTCGTCCTGGTGTCGACCAAGGGCGCCAACGTCATGTTCAGCTACGAGATCGGCCGGGACGGCGAGCTGTCCCGCAACCCCGTCATCAGCGACGCGGGGAACACGCCCTTCGGCTTCACCTTCGACACCGAGGACTCGCTGCTGGTCACCGAGTCGGGTGCCAACGCGGTCAGCCGGTTCGAGCTGGAGGACGACGGCGCGCTCGACCAGATCGGGCCGTCGGTGCCCAACGGGCAGCAGGCGCCGTGCTGGATCCAGCGCGCCGGCGACTACTTCTTCGTCGCCAACGCCGGTAGCTCCACCATCAGCTCCTACCGGGTCGACGACGACGGCAAGCTCGAACTCGTCAAGGCCGTCGCCGTCGACACCGGCGGCGGGTCGATCGACATGACCACTAGCGACGGCTTCCTGTACGTGCAGAACGCCACCGCCGGCAACGTGCAGGGCTACGAGGTGGGCGAGGACGGGTCCCTGAAGCTCGTCACCACCGTCGAGGGTCTGCCGAAGTTCGCCGACGGCATCGGCATGGAGGGCATCGCCGCCTCCTGAGCGCACCACCCGCTGGTCCCGGTCGTCCATCGACCGGGGCCAGCGTCGTCTGGCTGGTCACCGGCCGACGCGTCATGCCGCGCCAGCGGGGTCGAGACTACGAGGCCAGCCGTTCCCGTGGGGTGCGAGCTGGTCGGGGGAGTTCGGCGCTGCCGTCCGCCCTGTTGATCTCCGACCAGACGGCGTCGAGGGAGAGGCCGAGGACGTCGGCGATCGCCGCGATGGTCGGAAAGGCGGGGGTGGCTATCCGGCCGGACTCGATCTTTCGAAGGGTCTCCGGCGAGACGCCCGCGTCCAGCGCGGTGAGGAGCATCGAACGCTCTCCGCGGGCTCGACGCAGGAGGGCGCCGAGGCGCTGTCCGCGTTCGAGCTCCGCGGGGGTGAGCGGCAACCTGACCATGCTCCGATTCTAGTACCGGGATAATATGGCCGGGATACTTATTGGTCGTCCGAGGAAGGCGCTGCATGATCGAGATCCTGAGCCCCACCGACGTGCTGCGAGCGAAGGACACCGGCGCGCTGGTCGCCGGCATCCTGCAGACGCTGAAGAGCCGCTGCGTGGTCGGCACCAACCTCCTGGAGATCGACCAGTGGGCGCAGGCCATGATCATCGAGGCCGGGGCCCAGTCCTGCTACGTCGACTACGAGCCGTCCTTCGGGCGCGGGCCGTTCGGCCACTACATCTGCACGTCGGTCAATGACGCCGTGCTGCACGGGTTGCCGCACGACTACCCGCTCGCCGACGGCGACCTACTCTCGCTCGACCTCGCCGTCTCCCTGGGTGGAGTCGTCGCGGACTCCGCCATCAGCTTCGTCGTGGGCGACGTGCGGCCCCCGGAGAGCGTCGCGCTGATCGAGGCGACCCAGCGCGCGTTACAGGCGGGGATCGCCGCCGCCGGCCCCGGCGTTCGCATCGGTGACATCTCCCACGCCATCGGCTCGGTCCTCAGCGCGGCGGGATACTCGGTCAACACCGAGTTCGGCGGCCACGGCGTCGGATCGACGATGCACCAGGACCCGCACGTCTCCAACACCGGGCGTCCCGGTCGCGGATACCGGCTGCGCCCGGGGCTGCTGCTGGCGCTGGAGCCGTGGGTCATGGCGGACACCGCCACGCTCGTCACCGACGCCGACGGCTGGACGCTCCGCAGCGCGACGGGTTGCCGCACGGCGCACAGCGAGCACACCATCGCCATCACCGACGACGGTGTGGACGTGCTGACCCTGCCGACGCCCTGACCCGTACGGGCGCTCATCGGTCAGCCGGCGACGGGTCGCCCACGGTGGACGATTAACCGGCCACCACAGGGGCAGCTCTCTCCGTGGGGCCCTGCCGGGTCACGTTCAGAATGAACCGATCGGTCATATTTTCCGTGATGACGGTCAGGGTCACCCACCAGAGTCGCGGAGGCACGATGTCAACGGTTCGAACTGGTCCGGTCATCGGACTGCTCGTGCAGATCGTCCTGCTGGCGGTGCTGGCGGAGACAGTCGGTCTGGGCACGGCGGGCTGGGTGGCGGGGCTGGCGTACGGGGGGGTCCTGTGCGCCCTGCTCAGCCGGGGGATGTCCCGCTCGGGTGCGGGTGCTCTGAGCCCGGCCGACCGGGTGACCCTGAGCCGGGCGATCCTCGTCGGCGGCGTGACGGCCCTGGCCGCCGACTCGTTCGGCCGGTCGGCGCCGGTCACCCTGATGGTCGTCCTCACCAGCGTGGCGTTGGCCCTCGACGCCGTGGACGGGTACACGGCCCGCCGCACCGGGACCACCAGCGAGCTCGGCGCGCGCTTCGACATGGAGATCGACTCCTTCCTGGTCCTGGTGCTCTGCCTGCACGTGGCCCCCTCGGTGGGTGGCTGGGTGCTCGCAATCGGCGCGATGCGGTACGTCTTCGTCGCCGCGAGCTGGGTGCTGGGCTGGATGCGCGGGTCCCTGCCACCGCGCTACTGGCGCAAGGTCGTCGCCGCCGTCCAGGGCGTGGTGCTGACGGTGGCGATGGGCGACGCGCTCCCCGGGCCGCTGACGACCGTCGTGCTGGTGGCATCGCTGGCGCTGCTGGTCGAGTCGTTCGGGCGGGACGTCGCGTGGCTCTGGACGACCCGTCACCTCCGCCACCCCGTCGTCCATCACACCCCGGGCCGCCGACACGCCCCGCGCATTCACGACGCCTCGGGCATTCACGACGCCTCGGGCGCGATGGCCCACGCGAGCAGCCAGCCGAGCCACAGCACCCCGAGTGCCGGCGCGGGGTTGGCCGGGATGGCCTCGGGCCGGGGTGACGGGCTGCCCTGGTCGGACCGCCCCACTGTCGCCGTGGCACGACGCGGGATCGCCCGCGTCTGAGCCGCCCGGATACCGCGCACCAACAAAGATCATGGAAGGATGCCCGGGTTGTCGCTCATGACGCGCGTACGTCAGCTCCCCAGCCAGGGACGGAAATCGATGAAGGGCGAAGTCTCCGACGTCACCGCCACCGACGTCACCGCCACCGACGGCACCGACGCCGAGGGCCGGCCGAAGCGTTCCATCGCGGCCCGGCTGACGACCGTGCTGGCCGCGTTGCTCGTGCTGCTCGTCCTCACCGTGCCGTACGACTTCGGTCGGCTCAGCCCGGCGGGGTTCGTACGGATCCCCCTGGAGGCGCTGCTGGTCGTGGCCCTCCTGCTCGCCCTGCCGTCTCGGGGCAGCCGGCTGGTCGCGACGCTCGCCGGCGTGGCGCTCGGCCTGCTCGGCCTGCTAAAGCTGCTCGACCTGGGGTTCTCCGCCTCGCTGAGCCGGGCGTTCGACCCGGTGCTCGACTGGGCGCTCGTCGACGAGGGGTTCGCCTTCCTCAGCGAGTCGTACAGTCGGCCGGCCGCCGTCGGTGCCGCGATCACCCTGGCGGTGCTGGTCGTGGGCCTGCCCGCCCTGGTCACGCTGTCGATGCGGCGACTGCGGCGACTGGTGGTCCGGCACCGCACCGGGACCACCCGGGTCGTGGCCGCGCTGGTGGTCGTCTGGGTCGCCTGCGCCGCGTTCAACGTGCGGGTGGTCGAGGGCGTACCGGTCGCCGACACCTCCGCGACCACCCTGGCCAACGGGCACGGCTTCCAGGTGCGCCTACGCCTTGACGACCGCGAGACGTTCGGCGCCCTGATCGAGGCCGACAAGTTCGGTGACACCCCCGGCGACCAACTCCTGACCGCGCTACGCGGCAAGAACGTGGTCGTCGCCTTCGTGGAGAGCTACGGCCGGGACGCCGTCGAGGACCCGGAGTTCGCGCCGCAGGTCGGTGCGGTCCTCGACCGTGGCACCAGCGCGCTGGGCGCGGCGGGTTTCGCCGCGCAGAGCGGCTTCCTCACCTCGCCCACCTTCGGTGGCGGCAGTTGGCTCGCGCACGACACGCTGCTCTCCGGCCTCTGGATCGACAACGACCAGCGCCACCGCACCCTGCTGGCCAGTGACCGGATGACCCTCAACGGCGCCTTCCGGCGAGCAGGCTGGCAGACCGTGGGTGTGATGCCCGCCGTCACCAAGGCGTGGCCGGAGGGCTCCTTCTTCGGCTACGACCGGTTCTACAACGCCAAGACACTCGCGTACGGTGGCCCGAAGTTCAGCTTCGGCACCCCGCCCGACCAGTACACCCTCGCCAGCTGGCAGCGCCTGGAGCAGGCGAAGCGCGACGGCAACGTGATGACCGAGCTGGCGCTGGTGTCGAGTCACGCGCCCTGGACGCCCGTCCCGCCGCTGCTCGACTGGGCCGACGTCGGCGACGGCGCGGTCTACCGCGCGGCCGGCGCTGGCAGGTCGGACGACAAGCGCCGCAACACCGCACAGATCCGGGCGGACTACCGGAAGTCCATCGAGTACACCCTCGACACGCTCGTCTCCTACGTGCGGACCTACGGCGACGACGACCTCGTCTTCATCTTCCTCGGTGACCACCAGCCCGCCGCCGTCATCACCGGCGAGAACGCCAGCCGCGACGTCCCCATCTCGATCATCACCCGGGACCGGACGGTGTTGGACCGGATCTCCGGGTGGGGCTGGCAGGACGGGCTGAAGCCCGGGCCGCAGGCGCCGGTCTGGCGGATGGACGCCTTCCGGGACCGGTTCCTGACCGCCTTCGGACCGTAACCCCGGCCACCTCTCTCACGGACTGGACCCAGACAGATGACGGCTACCACCGCCACCAGGATCGCCGCGCTCCGGACCGATCCGGCCCTGTCCCCGCTGCACCGGTCGCTGGACGTCTACTACGGCGATCCCGAGCGGGACGCGAGGATGGACGACTTCTACTCCCGGTTCGTCAGCCATGGGGACCTGGTCTTCGACATCGGCTCCCACGTGGGCGACCACATCGGCAGCTTCCGTCGCCTCGGCGCCCGGGTCGTCGCCGTGGAACCGCAGCCGCTGTGTCTGCGCGCCCTGCGGGCGATCTACGCCGACGACGACCAGGTGACCCTGATCGACGCCGCGTGTGGCGCGTTGCCGGGGCGTACCCGGTTGCACGTCAACTCCGTCAACCCCACCGTGTCGACCGCCTCACCCGACTTCGTGCGAGCGGCGAAGGGCGCGGGCGGGTGGGAGGGCGAGGTGTGGGATGCCGACATCGAGGTCCCGGTGGTCACCGTCGACGCGCTGATCGAGACGTACGGCGTGCCGACCTTCGCCAAGATCGACGTTGAGGGTTTCGAGGACGAGGTGCTGGCCGGCCTGAGCCGCCCGCTGCCCGCGCTGTCGTTCGAGTTCACCACCATCGCGCGTGCGGTTGCCTACCGGTGTCTCGACCGCCTGACCGCGCTGGGCTTCGACGGCTTCGACGTGGCGTTGGGCGACGACAAGTCGATGACCTTCCAACGCTGGGTACCCGCCACCGACCTGGCGACGTACCTGCACGACCTGCCGCACGCCGCGAACTCCGGCGACGTGTACTGCGTCAGCCGCGACCGGGAGGTCATCGCCACGCGGTAGCCGTACCCTCCGTGAATGGACCTCGAAGATCTCCCGCTCGCCGAGTTCGCGTTTCCGGGGCCACTGCGGGACAAACTGGTGGGCGCGATCCTGTCCGGGGCGAAGACCTCGACGACCGGGCTCCTGGTCGGGTACGAGTGCGCCAACGAGCCGCTGCCCGAGGTGGGTCAACTGTCCGCCGTGGTGGACTCCGCCGGCCGGCGGGTCGCGGCCATCGAGCTGATCGACGTGCGGGTGATCCGGCTCGCCGAGGTCGACCTGCCACACGCCCTGGCCGAGGGGGAAGGCGACGAGTCGGTGGCACAGTGGCGTGCGGGGCACGAGTCGTTCTGGCACAGCGCCGAAGTGCGCGCCGAACTGGGCGACCCCACCTTCACCGTGGACGACGACACCCTCGTGGTGACCGAGCGGTTCCGGCTGGCGCACGTCGCCTGACAGGCTGGTCGATCATGGATTCGTGGTGCCTGATTTGGCGGTCAACGGTTGCTTTGTCGCCCACCACAACTCCATGATCGGCGAGGTTCACGCGGAGTCGTCAGGATCTCCGCGCCGTGGCTGGTCTTCGTAACCTTGGTCGGCCAGACTGCGCGGTATGCGTGATCATTGGCGCCGGTGGGCGTGGGTCGGGGTGCTCGTCATCGGGCTGATCCTTTACATGGCGGTGCTGCGGACCCTCGTGAGCACCAAGAATCCGAACTTCGTACCGGCGTTGATCCTGCTCGGGGCGACGTTGGTGCCGTTGACGTTCCTGACGTTCGCGCAGGCCCGGACCGGGCGGTGGCAGGTGCCGGCGTCGGTGTTGGTGACGTCGGCGTTCTTCGGGGGTGTGATCGGCACGGTGGTCGCCGGCACCCTGGAGTACGACACCCTGCGCGGCCTCGGTGCCCTGCCGATGCTGTTCGTGGCACTGATCGAGGAGTCGGCGAAGCTGATCGTCCCGGTGGTGCTGCTGTTCACGGTGGTGGCCCAGCATCGGCGTCGGGTGCCGTCGGACGGGCTGATCATCGGTGTCGCGGCCGGCATGGGTTTCGCCGCGCTGGAGACGATGGGCTACGCGTTCACCGCGCTGCTGAGTTCGCAGGGCAACATCGGCGCGGTGGAGCAGACGCTCTTCATCCGGGGTCTGACGGCGCCGGCCGGTCACACCGCTTGGACCGGGCTGACCGCCGGCGCGCTCTGGGCGTTGCTGGCGAGCCCGAGCGTCGGGCGGCTCTTCGGGTTCGTCGGCACGTTCGTGGGTGTCGTCGTCCTGCACACCCTCTGGGACACGTTCTCCGGCTCACTGGTCTTCGTCGTGTTGGCGATCATCAGCATCGGCTGGCTGTTCTGGGAGCTGCGCCGCTACCGGACCTTCGGCAACCAGCACGTCGGCCAGCTGCAACCGCACTGACCATCGTCGTACTCCGTGCCTCTCCCGGCCTGCCCGAAACGGGCCGGCGGAGGCATGACTGTTGGTGATCCCGCTGCGACCGGGCCGGCACCTCATCTAACGTCAGAGTGTTCATATTTGGCGTGCTTGGTCGGGAAGGTGCGGCGATGGGGGTGCGCAGCTGGTTCGAGGGTTGGCCGGTCTATCGCCAGCTCACCGGCACGGACCCGCTGGGCCGGGGGGCCGCGGCGAAGTCCGACGGGTCCCGTTCGCTCACCGCCCGTACCGACACCGCCGATTCGATGGCCCGTTCGGTCTGCCCGTACTGCGCCGTGGGTTGTGGCCAGCGGGTGTTCGTGAAGGACGGGCAGGTCAGTCAGATCGAGGGTGATCCGGACAGCCCGATCTCGCGGGGTCGGTTGTGCCCGAAGGGCGCGGCGAGCAAGAGTCTGGTCACCAGCCCGTTGCGGCAGACCACGGTCCGCTACCGCCGGCCGTACGGCACCGAGTGGGAGGACCTCGACCTCGACACGGCGATGAACATGATTGCCGATCGGGTCCTGGCGGCCCGGGATGAGACCTGGGAGGACGTCGACGCCGAGGGTCGACCGCTCAACCGGACGCTGGGCTTCTCCAGTCTGGGTGGGGCGACGCTGGACAACGAGGAGAACTACCTCATCAAGAAGTTGTTCACCGCGACGGGGGCGTTGCAGATCGAGAACCAGGCCCGTATTTGACACTCCGCCACCGTCCCCGGTCTGGGGACCAGCTTCGGTCGCGGCGGCGCCACCCAGTACCAGCAGGACCTGTCGAACTCCGACATGATCGTCATCCAGGGTTCGAACATGGCCGAGGCGCACCCGGTGGGTTTCCAGTGGGTGATGGAGGCCAAGCGGCGCGGGGCGAAGGTCTTCCACGTCGACCCCCGCTTCACCCGGACCAGCGCGTTGGCCGACGCGTACCTGCCGATCCGGGCGGGCACCGACATCGCACTGCTCGGCGGGGTGATCCGCTACATCCTCGACAACGAGCTGGACTTCCGGGAGTACGTCGTCGCCTACACCAACGCGGCCACGATCGTGACCGAGGACTACCGCGACACCGAGGATCTGCACGGGCTCTTCTCCGGCTTCAACGAGGAGAACGCCTCCTACGACCAGACGAGCTGGCAGTACAACGGTGACGAGTCCAACGGCGCCAAGCACGACACCGAGACGCAGCGGGAAACCGCCGCCGGGTTGGAACACGAGTCGCACGGCGCCCAGGTGAACGGGCAGACACAGCGTGACGAGACGTTGCAGCACCCCCGCTGCGTCTACCAGATCCTCAAACGGCACTACGCGCGCTACACGCCGGAGATGGTGGAGCGGGTCTGCGGCATCCCGCAGGACAGGTTCCTCGAACTGGCGCAGGCGTGGGCGGCGAACTCGGGCCGCGAACGGACGAGCATGCTCGTCTACTCGGTCGGGTGGACGCAGCACAGCGTGGGTGTGCAGTACATCCGCACCGGCGCGATCATCCAACTGCTACTGGGCAACATGGGCCGCCCCGGTGGCGGGGTCATGGCGCTGCGGGGCCACGCCAGCATCCAGGGCTCCACTGACGTCCCGACACTGTTCAACCTGCTACCCGGTTACCTGCCGATGCCGCACCACGCCGACCACCCCACCTTCGACGAGTGGGTGGAAAGCATTCGGCACCCCGGTCAGAAGGGCTTCTGGGGCAACGCCCGCGCCTACGGGGTGAACCTGCTCAAGGCGTACTGGGGGGACGCGGCCACCGCCGAGAACGACTACTGCTACGGGTACATGCCGCGGATGACCGGTGACCACGGTACGTACCAGCAGGTGCTCAACATGATCGACGGGAAGATCAAGGGGTACTTCCTGCTCGGGCAGAACCCGGCGGTCGGCTCGGCGCACGGTCGCGCGCAGCGCCTGGGCATGGCCAACCTGGACTGGCTGGTCGTCCGCGACCTGTTCATGATCGAGAGCGCCACGTTCTGGCACAACGCGCCGGAGGCCGAGACCGGCGAGATCGTGCCCGAGCGGTGCCGCACCGAGGTGTTCTTCCTACCGGCCGCCTCCCACGTGGAGAAGGAGGGCACCTTCACCCAGACCCAACGGCTGTTGCAGTGGCGGGAGAAGGCCGTCGAGCCACCAGGCGACGCCCGCTCCGAGCTGTGGTTCTTCTACCACCTCGGCCGCATCATCCGGGAACGGCTGGCGCAGTCGACCCGGCCCCGCGACCGGGCGCTGCTGGACCTGAACTGGAACTACCCGACGCACGGCCCGAACGCCGAGCCGAGCGCCGAGGCGGTGCTGTACGAGATCAACGGGTACGACGTGGCCAGCGGTCGCCCGCTGTCGAGCTACACCGAGATGAAGGATGACGGCTCCACCGCCGGCGGCTGCTGGATCTACACAGGCGTGTACGCCGACGGCGTCAACCAGGCCGCCCGCCGCAAACCCGGGGCCGAGCAGTCCCTGGTCGCCCTGGAGTGGGGCTGGGCCTGGCCGTCGAACCGCCGCATCCTCTACAACCGGGCCTCCGCCGACCCGGAGGGCAGGCCGTGGAGCGAGCGCAAGAAGTACGTCTGGTGGGATCCGGACAAGGGTGAGTGGACCGGTTACGACGTGCCCGACTTCGAAAAGAACAAGGCGCCGACGTACCGGCCCCCGCCCAACACCTCGGGTGTGGCAGGCATCGCCGGCGACGACCCGTTCATCCTGCAGGGCGACGGCAAGGGCTGGCTGTACGCGCCCAGCGGCGTCCTGGACGGCCCGCTGCCCACCCACTACGAGCCGGTCGAGTCGCCGGTGCGCAACCCGCTCTACCGGCAGCAGGCCAACCCGACCCGCAAGGTCTACACGCACCCGATCAACACGTTGAACCCGAGCCCGCCGCAGGAGCACAGCGACGTCTTCCCGTACGTGTTCACGGTCAGCCGGCTCACCGAGCACCACACCGCCGGCGCGATGAGCCGCAACGTGTCGCCCCTGGCCGAGTTGCAGCCCGAGATGTTCGTCGAGGTGTCGCCGGAGCTGGCGGCCCTGCGAGGGTTGAGTCACCTGGGCTGGGCCCACCTGGTCACCAGTCGCGCGGCCGTCGAGGCGAAGGTGCTGGTGACCGACCGTGTCACGCCGCTGCGGGTGGACGGTCGGATCATCCACCAGGTCTGGCTGCCGTACCACTTCGGTTTCGAAGGCCTGGTGACCGGCGACTCGGCCAACGACCTGTTCGGCATCACCCTCGACCCCAACGTCCTGATTCAGGAGAGCAAGGTCGGCACGTGCGACGTCCGGCCCGGACGACGCCCCAGAGGACAGGACCTGTTGGACCTCGTCGTCGACTACCGGCGGCGGTCGGGGAACCTCGTCCACCGCTACCCGCCGATGGTCACGACCGACGTCGCCGACAGCAGCAGCGACCAGGAGGCCTGACCGATGCCCCACGCCAATGCCCTGTACGGGCCGCTGGACCCCGCACCCGACGCCGGGTACGAGAACCCGCCGCCGAGGATGGGGTTCTTCACCGACACCAGCGTCTGTATTGGCTGCAAGGCGTGCGAGGTGGCCTGCAAGGAGTGGAACGGGGTTCCCGAGAGTGGGCTCGACCTGCTGGGTATGTCGTACGACAACACGGGCGCGCTGACCGCGAACTCGTGGCGGCACGTCGCGTTCGTGGAGCAGCCCCGCTCGGCCGGCTGGGCGACTCCGGCGTTCGAGGAGCAACCCGACGGGCCGTCGGTCAGCCCGCTGACGGCGGCCGTGGGTGCGCGTACCGGCACCGACACCGGAACGGATCCGGGCCTCTCACCCGGCTCGCCTGCCGTGGCGGCCCGTATGTCCGGCGGCCCGGAGTTTCTGGGGATGCCGGGTGCGCAGCCGCCGGGGAGGGGTTCGGGCGCGGAGGGGCGGACGGATTTTCGCTGGTTGATGATGTCGGACGTGTGCAAGCACTGCACCCATGCGGCCTGCCTGGATGTCTGCCCGACAGGTTCCCTGTTCCGGACGGAGTTCGGCACGGTGGTGGTGCAGGAGGACATCTGCAACGGCTGCGGTTACTGCATCTCCGCCTGCCCGTACGGCGTCATCGATCAGCGCAAGGATGATGGTCGGGCGTGGAAGTGCACGCTGTGCTACGACCGGCTCGGGGTGGGGATGACGCCGGCGTGTGCGCAGGCGTGTCCGACGGAGTCGATCCAGTACGGGGAACTGGACGAGTTGCGGGAGCGGGCCGCCGCCCGGGTGGCGAAGTTGCATGAGCGGGGAGTGCCGGAGGCACGGTTGTACGGGCACGACCCGAACGACGGCGTCGGCGGTGACGGGGCGTTCTTCCTGCTGCTGGACGAGCCCGAGGTGTACGGGCTGCCACCGGACCCGATCGTGACAACCCGTGACCTGCCGGCCATGTGGAAGCGCGCCGGTCTGGCGGCGGTGACGATGGCGGTCGCCACGGCGATCGCGTTCCTGGGCAGGCGGCGATGACCGACGAGACGCCGTCGAACGAGCCGGTCGGCGCCCGGTTCCGCGAGTTCCGGGCCGGCCTCGATCGGCCCGACGGGAAACGCCACCGGCGGCCGCGCGGACGGGGCGGCGACGGCGGTGAGCAGCTCACGGTGCCGCCGGCCGACTTCGCCTCCTACTACGGCCGGCCGGTGCTGAAGCCGCCGGTGTGGAAGTACGACATCGCCGGCTACCTGTTCACCGGAGGCCTCGCCGCCGGAAGCGCGCTGATCGGGGCGGGCGCCCAACTGACCGGACGACCCGGGCTACGCAGGGTGGGCCGGTGGACGGCCCTCGGCGGTGTCGCCGCCAGCACGTACCTGCTGGTCCACGACCTCGGCCGGCCGGCCCGGTTCCACCACATGCTCCGGGTGGCCAAGGTGACCTCGCCGATGTCGGTCGGCACCTGGATCCTCGCCGCGTTCGGCCCGCTGGCCGGCGTGGCCGCGGTCGCCGAGCTCGCGCCGCTGCTCCCGCAGCACGGTGTGCTCGGCCTCGCCCGCCGAATCGCACCGCCCATCGGCAACGTCGCCGGCCTGGCTGCCGCGGCCACCGCGCCGGCGCTGGCGACGTACACCGGGGTGCTGCTCGCCGACACGGCCGTTCCGTCCTGGCACGACGCCTACCCGTCGCTGCCGTTCGTCTTCGCCGGCAGCGCGCTCGCCGCAGCGTCCGGTGTCGGCCTGATCGCGGCACCGACCGCGGAGACCGCCCCCCTGCGACGACTCGCCCTGGCCGCCGCGGCCATCGAGCTGGGCGGGGGGCACCGGCTGGAGCGGCAGGGCCTCACCAGCGAGCCCTACACGCACGGACGCAGCGGCCGGCTGGTCAAGGCGGGACGCGCCCTGCTCGCCGTGGGCGCCGCCACCGCGCTGGTCAGCGGACGCAGCCGGGTCCTGTCGGCGATCTCCGGCGCCGCCCTCGTGGCATCGTCGATCGCCACCCGGTTCGGCGTCTTCGAGGCGGGACGGGTGTCGGCACGCGATCCGAAGTACACGGTCGTGCCACAACGGGAGCGGCTCGCCGAGAACCGGTCGACCACCCGGCTCTGAGCGGGTCGGCGAAACGGAAGGTGTCCCTTTCGAGGGGCGCCTTCCGTTTCGGTGCGAGAGGTCTGGCCGCGACGGTCCGGCCGCGCGTCAGCCGGTGAACAGCTTCGCCGCGGTGATGGCGGTCTGGACGATGCCGTACCCGAGTAGCACCGCCACCAGCAGCCACGACAACCAGAGCCGCCCGGTCTGGCTGCCGACGCGCGGCGGCGCGGGCGGCTGGCTGTCCCGCCCGAGAGCGACCGGGTCGGTGACGGTGGCCTTCGCCACGGGCGAGGTCGGCCCTCGGTTCGGCTCGTGGAACCGCTCGGGCACGGAACGGACCAGCAGGTTCGCGATGAACCCGATGGCGAGGATGCCGACCATGGTGAAGAGGGCGGGCCGGTACGCCGCCGCGGTGAGGGTGCCGGGCTTGCCCTGGGTGTCGAGGATCCCGTTGACGATCAGCGGGCCGGCAACGCCCGCAGCCGACCAGGCGGTCAGGATCCGGCCGTGGATGGCCCCGACCTGGAAGGTGCCGAACAGGTCACGCAGGTAGGCGGGCATGGTGGCGAAGCCGCCGCCGTAGAAGGAGATGATCGCGGCGGCGATCAGCACGAAGACCGCGGTCGCGGAGTGGCCGGCCACGGCGAGCAACAGGTACAGCACCATGCCGACGCCGAGGTAGACCATGTATATGGGCTTGCGACCGATCAGGTCGGACGTCGTGGACCAGACGAACCGCCCAGCCATGTTGAACAGCGACAGCACTCCCACGAAACCGGCCGCCGCCGTCACCGAGACCGTGGTGGCGGTCCCGTTGTCCCGGAAGAAGTCCTGGATCATCGGGCTTGCCTGTTCCAGGATGCCGATGCCCGCGGTGACGTTGCAGAACAGCACGATCCACAGCAACCAGAACGACCGGGTACGCACGGCGTTCGACGCGGACACGCTCGCCGTTGTCACCAGAGGCCGGGCGGCGACGCTCGCGGGATCGAACCCGGCGGGCCGCCAGTCCGGCGCCGGAACCCGGACGTTGAACGGGCCGAACATCATGATCACGAAATAGCCGATGCCGAACGTGACGAAGAGCGCCACGAGCGCATGTCCCGACGCGACGGCGGCCGGGTTGCTGGGGTTGTAGCCGGAGTCGTAGAGGGAGAGCAGTTGGCGCGCGAGCGGGCCGGCGACCAGGGCGCCGCCGCCGAACCCCATGATGGCCAACCCGGTGGCGAGGCCCGGGCGGTCCGGGAACCACTTGATCAGCGTGGAGACGGGCGAGATGTAGCCGATGCCGAGCCCGATGCCGCCGATGACGCCGTATCCGAGGTAGAGGAGCCAGAGTTGGTGGGTCGCGATGCCGAGTGCGCCGACCAGGAACCCGACGGCCCAGAAGCAGGCGGAGACGAACATCGCCCGGCGCGGTCCGTTGCGCTCCACCCAACGGCCACCCACCGCCGCGGACGAACCCAGCATGACGATGGCGATACTGAAGATCGCCCCGATCGCCGTCTGGCTGACGTCGAAGTGCGCGATGAGGGAGTTCTTGTAGACGCTCGTCGCGTAGACCTGGCCGATGCAAACGTGCACGGCCAGTGCCGCGGTCGGGATGAGCCAGCGGCTGTATCCCGGGGGAGCGACCGTGTGCCGGGGATCGAAGACCGACAGCATGGGCATCGTCCACACCTCCTGCGGCTGAGTAGCCGCGACGTTGCCGAGCTGTCCGACCCGGCAGGTGGCCGAGCGGCGCCGCCGCGGTGGCGGCCCGGCGCACGTCTGGCGTCAGCCGATAACCGGCTCCCACTCACGTTACGTGGCAGCCGGTTCACGCCATGCTGTTACCAAAAAACGCGGGCACGGAGACATCAGGTGGGCGACATGACCCGCGACCCTAGACGGAGACTGACGGATCCGGTCGTCCGGTGCGGGGCACGGCGCCGGTGGTCTCCAGGATGAGCGCGGCGACCAGGTCCGGGTCGTCGCTCATCGGCACGTGCCCGCAACGGGGCAGCGTCACCACCCGTGCCGCCGGCAGGCCCGCCCGGGCGCGCTCGGCCTGGTGGACGCCGAAGATCCGGTCACAGTCGCCCCAGCCGATGGTCACCGGCACCGTGGCGTCGGACAGCCGCAGGCAGTCGAAGCGGTAGTCGCGAGCGGCTCGGGCCACGGCGTTGAAGCCGAGCCCGCGTCGCAGGGCGAGCGCGTCGCCCAACGCGCGCTCAACGTCCAGCAGCGTCGGGCGGGCCATCAGCGGCGCGAAACACAACGCCCGAAGGTACGCCGAGCGCAGCGCGACCCGCATGATCGTGGTGGGCAGGTACGAGTTGGCCCGCAGCGTCCGGAGGATGGCCAGCGCCCGGCGGCGCTCCGCCGGGGTGAAGAAGCCGGCGGGGGAGAAGGCGGTGGCCGAGGCGACCGCCCCGGTGGCGGCAAGCTCCAGGGCGATCGCCCCACCGAGGCTGTAGCCGGCGACGTGCGGACGCTCCAGCCCCCACTCGGTCAGGGCCGGCAGGACCCCGGCCACGGTGGCGGCCATGTCGGCGGGCATGCCGATGCCGGGCACCGGAGAGTTCCCGAATCCCGGCAGGTCGAGCGCGATCACCTCGTGGTGGGCGGTGAGCCGGTCGAACACCGGCTCCCACGCCTGATGACGGTGACCGATGCCGTGGATGAGCACGAGCGGCTCTCCGCTGCCCGCACGTCGGTGATGAATGCTCATGACTGCCCTCCCACCGACGTCCTGCCGAAGGAACGCCCGAGCTGGCGTACCTCGTCTTCCATCTGGCCGACCATGCTCTGGCCACCGAAGCGGGTGACCAACGCGTCGGAGAGGCCGCTGAGCACCACCGGCCGCAGCGCCTGCACCATGGCCAGCGACCGTGGCACGTACACCTTGCGTTTGCGGCGCTCGATGCCGCGCAGCAGGGCTTCGACGCACTGCTCGACGGGTACGACGGTGGACAGCGGCCACGGCAACCGGCGCAGCGCGGTGCGGAACGATGGCAGGTCGGCACGGATGTCGCGGACCAGGTCGGTGTCGATCCAGATCGGATGCGCCGTGCCGACGGTGACGCCGTGGGGGCGGGTCTCCAGGCGCAGCACGTTGGCGAACTGCTCCACACCCGCCTTGGACGCGCAGTAGGCGGCCATGCCGGGCATCGCCGTGAAAGCGGCAGCCGACGAGACGATCAGGACGTGGCCACGAGCGGCGGTGACATGGGGCAGCGCCGCGCTGACCGTACGGATCGCGCCGCAGAGGTTCACCTCGACGGTACGGACCAGCGCGTCGACCGGTCCCACGGCGACGGTGCCGAGGTTCGCGATGCCCGCGTTGGCCACGACAACGTCGATGCCACCGAAGCGGTCCACAGTGGAGGTAACCGCGGCGTCCAACGCCGCCTGGTCGGTGACGTCACACTCGTACCAGTGCGCGTCGAGGTCGGCGCTGAGCTGCTTGAGCAGATCGCCTTCCAGACCGACGAGGGCGACCCGGGCCCCTCGGGCGACGGCCTCGCGGGCCAGCCGCGCCCCGATGCCGCGCGCCGCGCCGGTGATGAGCAGGGTCTTGCCCGCCAGGTCATACCGCATCGGCGTGCTCCCGCTCCGGCTCGTTGGGGGTGCTGTCGGTCGAGGCGATCTGGTAGTCGGTCGGGCGGAACCGACGCAGCCGCATCCGGAAGCTGGTGGCGAAGCCCGGCCAGATGGTGGTGTTCCGGCCGGTGGCGTCGAGGTACCAGCTCGAACAGCCGGTCTGCCAGACGGTGCCGGCCATCTTCTGGTCGATCCGCTCGGTCCAACGTCGTTGCGCCTGCGCGGTGGGCTCGATGGCCGGGATGCCCCTGGCCCGCATGTGCCGCAGGGCCGCGAGCACCAGATGCAGCTGCGCCTCGATCATCAGCACCACCGAGGTGTGCCCGAGCCCGGTGTTCGGGCCGAGCAGGAAGAACAGGTTGGGAAAGCCGGCGATGGTCGTGCCCTGGTACGCGCGCATGCTGGGGGTCCACTCGTCGCCCAGGCTGCGCCCGCCCCGACCGTGGATGCGTCGTACGACGGGGGAGTCGGTGACGTGGAAGCCGGTCCCGAGGATGATCGTGTCCGCCCGGTGGTGGACGTCGTCGTCGGTGACGAGGCCGTCCGGCACGATCCGGGCGATGCCGGCGGTGACCACGTCGACGTTCGGTCGGGTCAGCGACGGCCAGTAGTCGTTGGAGATCAGCACCCGCTTGCAGCCCATCGCGTACCGGGGGGTGAGCTTGTCCCGCAGGTGCGGGTCGGGAACCTGCCGCCGCAGCGTACGCAGGGACAGGCGCGAGGCGAGGCGGTTGACCGCCGGGTGCAGGAAGCCCAGGCCCATGCTCTCGCGTACCAGATAGAGCCCTGCCCGGGCGGCCCGCTGCGCGCCGGGCACGGCGCGGAACGCGGCCTGCTCGACCCCGCTGATCCGGCGTGACAACCTCGGCATGATCCAGGCGGGGGTGCGCTGGAAGAGCGTCAGTTTCTCGACCGTCGGCTGGATCTGTGGCACGAACTGGACTGCCGAGGCGCCGGTGCCGATCACCGCGACGCGCCGGCCGGTCAGGTCGTGGTCGTGCTGCCAACGGGCCGAGTGGAACACCGTGCCGGCGAACTCGTCGATCCCGGGCAGGTCGGGGATGGCCGGGTCGCTGAGCGGGCCGGCGGCACAGATCAGCACCCGGGCGCTGTGGTCGCCGCCGGAGGTGCGCAACAGCCAGCGTTGGCGCTGCTCGTCCCACCTCGCCTCGCGCACCTCGTGGCGCAACCGCAATCTCGGGCGGATCCCGAAGCGGTCGACGCAGCCACGCAGGTAGTCCCAGATCTCCGGCTGGCTGGAAAACGTGTTCGACCAGCGGGGGTTGGGGGCGAAGGAGAACGAGTAGAGGTGCGACGGGACATCGCAGGCGCAGCCCGGGTAGCTGTTGTCACGCCAGGTGCCGCCCACGTCCGCACCCCGGTCGAAGACGAGAAAGTCGGTGAAACCGGCCCGCTGTAGGCGGATCGCGGCGCCCAGGCCACCGAACCCGGCGCCGATGATGGCAACGTCTGTCTCCATTCACTCCTCCGTGAGCTCGGGCGCGGAAGTCGGGTCGGCCACGGGCGGCCAGGGCGGATCGCCCACGCCGGTGACCCGTACGCCGCCCCACGGATCGACCTCGGCCAGTCGGGCCGCCCGGACGCGGTCGGCGATGCGCAACTCGACGTCGCGCCGGCCGGAGCGCAGCAGGTGGGCCACCCGTGGCTCGGGCTCGATCCGCCCGCCCCAGTGGAAGCGGCCGTCGACCGACTCCCACCGGCCGCTGAGGTGCACCCGGACCGAGGTGCCCTCGACACCCGCCGGGCCGTGGTAGCTCACGGCACGATCCGTTCGTGGGCGCGGGTGAGCTCGTGCGGCAGGTCGGCGCTGGCCCGCACCCCCTCGATGCCGCTCCACAGCAGAGCGGTCAGGTAGTCGGTGAGGGCGGCCCGGCTGATCGGCTGGCCGTGCGTGGTCCACCAGTCGCCGACCGCCTGCACGAAACCCACCAGGCCGTACGCCCAGGGCTCGGCGGGACCGGCGTCCAGGCCCAGTGTGCGTAGCCGGTC
This sequence comes from Micromonospora foliorum, assembly GCF_022229015.1. Classification (GTDB taxonomy): domain Bacteria; phylum Actinomycetota; class Actinomycetes; order Mycobacteriales; family Micromonosporaceae; genus Micromonospora; species Micromonospora foliorum. Next base: position 29,281 of record NZ_JAKKFF010000198.1, read on the forward strand.
GCCGATCACCCGGGCGAGCCCGGCGGCCACCTGCCGGCTGGTGCCGGCGATCACCTGGTGGATGCCGGGGTCGCCGGACTGGTGCATCAGGAACCGGTAGAGCCTCGGCTCCGACTCGATCACGCCCAGGTAGGCGTCGATCGTCGCCTCGACCAGGCCACGTTCCTCGCGGACCTGTTCGACGGCGGGCGCGATGGTGTCGACCATCCGGGCCGCCACCACCTCGCTGACCGCGACCCAGAGCTGTGACTTGTCGGCGAAGTAGCGGTACAGAACGGGCTTGCTGACGCCGGCGGCGGCAGCCACCTGTTCCATGTCGACCTCCGGGCCGTGCCGCAGCAGCGCCTGCACGGCGGCCCCGACCAGCTCCTGCCGTCGTTGCTCACGATGGTCTGCCCAACGGTCTCGGCGGCCGTTGCCCTTCGGCTTCGGACTGCCGTCGGGGGGCGTGGCCGACGGGTCGGACGCATTGACATCAGTGAGCGGCAATTGCATGCTACTACTCGTAACGGTTACTGGTCGTCACGTCAATATGGAGGAGCCATGGAGGCGACGGAAACAGGGCGTGCGGCGGTCGCCGAGCGACTGCTCGCGTCCTCGCTGCGGACCAGCTACGACCCCACCGTCGAGATCGACTGGGAGGCACCGCACACCCCTGGCGCCTACTGGCTCCCACCACGGCGCAGCAGCCTCTACGGCACGCCGCTGTGGGAGCAGCTCACCGAGGAGCAGCGCGTCGAGCTCACCAAGCACGAGGTGGCCAGCGCGGCCAGCGCCGGGCTGTGGTTCGAGACGATCCTCATGCAGATGCTGATCCGGGAGTACTACCGCGCCGACCCGACCAGCCGGCAGGCCCAGTACGCGTTGACCGAGGTTGCCGACGAGTGCCGGCACTCCATCATGTTCGGCCGGCTGATCGAGGCCATGGGTTGTCCGGTCTACCGCGCGAGCACCGTCGACCACCACCTCGGGCGCTTCCTGAAGGCCACCGCCAGTGGTCCCCGGATGTACGCCGCGATCCTCATCGCGGAGGAGATCCTCGACGCGTTCCAGCGCGAGATCATGGCGGACGAGTCGCTCCAGCCGCTCATCCGGATGGTCTCCCGCATCCACGTGGTGGAGGAGGCACGACACGTCCGGTTCGCCCGCGAGGAGTTGGCCGCCGCCGTCGCGGCCACCGGCCCGGTGGGCATGGCGTACGCCCGACTGTTGGTCGGTCGCGCCGCCCACACGATCGCCAACCGCCTGGTCCATCCCGACGCGTACGCGGCGGTGGGCATTCCGCCGGCGGTCGGCCGCGCCGCCGCCCGGGCCAATCCGCACTGGCGTGCCACCCTCCGCTGGTCGGCGGCGCGGGTGCACGCCAACCTGGCGGGCGTTGGCCTGGTGGCCGGGCCGGGTCGTCTGCTGTGGGCCCGCGCCGGGCTGATCTGACCCGTTGTCCCTCGACGGAGCGACATCGGGCAGCCGTCGTGGTCAGGCCCGCTCGACCCGCGCCTGCTGGTGATCGGTCAGGCGCAGCCCCACCCCGCGGACGACATCGATGGTGGCTCCGGTGCCCAGGTCGTGCAGCTTGCGGCGCAGCCGCTTCACCAGTGACTGCACGTCCGCCTTGCGTTCGCGCCCCTCGTCACCCCAGACCGACCGGTGCAACTCGGCGTAGCTCCAGACCCGGGCCGGCTCGGTGATCAGGCAGGTCAGCAGGTCGTGCTCCAGGCGGGTGAGGTCGATCTCGCGTTCTCCGCAACGGGCGCTGGAGCGGGCCGAGTCGATCACCAGCGCGGCGACCGGCGCCGGTGCGGACGGGGCGACGATCTGCTGCGGAGCGGCGATCAGCCGGCGCAACTCGTCGAGGTCGGAGACCAGCAGCAGCGGCGCGATGCCGTCCAGAAGCTCCGCGAGCCGGATGCGCTCGGCCGGCGACGGGGTCACCGCGATCAGCAGTGGGAACGGCTCGTCGGCCGAGTCACCCCTGTTCACCGTTGCCTCGTCCTCGGCCACCGCACCACCCGGGATCGATGGGCATCCCTGCCCAGCTCTCGTCACGGTCCTGACAATGATTGGCAAGCGCGCCGCCAGCCAGGGCAACTCTTAGCGACAAGTTGCTCACGGCAAGTTCTTGATCGTCCGTTCTTCTCGATCATAGTGTCCACTCGGGCAACCGGCGTGACCCGCGCGGTGCATGGGGAGGTCCACCATGGCCCATCACACCCTGGGTCGTTCTGAGGGAGGCAGCACCGATGTTCAGACGTCCACAATGGCGGCGCGCAGCCAGATCACTGGTGAGCGCCGGCGCGGCGACGGTCCTCGCCGCGACATGCTTGGCCACTATCAGCTCGGGCGCGCAGGCAGCGCCGGGCGGTGCGATGGGGGCGGGCGCCCCGACCGGGGACAAGATCCGACCGGAGCTCACCAAGCAGCTCCAGGCCAAGAGTGAAGGGGACTTCTGGATCCGGTTCAAGGACCGGGCGGACCTGAGCAAGGCCAGCGCCATCAAGGACTGGTCGAAGCGTGGCACGGCGGTGGCGGACGCGCTGCGCAAGACCGCCGCCGCGAGCCAGGGCAAGATCCGGGCCGACCTCGACAGCTCGGGCACCAGGTACCAGACCTTCTGGGCCACCAACGCCATCAAGGTGAACAGCGGTTCCCTGGCGATGGCGCAGAAGTTCGCCGGGCACTCGGAGGTCGAGGGCCTCTACGCGCCGGTCGCGTACAAGGTGCCGGAGACGACCAAGGGCACCGACGAGAAGACCGTGAACGCCCTGGAGTGGGGCATCGCCAACATCAACGCCGACGACGTCTGGTCCCAGTACGGCGTCAAGGGCGAGGGCATCACCATCGCGAACATCGACACCGGGGTGCAGTTCAACCACCCGGCGCTGGTGAACTCCTACCGCGGCAACAACGGTGACGGGACGTTCGACCACAACTACAACTGGTTCAACGCCGCCAACGCCACCGGGGCCTGCGCCACCGCCCCGTGCGACGGCGACGGCCACGGTACGCACACGATGGGCACCATGGCCGGCTCCGACGGCGCGAACCAGATCGGTGTCGCCCCCGGGGTCAAGTGGATCGCGGCGAACGGTTGCTGCCCCAGTGACGCCGCTCTGGTCGAATCCGGTCAGTGGATGCTCGAGCCGCTGGACCTCAACGGTCAGAACGCGGACGCGAGCAAGCGACCCAACATCATCAACAACTCGTGGGGCACCCGCGACCCGTCCAACGAGCCGTTCATGGAGGACGTGACGGACGCCTGGGCCGCCTCCGGGATCTTCGGCACCTGGTCCAACGGCAACAGCGGGCCGGCCTGCCAGACCAGTGGCTCGCCGGGCAGCCTCGTCAGCAACTACTCGACCGGCGCGTACGACGTCAACAACAACGTCGCCGGCTTCTCCTCCCGCGGCGCCGGTCAGAACGGCGAGATCAAGCCCAACATCTCGGCGCCGGGTGTGAACGTCCGGTCGAGCATCCCGGGCAACGCCTACGGCAGCATCAGCGGCACCTCGATGGCGGCACCGCACCTGGCGGGCGCGATCGCGCTGCTGTACTCGGCGGCACCGTCGCTGGTCGGTGACGTCAACGCGACCCGTGCGCTGCTCAACGGCGCCGCGGTCGACAAGGCCGACGACCAGTGTGGTGGCACCGCGGCCGACAACAACGTCTACGGCGAAGGCCGACTGGACGCCCTCGCGTTGCTCAACGCCGCCCCGACCGGCGACATCGGCACGCTGACCGGCACGGTCACCGACGCGACCTCCGGCGCCCCGGTCGCCGGCGCGACCCTGACGCTCACCGGCCCGTCCGAGCGTGAGCTGACCACCGGTGCCGACGGTAAGTTCTCGACCCAGCTCCCCACCGGCGACTACCAGGTCGCCGTCGCGGCGTTCGGGTACGCCAGCACCACCAGGACGGCAACGGTCACCAAGGGCGCGACCACGACGCTCGCCGTCGCCCTCACGGCGGTGCCGAGTGTCAACGTCACCGGGGCGGTCACCGACGGCTCCGGCCACGGCTGGCCGTTGTACGCGAAGGTGACCGTGACGGGTGTGTCCGGTGTCTACGACTACACCACCCCGTCGAACGGCCGCTACAGCATCAAGCTGCCGGCTGGGCAGACGTACACCCTGAAGTACGAGCCGCAGTACCCGGGTTACCAGACCGTCACCAAGGAGGTCGTGGTCGGCTCGGGCAACGCCACCGCCAACGTCGCCGTGCCGGTGGACACCACCCTCTGCACCACCGCGCCCGGATACACGACCGGCTCCGACGGTGAGTACGAGACCTTCGACGCCACGACCACGCCGGCCGGCTGGACCGTCGTGGACAACGCGGGCAGCGGTCAGGTCTGGAAGTTCACCGACGACGGCGACCGGGGCAACCTGACCGGCGGCACCGGCAACTTCGCGATGATCGACAGCGACGCCTACGGAGCGGGCACCAGCCAGGACACCTCCCTGGTCAGCCCGGTGGTCGACCTGACCAGCGTCACGGCCCCGGTCATCCGCTTCAACCAGGACTTCAACCAGCTCAACGACGACACCGCCGACGTCGACCTGAGCATCGACGGCGGTGCCACCTGGACCAACGTGCTCCGGCAGGAGACCGACGTCCGGGGACCGAAGCTGACCGAGATCCCGATCCCGCAGGCGGCCGGCAAGGCGCAGGTGCAGGTGCGGTTCCACTACTACGACGCCTCGTACGAGTGGTGGTGGGAGGTCGACAACGTCCTGATCGGCAGCCAGGTCACCTGCGTGCCGGTCGACGGCGGTCTGGTCGTCGGCAACGTCCGCGACAAGAACGACGACAGCTACGTCAACGGCGCGACCGTCACCAGCAACGACCGGCCCGCCGAGAAGGCCGTCACCGTGGCGACCCCGGACGACCCGGGGCTGGCCGACGGCTTCTACTGGATCTACTCGTCGCTGACCGGCGAGCACCCGTTCACGGCGACCGCCGGCAACTACGTCAGCCAGACCAAGCCTGTCGACGTCGAGGCCGACTGGGCGACCACCGCGAACTTCCAACTCGCGGCCGGGCGGCTGTCGGTGACGCCGACGCAGTTGAGCGCGACGCTCCAGATGCCCAGCGGCAAGACCAGCAAGACGTTCACGGTGACCAACACCGGCGGCGCGCCGGTCGAGGTCAAGTTCGGTGAGCGGGACAACGGATTCGAACTCCTGCGGGCGGACGGCTCCACGGTCACCCGGCAGCAGGTGCTCGGGTCCAGCGGCGCGCCGGAGCAGCGGCTCACCGTACCGACGTCGTTCGCCGCCAAGGCGTCCGGCAAGGAGGCCAAGGCCACCGCCGCGGCGGCCGGCCCGCAGGCGGCGCCGTGGACCGACATCGCCAACTACCCGGCCACGATCATGGACAACCGGGTGGTGAACCTGGACGGCAAGGTGTATTCGCTCGGTGGCGGCGACGGTGAGGCCTCCACCACCAAGAACTACGCCTACGACCCGGCCGCGCAGACCTGGACGGCGATCGCCGACCTTCCCGGCGCGCGCAACGCCCTGACCGCGGGCGTGGTGAACGGCAAGATCATTGTCACCGGTGGCTGGGCCGACGCCGGCCCGGACTCCGCCACCTGGTCGTACGACCCGGGGGCCAACACCTGGACGGAGCTGGCCGACAACCCGGCGCCGCGGGCCGCGGCCGGCCAGGCCGTCGTCGACGGCAAGCTGTACGCGGTCGGTGGCTGCACGACGGCGGCCTGCCTGCCGATGTCGAACAGCGTCGTCCGGTACGACCCCACCAGTGACACCTGGGAGACGATGGCCAACTACCCGAAGTCGGTGGCCTTCGCCTCCTGCGGCGGGATCGACGGCGTCCTCTACTGCACCGGCGGCAACGACGGTTCCGCCGCGCAGAAGTCCAGCTACGCCTTCGACCCGGGTGCCAACACGTGGACCGCCATCGCCGACGCGCCGGCCGACAACTGGGCCAGCTCGTACGCCGTCGCCAGCGGCAAGCTCCTCGTCGTGGGTGGTTCGCAGGGTGGGGCCATCAGCAACGCCGGCTTCGCCTTCGACCCGGCCGCCGGTTCGTGGTCCAACCTGCCCAACGCCAACACCGCGCGGTACCGCGGCGGCGCGGCGTGCGGCTTCTACAAGATCGGCGGATCGTCCGGCAGCTTCAACGCGGCTCCGGACAGCGAGGTGCTCCCGGGCTTCGAGGGATGCTCCGAGTCGGCGGCCGACGTCAGCTGGATGACCATCGACAAGTCGGCGGTCACCCTCGCACCGGGCGCGAAGGTCACGGTCACCGTCGGTCTGACGGCGAACGTGGACCAGCCGGGCACCTACTCCGGCGCGGTCGCGATCTCCGAGAACACCCCGTACTCGGTGGCGCCGGTCGCGGTGACCATGACCGTGAACCCCCCGAAGACCTGGGGCAAGCTCATGGGTACGGTCACCGGCACCAGCTGCCAGGGTGCGACCTCGCCGCTCACCGGCGCGGTCGTGCAGGTCGACTCGTGGGCGGCGTCGTACACCTTCGCCACCGATGCCGAGGGCAAGTACGCCTACTGGGTGGACCGCCGCAACAACCCGCTCACGATGATCGTGGCCAAGGACGGCTGGAAGCCGCAGACCCGTCAGACGAGGATCGACACCGCCACTCCCACGGTGGAGAACTTCGGGTTGGCGCCCATCCGGTGCTGACGCCTGAGCGCTAGCCGAAGACGTCCGGGTGGTCAGACGGGAGCGAGTCGGAAGCCGACGCCGCGCACCGAGTGGATCGTCGCCGCGGCGTTGAGCCTGGCGAGCTTGCCGCGCACCCGGCGGATCACCGAGTGCATGTCGGAGCCCCGGCCGAGGTGCCGGTTGCCCCAGACCTCAAGGTGCAGCCGCTCGTAGGTCCAGACCTGCCCGGGCGCGTGCACCAGGCAGAGCAGGACGTCGTGCTCCAACCGGGTCAGGTCGATCTCCTGGTCGCGCCACCGCAGCACCCGGCGGTCGGAGTCGACGGCCAGATCCGGTGGCGGTGGCTGCGGGATCGGCGTCACCTCGGCGAGCGCCGCCCTGGTCGGGGGAGTCGGGACGGGCGGTGCCTCGACCACCCCGAGGAACTCTCGTGCCTGGTCGACGGTCGAGACGATCAGGAAGGCGTCACTGCCGCCGAGCAGCCGGGCCAGATGTCGTCGCTCGGCCGGCGATGATGCGATGCCGATGACCAGGCTGGCGACTGGAACTCCCTGCATTTACCAACACCTTCCGGTTCCCCAACTCACTCCGGATGGATTTTTCGCGCCGCCGACCGAAACATCGATCGGCGTCCTGACCCTAGTGGTGGCTGATCTCGGCTGGGTTAAACATCGCCGCATGTAAGCATGTGAATCCCGCCGTGCCGTCCAGGCCCACCCGGTCCCACCGCCGACGATCCGCTTTTCCGGAAGCGGTGTGGGTGGTTGTGACAGAACCAAGACAATTCGAGGACGGGGTACGGACCTGCCGGGGCGAGCATGGTCGCCATGTCCATCGGATCGTCGTACTCCGTCGGGCGGTCGACGCCCGGTCCGGCGCGACCGCTGCCCCACGCCCGCGCGGCGGTGCCGCTGGGGCTTCAGCTGCTCGCGGTGGCGCTGTGCGGTCTGTTCGCCCTGGTCCTCACCGCCGCCGTCTTCGTGCGGACGTACCCCGGGCAGTGGCTGGACGGGGTGCTCCTGCCGCGCGCCGAGCGGGGCGGAGGGTACGAGCAGCAGACCGTGCTGGTCGGCCCGGCCCGGAGCGTGCTGGCCACCTTCGGCAGCCCGACCCTCATCGCGGCCCTGCTCGGCGTGGTGCTGCTGGTGGGTGTGCTCCGCCGACGGTTGGTGGCCGGGGTCGTCGGCGTGGGCCTGGTCGTCTGCGTGGTGCTGGTGGCCGGCGCGGTGAAGTCGGCGCTGCCCCGCCCGGAGTTGCAGATCGAGAGTTCCACCACCCACAACAGCTTCCCCAGCGGCCATGTCGCGGCGGCGACCGCCCTGCTGCTGGCGTTCATGCTGGTCCTGCCCGGGTGGGCCCGACGGTGGCTGGCGGTGCCGGGCGCGGTGGCCGTCTCCGTGATCGCCTCCGCCACGATGATCGCGGGCTGGCACCGGTTCAGCGACGTGCTCGGTGGCGTACTGCTGGGGGTGACCCTGTTCTGCCTGGCCGCGGCCGCGTTGGCGGCCTGGCCCGGCGACCGCCACGCGGCCGGCGGGTCGGACGGCGGAGGCCTCTGGCGCCGGCTGGCCGAGACGGGAGTCGGGCTGGTCGTGCTGGTCTGGGCGCTGGTGGTGGTCGTACCCGGTCTGGCCGCGTCGGTGCAGCGCGGTTTGCTGGTGGCCATCGTGGCCACGGCCGCAGCGGCGATGTTCCTGGTGGGCGCGGTGGTGTTCCTGGTGCGTTCGACGGATTTCGCGGCGCGGTTCGGCACGGGGAGCCCCGAGCGGTCGCAGCCATCGACCGAATTCCGAAATATCTCATGATGGGATACTTGACGACATGTCCCAGGTGCTGTTGATCGAAGACCACCAGACGGTGCGCGACGGACTGCAGTTGGCGCTCACCCGACAGGGCCACACGGTGCACGCCGTGGGGACCGGTGAGCAGGGGTTGGAGCGGTTGCGCAGCACCCCGTCCGACGTCGTGGTCCTCGATCTCATGCTGCCGGGGATGGACGGGTTCGAGGTCTGCCGCCGGATCCGGCAGCTCGGGGACCTGCCGATCATCATGCTCACGGCCCGCAACGACGACATGGACGTGGTGGCGGGCCTGGAGGCCGGCGCCGACGACTACGTGGTCAAGCCCGTGCAGGCCCGGGTCCTCGAGGCGCGCATCCGCGCGGTGCTGCGACGGACCGGTGCCGAGACGCGGCGCGGCGGCGACCGGGCCGGCCCGGAACAGCACGGCGCGTTGACCATCGACCGGGCCGCACTGGTGGTCAGCAAGGACGGGACGCCGGTCAGCCTCGCCCCGACGGAGCTGCGGCTGCTGCTCGAACTCTCGCACACGCCGGGCCAGGTGCTCAGCCGCCAGCAACTGCTGGAGGCCGTGTGGGAGCACGGGTATCTCGGCGACTCGCGACTCGTGGACGCGTGCGTCCAGCGGGTACGCGCCAAGATCGAGGCCGATTCGTCGGCGCCGGTCTTCATCCAGACCGTGCGTGGTTTCGGATACCGGTTCGGGCCGCTGTGACACTGTGGCGCCGGATCGGCGCGCGGGTCTCGGGTCTACGGGTCCGGCTCGTGCTGGCGTTCGCGCTGCTGGGCGTGACGACGACGGTGGCCGTGGCCAGTGGCAGCTACTTCCAGGCTCGGACCGTCATCCTGCAGCAGGCGCAGGACGCGGCGGTGATGTCGCTGACCGAGCAGCTCACGAAGATCTACCCGATCGCCCAGCTTCCGCCGACCCAGGACGATCTTGAGCTGTTGGCTCAGCGCCTCAGCGACCGGGAGAGCTTCGCGGTGGTCGTCTACCGGGACCTGCGGGCACAGGGCGGCTCCGAAGCCGCCGACCCGCTCACCCCCGAGCTGCGGCAGAAGGTCCGCGACGGTCGCATCGCCTGGCAACGTGTGTCACTCGCCGGAGAGCCCGCGCTGCTCATCGGCACCCAGTTGGCGCTCGACCGCCCGGACGGCACGTCCCGCCCGTCCGGGGTGGAGGTCTACTCGGTGCGCAATCTCGTGCCCGAGCAGCAGAGCATCGACCGGCTCGCCACCAGGGCGTGGCTGACCGGCGGCCTGTCCCTGGTCCTCGCCGTCCTGCTGGCCCTGCTGTCCGCCCGCGGAGTCCTGCGACCCGTTCGCGACCTGGGCCGGGCGGCGCGCCGCCTCGGTGAGGGGGACCTGACCACCCGGCTGAGGGTCCGGGGCGCCGACGAGCTGGCCGATGTCGCGCGGACCTTCAACGACACAGCCGGCACGCTGGAGCGGCAGGTCGGCGAGCTGCGCCGGTTGGAATCCGACGCCCGCCGCTTCGTGGCGGACGTCTCGCACGAACTCCGTACGCCGTTGGCCGCGATGACGGCGGTCACCGACGTGCTCGACGAGGAGGCGGAACACCTGCCCGGGGATGCGGGCCGGGCGGCCCGGCTGGTCAGCCAGGAGACGCAGAACCTCACCCACCTGGTCAACGACCTCATCGAGATCAGCAGGTTCGACTCCGGCACCGCGCGGCTCGCCCTGGACGACGTGGACGTGGCCGCGGCGGTGACCGCGACCCTGCGGATCCGCGGCTGGCTGGACCGGGTACGAACGGAGCTGCCACCCGGCGTCGTGGCCCGACTCGACCCCCGCCGGCTGGACGTCATCGTCGCCAACCTGGTCGGCAACGCCTTCCGGCACGGTGCCGAGCCGGTGTCGGTGCGCCTGGGCGCCGACCCGGACTGGGTCACCGTCGAGGTGGCCGACCGGGGGCCGGGACTGGACCCGGAGGTGTTGCCGCACGTCTTCGACCGCCTCTACAAGGCCGACACCGCGCGGACCCGCTCCGAGGGCAGCGGCCTCGGCCTCGCCATCTCCTGGGAGAACGCGCGCCTGCACCGCCACGGCGAGCGACGGGGGAGTCTCGTCGCGGGCAACGGCGCCCACGGCGGCGCGGTGTTCACCCTCCGCCTGCCCCGCGACACGGCCGACACCGGAGGTGCCCGGTGACCGGCCGGCGGACCGGCCGCGCGCTGCTCGCCGGCGGGCTGCTTCTGACGCTGCTCACGGCGGGCTGTGGGGTACGACCCAGCGCCGTCATCATCGGTCGCCCGCCGATCAGCGGCCGCGCCCAGGGCACCTGGCTCTACCTGCTCGCGCAGGGCGAACTGGTGCTGGTCCTCCGCCCGGCCCCGACGGACCCGTCGCCCGCCGCCGCGCTCGCGCTGCTCGCGGCCGGTCCGCAGGAGAACGAACGCGACCAGGGTTTCACCAGCGACGTTCCGGCCGGGCTCGGCCCGGTGACGGTGACGGAGGGAACCGGTCAGTCCGGTGACCTCACGGTGCGGACGGACGCCGCCGCGCACGTGTTGTCAGCGCACGCGGTCGACCAGATCATCTGCACCGCGGTCGCCGCCGCGGCGCAGGTCAGCGCCGCGAACACCGCCACCACCGTCACCGTCGTCGGGCCGGACGGCGCCCGGGGGCCTCGGGCATGCCCGATGAGGTGACCGGGCACCGACTCACACCAGCTGGTCGACCGCCCGTTCCGGCCGGGACGACCCGCTGTGGCGAACGCGGTCCCCGTCTACCAACGCGCCGGCGATCAGGATGTCGATCAGTGCGGCGAACTCGATGCCGGCCTGCTGCCAGATCTGCGGAAACTGTGACGCGGCGGTGAAACCGGGGAACGTGTTGACCTCGTTCACGATGGGCTCGGTCGACCCCTCGGTGGGCAGGAAGAAGTCGACCCGCAGCAGCCCGCGGCAGTCGAGGGCCTCGAAGGCGCGGATCGCCCGGTCCTGCAGCACCTCGGTGGTCGCCGCGTCGAGCGGGGCGGGAATCTGGAAGATCGCCCCGCCGTCGTACTTCGCGTCATAGTCGAAGAAGCCGGCACCGGTCACCCGGATCTCCAGCGGCGGCCCGGCCTGCACCCGGCCGTCCGGGTGTTGCAGGACGGCCACGTCGATCTCGCGCCCCCGCGCCCCCTGCTCGACGAGCACCTTCGGGTCGACCTGGCGGGCCTGCTCCAGCGCGGCGGGAACCCCGGCCCACTCGTCCACCTTGACCACGCCCAGGCTCGACCCGGCCCGGGCCGGCTTGACGAAGACCGGCAGCTCCAGTCGGCGCTGGTCATCGGGGGACAGGTCCTCCCCGGGACGCAGGGTCACCCCCGGGCTGACCCGCAGGCCCTCCGCCGCGAGGAGCCGCTTGGTGACCCCCTTGTCCATGCCGGCGGCGCTGGCGAAGACGCCGTTGCCGACGTACGGCACGCCGAGCCATTCCAGCAGCGACGACACGATGCCGTCCTCGCCGTACGGGCCGTGCAGGGCCGGGAACACCACATCCTGGGCGCGCAGGACGCGCAACGCCGCGGGGAGGGGTGTCGGCCGGCCGTCGACGTGCCACCCGCCGTCGCGGTCGATGAGCACCTCGGTGACCTCGTACCGCTCACGGTCCAGGTGGGCGAGGATGCTCGCCGCCGAGCGGCAGGACACCTCGTGCTCGCCGCTCTGCCCGCCGTACAGCACTGCCAGTCGGGTTGTCATGAATTCCGTGCCCTTCCGTGGAGGTGCTCGCGGGCCACCCGGGCCCCGATGCCGGTCAAGATCTCGTGTGGGTTGGTGCCGGCCCAACGGGCCCACTCGACGACCGTCGGAGGGCCCTGGTCACCCTCGGCCGGGCCGAACACGACGACCGGGTCGCCGATCGTCACGGGAAGATCCGCGGCGTCGACCACGCACTGGTCCATGGCGATGCGCCCGACGATCGGGCACCGCCGACCGGCCAGCCACACCGAGGCGCGGCCACCCGCGGCCCGGGGCAGCCCGTCGGCGTAGCCGAGCGGCAGCAGCGCCAGCGTGGTCGGTGCGCCGGTCACGTGCTCGGGCCCGTAGGAGACGCCCGTGCCGGCCGGCACCCGCTTGACGTTGACCACACTGGTCCGCAGGGTCATCGCGGGGCGCAACCCGAACTCGCCCGGACCGCTCGCGCCGAACGGGTCCACACCGTAGAGGGCGACCCCGATCCGGCAGAGGTCGAAGCGGGTCTGCGGCGCGGAGAGCGCCGCCGCCGAGTTGGCCAGGTGGACGAGATCGGGGTCCAGACCAGCCGACCGTGCGATCCGCAGCGCCTCCTCGAAGACCGCCACCTGCCGGGTGAGCGCGGGGGCGCCCGGCAGGTCGGCGTCGGCGAGGTGGGACCACACCCCGCGCACCCGGATCCCGCCCTCCCGCTCGTACTTTCGGGCCCAATTGACCAATTCGGGCCAGTCGTCCCCGGCGGCCCCGTTGCGGGACAACCCGGTGTCCGCCTTGAGCTGCACCATCGCCGGTACGCCGAGCAGACGGGCCGCGTCGGCGACGGCGTGCAGGTGCGTCGTGGTGGACACGCCGACGTCCACGTCACCCTTGATCAACATACCGAAGTCGTCATCCGGGCCGTGCAGCCAGCTCAACGTGGGCGCGGTCACACCCGCCTCGCGGAGGGTCAGCGCCTCGGTTGTCGAGGTCACCCCCAACCAGGCGGCGCCGGCGCGGAGCGCGGCCCGGGCCACCTGCACCGCGCCGTGGCCGAACCCGTCGGCCTTCACCACGGCCATCAGTCCGGTGCCGGTGACCGACGCGATCGTCCGCACGTTGGCGGCAATCGCGTCGAGGTCGACCAGGGCTTCGGCGAGGGCGCTCATCCGGCCGCCCCCATCCGACGCGTGCCGGGGAGCGCGAACAGCCAGCCGGCGCGAACCGCCAGCAGCCCGCGGTGGACGGCCAGGCTCAGGCCGATCACCAGGCCGGTCAGCAGAATGGGATAACCGAGGACAATCAGGCCCTGAGCGGACCGACCCAGCCCGGAAACCGGTACGAGCAACAGCCGGTGCAGCAGGGCCAGGACCGGCATGTGTATGACGTAGATCGGCAGGGTGATGCGGCCGAGCCTAGCCAGGGGTTTGCTGAGCGCCGACCACCGGGCCAGCCGAGAAGCGGCGGTTATGCCGAAGATCACTGCCACCACGGAGACCGCCGTCCATACCCCGAACCACTGCTGGGCGCCGGCCACCGCCATCGCGGCGAGCGCCAGGACATAGGCGCCCGAGGTCAGCACCAGCCTGCGGCGGCTGGCGTTGCCGGCCCACTGCTGGATCTGCGGCCGCAGGTACAGGCCGGCGAGGAAGAAGAGCAGGTTCTGGTAGAGACCGGCGCGGTTGCCCGGGGTGTCGAGCAGGCCGGCCGCGGCGACGGCGGACAACGCGGCGGCGGGGACCAGGACCAGCGCCCGGGGCACCCGACGGGTCGCCTTGGCGATCGTGAAGTACAGCGCCAGGGCGTACAGGTACCAGAGGTTGGACGGCGTGACGGTGAGCTGCTCCAGCAGGCCGACAGCCGAGGTGGCACGGTCGGTCGGCAGTTCCGGCGCGGCGGCGAGGACCACGGTGTGGATCAGCAGCCAGACGGCGTACAGGTAGAGGAACCCGGCGATCCGGCTGCGGGCGACCACTCGCCACGGTCGCTGGGCGGCGTTCGCCGCGAACACGCCCGAGATGGTGAAGAACAGCGGCATCCGCAACGGAAGGAACTGCTCACCCAGCGTCCCCCAGAGGCCCGGCATTGGTACGCCGACGTGCCAGTCGATCTGGAGATAGTCCTTCACGACGACGTGCCACAGGACGACGAGGATGATGCAGACGCCCTTCGCGGCATCGGCCCACTCGGCCCGCTGTGGTCGTCCCACGGCGGGGGCGGGCATGGTCCGGTGACGGGATCGGACGCGCGTCGCGCCCGGGCCCAGGTCGGCGGGCCGGGACTCGGTCAGCTGTTGGATCACCCACCGAAAGCTGCCAGCCGGATATCCGCACGTGATCCACGAATTGTCATGGTCCGGTAATGGCCGTCGCCGGACCCGATTCGTCGGCGGTTCCAAGCCGCTGTCGGCGGACGCCGGCGGCACTAGGCTCGTTGCGGAGGTGCCGAACATGAAACTCGGGCTGCACTACTGGAACTACTCGACCCCGGCCGACCCGGCCGCGATCGCACCGACCCTGGCGCAGACGGCGACCACCGCCGAGCAGGCCGGCGTCGCGTCGTTCACGGTGATGGACCACTTCTTCCAGATGGACGCGGTGTTCGCGGCCGAGGAACCGATGCTGGAGGCGTACACCACGCTGGGCTACGTCGCGGCGACGACTCAGCGGATGACGCTGGGCGTGCTGGTCACCGGCGTCATGTACCGCTATCCGGGGTTGCTCGCCAAGACCGTGACGACCCTCGACGTGCTCTCCGGCGGCCGGGCCCGTCTCGGCATCGGCGCCTCCTGGTACGAGCGGGAGCAGCTCGGGCTGGGTGTGCCGGTCGTCCCGGTGGCCGAGCGGTTCGAGCGGTTGGAGGAGACGCTGCGCATCTGCCGGCAGATGTGGAGTGCCGACGACGGCCCGTTCAACGGCAAGCACTACCAGCTCGCCGAGACCATCAACTCGCCGCAGCCGTTGAGCCGCCCGCACCCGCCCATCATGATCGGTGGCGGCGGTGAGAAGAAGACACTGCTGCTGGTGGCCCGGTATGCCGACGCCTGCAACCTGTTCGGCCGCGGCGGCATCGACGACGTCGCGCGCAAGCTGGAGGTGTTGCGCGCGCACTGCGCGGCCGAGGGCCGCGACTACGACACCATCGAGAAGACGGTGGTCGCCTCCCAGGCGCCGCTGGACGACACCGACGCGTTCCTCGCCGAGGTGTCCGAGTACGCCGCGCTCGGGGTGAGCGAGGTGCAGGTGACGCCGGATCGGCACCCGGTCGAGTTCGCCCAGCGACTCGGCGACGAGGTGCTGCCCCGGTTGGCCGACATCGGCTGATTCCGCCGCGACTGGTGCGGGTGCCATCGTGAACAAAAGGCCAATTCCTGGCGGCTCAACGGTGCGCCCGCACCGTCTTCGGCTCCACATTCGACGTTCCCGGTAGGGATGAGCCGAATCACATACGGTGGTTCGATTCGACTGCCGGAAATTGTTCGGCGACAAGCCAGGTAGCCTCTCCGGGTGTCGCAGATGTTACCGCTTCTTGTTACCGATCGGTATGACGTCGTCGAGCTCATCGGCCAGGGCGGAATGGGTCGAGTGTGGAAAGCCCGCGACCGAATGCTGCAACGGGACGTCGCCATCAAGGAAATCGTTCCGCCGCCCGGCCTGACCGATGAGGCGCGACAGGAATTGCGGGTCCGGTCACTTCGAGAGGCCCGGGCAATCGCGCGGCTCGACCACGTCAACGTCGTCCGGGTCTTCGATGTGCTGTTGAGTGCCGACGGCGACCCGCAGATCGTGATGGAGTACGTGCCGTCCCGTTCGCTGCACGACACCATCACCACCGATGGCCCCGTCCCGCCGGTACGGGCGGCCGAGATCGGGCTGGCCGTGCTCGGTGCGCTGCGCGCCGCCCACCGCGCCGGGATCATGCACCGCGACGTCAAACCGGCCAACATCCTCGTCGGCGTGGACGGCCGCATCGTGCTCACCGACTTCGGCCTGGCCACCGCCGTCGAGGACGTGAACCTGACCCTCAGCGGTGTGGTGCTCGGCTCGCCCGCGTACGTCTCTCCCGAGCGGGCCATGCGGGGCACCGTGGGTCCGGAGGGAGATTTCTGGTCGCTCGGCGCGACCCTGTACGCCGCCGTCGAGGGCCAGTCGCCGTACGCTCGGCCGTCGAGTCTGATGAGTCTCACCGCGCTGGTCACCGAGCCACCGCCCGTGGCGCGACGCGCGGGACCGCTCGCGCCGGTGCTGGCCGGTCTGCTGCGCAAGGACCCGGCCGAGCGGATGGACGCCGACGTGGCCGAACAGTTGCTCCGGGCGGCGCTGGACGGCACACCCCGGCCGCCCATCGCGGTGACGTGGCGTCCGGCGCCCGCCGCGCCCGCGCCACCGGCGATCACCGCCCATCCGACCGACGCGCCCCACGTACCCCGGTCGTCGGCCCCCGTGGCGGCGGATCGACGACCGGGGTA
>NZ_JAKKFF010000199.1 GCF_022229015.1 Micromonospora foliorum
AGGACCCAGCGCGTCGCGGATGCGACCGGCCGCGGGCGGGCCCGCCGTCAGCAGTTCGTCGCCGAAGACCAGCAACGCGGCACGCGGCGC
This sequence comes from Micromonospora foliorum, assembly GCF_022229015.1. Lineage (GTDB taxonomy): Bacteria > Actinomycetota > Actinomycetes > Mycobacteriales > Micromonosporaceae > Micromonospora > Micromonospora foliorum. The sequence continues at coordinate 91 of NZ_JAKKFF010000199.1, forward strand.
TCGCCGGACCCGCAGCGTGTCGTGCCCGCAGGCGGCGGCCAGGCCGATCACCGCCGGGTCGACCGGCGTGCCGGCCGGCAACAACTCCTCATCGGCGTACGCCTCCTCGCCGGGTTCCCGCCACTCGGGCGTCTTCCGGGGAGTGCCGCTGATCAGGCCGGTGGTGGATGCGGCGGACTCCTCGACGCGGAGCACGGCGGTTGCGCCCTCGGGCACCATCGCACCGGTTGCGATCTCGACGGTCGTGTCGTCCTCGGTGAGCGGCGCGGGAGTGCTGCCGGCCAGGACCCGGCCGACGACGCGCCACGGCCCAGGGCCGCGCACCGCCCAGCCATCCACGCTGGAGGTCGGGAACGCCGGCAGGTCGGTGCGGGTGGTCAACGGCTCGGCCAGGGTCGACCCGTCGGTGTCTGCGAGTGGTCGGGCGGCGGCGGGCAGCGCGGCGGCCAGACCGACCGCGTAGACCCGCGAACGCGCTTCCTCCCACCCGGCCGGCGGGGGTGCGGTGACCCGATCCGCGGTGGGTGCGGTTTCCGTGCTCACCGACCGAGCCTATCGGCCCGGACCGACACCCGCCCGGGCCTGGCGTGCACCGGCAGTGGTCCCTGCTCGGCCGCGGAGCGGTCAGTGGTCCCCGCCGCGGAGCGGTCAGTGATCCCCACCGCGGAGTTGATCGACGGTGTGCCCGAGGATCGGCCCGAGAACGGCCAGGCCGTCCCGGGCGCCGCCGGTCGAGCCGGGCAGATTGACCACCAGCATCCGGCCGGCGACCCCGGCCAGGCCCCGGGACAGCACCGACGTCGGCACCCGGTCACGACTGTGCGCGCGGATCGCCTCGGCGATGCCGGGGATCTCGTAATCCAGCAGGACCCGGGTCACGTCCGGGGTCCGATCCGACGGGGTCACTCCGGTGCCGCCGCTGGTCAACACCACGTCGACGCCGTCGGCGCGGGCGGCCCGCAAGGCGTCGCCGACCGGCTCACCGTCGGGCACCACCACCGGCTCGTCGACCTGGCAGCCCAACTCGCGAAGGCCGGCGACGAGCAGCGGCCCGCTGGTGTCGGCGTAGACGCCGGCCGCGGCCCGATTGGAAGCGACGATCACCCGAGCCCGGATCACGGCCGGTCCTCCGGACGGACCCACTCGCCGGTCTTGCCGCCCTCTTTGCGCAGCACCCGGACCGCCTCGACCGAGGCCGCCGGGTCGACCGCCTTGACCATGTCGACCAGGGCGAGACCGGCGACAGCAACCGCCGTCAACGCCTCCATCTCCACCCCCGTCCGGTCGGCCGTGCGGGCGGTGGCTGTGATCTCCACCGTGTCGGCGGTCAGCCGCAGGTCGACGGTGACACCGTGCAGGGCGATCGGGTGGCAGAGCGGGATCAGATCGGGGGTGCGCTTGGCCCCCATGATCCCGGCCAGCCGCCCGACGGCCAACGCGTCACCCTTGGGCAAACCGTCGCGATGCAGCAGGTCGATGACCTCGGGTGTGGTCCGCAAACGGCCGGCCGCGACGGCCAGCCGACCCGTCACCGCCTTGGCAGAGACGTCGACCATGCGGGCCGCGCCGGCGCGATCGACGTGGCTGAGCTGCGCGGGTTCGGTCACGGTCGTGAGCCTATCGGTGCGGTACGACGACGGTCGGAAGGAGCGGCGTCACGCCGACCGCACCGGGTGCTGACGGTGCAACGGTCCGACGCCGCTCCTCCCTTCACCGGCCCACGGCCGAGGTCGCTGGGGGGACCTGGCAGCGGGCGCGTGTCGACGACCCGGTTCTGCCCAGGGGCAGAACCTCCCCCGTTCGCCGATACGGCCGGAAAGTTACCGAGCCTGCCGATAAGAAATCGATAAACGACGTTCAGGCTGGCCAGCGCTCGGCGACCAGGGTCGCGTCAGTCAACTCGGCGAGGCGGCGTTGGGCCTCGAAGCGCTCCGGCACGCCCATCCGTCGGAAGATCGCCAACGCCCGCTCCCAGTGCCGTCGGGCCTCGGCCGGGTCGACGCGGGCGAAGTGTTCGGCGAGCCCGGCCAGCGCTCGACCCTGCTCGTGCGGGTGCGCGATCCGAGTAGCCAACCGCAACGCCTCCTGGTGCACCTCGAACGCCTCGTCACCCCGCCCCTGCGCCAGCAGGGTGCGCCCGAGTTCGTTAAGCGCAGCCGCCTCGAGGTGTCGCTCCCCCGAACCGATCGAGAGCTTCCGGGCCAGCTCGTGCTCCTGCTGGGCCTCCACCAGACGACCCAGGCCGCGATAGGCGATCCCGAGGTCGTTGCGCACCTCGGCCTCGGCGTACCGGTGACCGGTGCGATCCCGTAGGGCCAACGAGGCCAGGAGAATTCGGATCGCCTGCGGAAGGTCACCCATTCTTAGACGTACGGCGCCGATGTGGCTGAGCGCGTTGAGCGTGTGGAACTCGTCGGAGTTTGTCCGGGCCCACACCAGGTGCAGGCGGTGCATCCGCAACGCCTCCTCGTAGCGCCCCAGAGCGGTCAGCGCCAGCCCCAGATTCGGCAGCAGGATGGAACCGCCGACATTCCCGTACACCTTGTCGCGCAAACACTCGAAACCGAGCTTCACCGACTCGGACAGGTGACCGCTCCACCAGTAGACAGCGGCGAGGTTTGCGCGATACCGAGCCGAGTTCAGCACGTCCCGCGAGTTGCGAGAGAGGTCGACCGAGCGTGTCAGATGGTCGAGCGCCCCCTGCTTGTTCCCGGTACGGACGTAGGCGGATGCCAGGTAGTTGTTCATCAGCGCAAGCGCATCGATGTCCCCAGCAGCCTCCGCCGCCTCCAGCCCATGGCGGTGGGTCAGGATAATGTCTTCGAAGTAACCGCGGATGTAGCAAAAACGCCAGAGAGCGCGGGCCAATTGCCAGCAGTGCTGGTAGAACCCCGCCTCGCGCGCCGCCGACACCATCATCAGCAGGTCCGTCCGCTCGGCCTCCAACCAGTCAGCGGTCGGCTCCCCTATGGCCTCGACGAGTTCGAGCTGTCCGGACGGAGTGTGCGTCACCTGGGATCTGATGACGCCCGGCTCCAGCAGATCGGCGACCTTCAGGACGACCTCCAGCGTGAAGTCGAACAGTCGAGCCAGTCCGAGCCGGCGGTCGTTCGAGGACTCGGTATGCGAGCACAGTTCGTTGGAGTACTGCCGCATGAGGTCGTGCAGTCGATAGCGCGTCGAGTCCAAGTCCTCGACCAGGTTCCGATCAACAAGATCGTCGAGCGCCGCGCGAGCTTCCGCGATCGTCAGGCCGGTCAGTGCGGCGATTGCCGGCGTGCTGAAGCGGCTACCGGGATACAGGCCCAGGAATCGGAAGACACGCTTGGTCGAACTCGGAAGCGGTTCGTAGGAAGCGGCGAAGGCTCCGGTGACGGTGCTCTCCTCCTGAGCCAGATGGTGCAGCACCGGAGCATCGCCGGCCATCTGCTCGGCAAGGTCCGCCAACCGCCAGCCGCGCCGATGGGCCAGCCTGGCGCCGGCCAGCCGGATCGCCAGAGGGAGGTACCCGCAGCGACGCACCACCTCGACAGCCGCATCCGGCTCGGCCTCGACCCTGTCCCGACCAACGCTCAGGCAGAGCAGGTCCACGCTCTCCTGCGGGCTCATCACCGACAGGGTCCGCGACGGCCCGGCATCCGGATGGGACAGCCGTCGCCGCGAGGTCACCAACACAACGGTGGTCGGCTCAGCCGGCAGCAGGGGCATGATCTGCTCGCTGCTCGCGGCGTTGTCGAGAATCACCACTGCCCTGCGGCGGGCCAACTCCTGTCGCCACAACTCCACTCTGTCGTCGAACTCCACCGGAACCCGGTCGGCCGGCACCCCAAGCTGTCGAAGCAGGGTGAACAAGGCGCCCGCCGGCTCGATCCGATTCTTGTCACCGTGCCCGCACAGGTCGATGAACAACGCGGCGTCCGGGTATCGATCAAACAGCCGACGGGCGAGATGTACGGCAAGGGTCGTCTTGCCGCTGCCCGCCATGCCATCGATGATGTGCACGGCTGGCACCCGCTTCTCGACCCGCCGGGTCTCTGCGAGCAGCCGCAACACCACGTCCTCTCTGCCGACGAAGTCGGTGACCGCCCGGGGAAGGTGATCCACCGGGTTGATCGGAGCCGCCTGCTCCGATGCCGCGCCGACCGCCACGCCCACCCCGCCCGCCACGGAGCGCGCCCGGCCAGTTCCCCCAACCCGTACGGCGGCACGCCCGGAACCTGGGCGCGACATCGCCGTGACGATGGAGCGGCGCAACTCTTCAAGGTTGCCCCCGGGGCCCACTCCCAACTCCGTGGTCAGCGTTGTTCGGATCTCGTCGTACGCCGCCAGCGCCTCCGCGTTGTCCCCGCGCTCGTGCAGGGCACGCATGAGAAGGACGTAGGCCGGCTCGCGGAGAGGGTGGCGGGCCACCACTTCACGCAGCAGCGGAATTGCCAGGTCGTCCCGGCCCGATCTCAGTTGGACGTCGGCGAGAAGCTCCACGGTCAACAGCCGCTCCTCCTCGGCCGCGATGGTTCGGGAGGTGAGGAGAGGCCCAAGCGGGACGCCGGCGAGCATCGGTCCCCGCCACCGAGCCAGGGCGTGCCCCAGTAGCTCGCGGGCACGGTCCAGGTGGCCAGCCGTCAGTGCTTCCCGCCCCGCGTCCCGTTCCAGCTCGAAGCGAACGACGTCGACCCGTTCCGGGTCCACGAGGAGTCGATAGCCGTTGCGTTGGCGTTCGATGGCACCGCGACCGGCCGATAGAGCCTCGAAAGTCCGGCGCAGATTGGCGGCATAGGTCCGCACATTCGCTACGGCCGATCGCGGTGGGCGATCGGACCATAACTCATCGACGAGGTCATCCACTGTCACCAGTCGACCGGGCTGAACGGCGAGCATTGCGAAGATTGCCTGCTGCTTGGGTGTACCAAGGCGCAGCGGGCGGGTAGACAGTTGCACCGAAAGGCCGCCCAGAACCTGAATCTCCACCCGCCCCCGCCAGCCGTATCAGGTATTCAGCCGATCACGCAACGGAGTGTACGACCCCGTGGGGTGGCGTACCGCTTACGGGGCGATACCAACGACCGTTGGGTGAGCAGGAGTGACGCGAGGAGTTGGGCGAATGCCAGTCCGGGACCGCACGGTGCCGGTCGCAAGTTGCACCGCCGCCTGCCGAAACTCGATTATCCACCCGTCGTCGCCAACGATCCCGGCGAAGGCTGGGACCATTACCTGCCCCGCTGGCACCCACGGCCACGCTACCTCTGCCCATGCCGCCCTTACGCCTGACCAAACTCCGGATGAGGCAACTCCTCAAGAACCCTCAGACTCAAGGAATAACGCGTCCCATAACCTCGTCGGATACCGTCCGCAGTTGCAAGGTGCCACTTGAATCCAGCGCCGGCAAGCTCGACCGCACTCCGTTCAGTAACGATGGACAGAACGTGATAAACAGGCTTCAACTTGGCTAATGTTGCGCATACCGACATTTATTTCTCCTAGCCCGCCCTTCCTGCTCTTAAGCTGCCTTTCGGAGGAAGACATCCCCATCCGGGGACAGGTACTCCAATTGACGCAGCGGGAGAAGGGGGCAACGCGATGCGTGGCACCGACTGGAACTGACAAGTTCGACACAGGACTTCTGAGGGCCCGAGCAGTAGGCTGCGAGAACGCGCAGGCAGTCCGTCGGGAGCGGCATGACCCTTCCTCAGCGACGAGAGATTGAGACCGATCGGCGGCTGTTGCTGCTCGTCGGTCTCGTCGTCGTTGTTGCCGCGGTCATCGTCGTCACGTCACTTCCGTCCGCACTGCGTTCAGCGAAGCTGGAGACGGTGAGCGACGGCGCAGTCCTGGCCATGCTCACGCTCATGATCGCGTTGGGCACGCTGGTAAAGGCTCGCGTCCGGATCCGGTCGACGACTCAGTCGATCAGCTGGAACGAGACAGCGATCATCGTCGGTGCAGCCATCGCTCCGACCTCAGTGGTCGTGCTCTGCACCGCAGTCGGGATCGCCCTCGCCTCGCTTCGCCTCACACCGATAAAGCTAGCCTTCGGTATCGGCAAGAACGTCATCGTGGCCTGGGGCGCTGGCACGGCACTCGCGATGACGACCTGGACTTGGCCGCCCACGGGGACGGCCCCCCTGATGCTGCTGGGGCCGTTGGCGCTCGCCTACCTGGTCGCGGCGCTCCTGGACGATCTGCTCGCCATCCCAGTCATCGCACTCGCCTCCCAGACCAGGATCGCGAAGCATTTCCGCAGCAATCTCGACCTTCGGCTCGCTGGCTTCGGCGTGCGGTTCGCCGTTGCGGCCTGCACGCTGCTGATCATCCGGATGGACCCCCGGCTGCTGCTCGCCGTCCCACCCCTGGTCCTGAGCCTGCACCTGGCCTACTCCGCACGCATCCGAGGCCGCACCGAGCAGCAGGCGTGGCAGCGGCTGGCCCGTACCACCGACGCGCTCAACGTCGTCGACCTGGACAACGTCCTCACCACCGCCGTCACCCAGGCCGCCGAGTTGTTCTCCGCCGACGAGGTCGAGATCGAGCTGCGCGACGGCGGCCGCACCGTGCGCGGTGGCACCGGCGGCATCACCTTCGACGGCCCGACCGGCACGCCCACCGACGTGGACGGCACGATCGTCCCCGCGCCGCTGGAAGGCCATGATCGCACCGTCGACGTCGGGCTGCTTCGCCTGCGCTTCCGCGGCCCGGTGCAGCTCTCCGAACGGGAGCAGTACACCCTGCGCACCTTCGCCTCCGCGCTCTGCACGGCCGTCCGCAACGCCCAGGCGTACGCCGAACTGGCCCGGGTCGCCGACGAGCACGCGTACGCGGCCTCGCACGACGCGCTGACCGGCCTGGCGAACCGCCGACACCTCCTCGACGAGGGCACCGAGCAGTTGAGCACCCGGCACGCCGACGGGGTGACCGCGCTGGTGCTGATCGACCTCAACCACTTCAAGGAGGTCAACGACACCCTCGGGCATGCCGCCGGCGACCAGGTGCTGGTGCAGGTGGCCGACCGGTTGCGCGGTGCGGCCCAGGCCACCGACCTGGTGGCCCGCCTCGGGGGTGACGAGTTCGCCGTACTCCTGCGGAGCCTGCCGGCCCCGGCGGTGGCCGCGCACCGGGCCGAGACGCTGCTCGCCGCCCTGCACGAGCCATTCGAGCTGGACGGCATGCGGATCAGCGTCGAGGCCAGCGGCGGGATCTCCGGCGCCCCGTCCAACGGCGGCATGGCCGAGCTGCTCCGCCGCGCCGACGTGGCCATGTACCAGGCGAAGCGTGCCGGGCAGCGGATCTCCACGTACGCCCCGACCCGGGACACCGCCGACCTCGGTCGCCTCACCCTCGGCGGTGACCTGCCGCGCGCGGTCGCCGACCACGAGTTCGTCGTCAACTTCCAACCGATCGTCGACCTGGGCACCGGTGAGGTGACCAGCGCGGAGGCGTTGGCCCGCTGGCACCACCCCACCCACGGCATGATCGACCCGCTGCGCTTCCTGGAGGCGGTGGAACGTTCCGGTCTGCTACCGGCCTTCGCCGAAGCGATCCTCGACCAGGCGCTGATCGCGGCCGTGACGTGGCGCGACGCCGGCTTCGACGTGCCGGTCGCGGTCAACGTGTCCCCGCGCAGCCTGCTCGACGCGCGGTTCCCCGGATCGGTGCTGGCCCGCCTCCGCGCCCACGACCTACCACCGGACCGACTGGTCCTGGAGCTGACCGAGACGCTGACCCTCAGCCAACTCGACGTGGTCGACCGGGTGCTCAGCCGACTGCGCGACGAGGGAGTCCGGTTGGCGTTGGACGACTTCGGCACCGGCTACTCGTCCCTCTCGCTGCTCTCCCGGATCCCGGTACACGAGCTGAAGATCGACCGAAGCTTCGTGACGACGATGGAGAGTTCGGCGGAGGCCGCCGCCGTCATCCGTTCCACCCTCGACCTGGGTCGCAGCCTCGACCTGGCCGTGGTGGCCGAGGGGGTGGAGAGCGAGCCGCAGCGGCGGGCCCTCTGGGAGTTGGGCTGCGTCGCCGGCCAGGGGCACCTGTTCGCGCGGCCGATGCCGTCCGGCACCCTGCTCGCGGCGATGCAGCGCGGCTCGGGCGGCCGACCGGGCACCCTGGCCGCGCCACTGCACGACGCCGGGGCGGTGATCCGGTTGAGCCAGAACCGCCGCCAGGCCGGCCGCTCCCGGCCCGACCGCCTCCCACACCTGCCCGCCTGAGCTGGCATCGGCCCGCCACGCGGGCAGCCAGGTCTGCCAGACTGTCGCGCGTGATCGTCGACGACCCGACCGCCCGCCGCCGTCGCTGGCACTGGCGGACGCTCGACAACGCCGCCGGCGGACTCGCCCTCGACCTGGGCCTCTACGCCGTCTCGGCCACCTTCGCCGCAATCACCGCGGTCACCTCGACCCTGCTGCCGCACCGCGCCTGGGGCGCGGTCGCCGCCGTCGGCTACCTGCTCGCAACGCTGACGGTGATCGCCCAACTCCTGCTGCGTCGACGCTCCCCGACCTCCCGGCTGACCGGGCTGCCAGCCCGCTGGACCGTCGCCGGCCTCGCCTGGGCGGCCACCAGCCTGCTGCCCCTGGCCTGGCAGAGCATCGACCGGGCCGGCGGGCGCACCGACCGGGCCCAGGAGGAGGTGCTGGTCGTCGAGCACGCCGGCAGCCGCCTCCTGGAACACGGCACGCCCTACCTCGGACCCGACGCCATCGCCGCCCTGCCACCCGGCGAGCAACTGATGGGCTACACGCCGTACCAGCCCGGCATGGCGATGTTCGGCCTGCCCAGGGCGCTGCTCGACACCTGGTGGACCGACTCCCGGGTCTGGTTCGCGGTAGGCACCGCGCTGGCGCTCGCCCTGGCCGTGGCCGCCCTCCGCGGAAAACCGGTCACCGCCGGCCAGGCCACCTCCGCCGCCACCCGGCAGCGGGACGCCGCCCTGCTGCGCGGCGTGCAGGCCGCCACCGTACTGCCGATCTGTGCCCTCACCCTCGCCACCGGCGGCGACGACCTACCCGTACTCGCGCTCTGCCTGCTGGCCCTCGCGTTCGCCGCCGCCGACCGACCCGGCCGGGCCGGCCTCGCGGTCGGGCTCGCCGGCGCGTTGAAGCTCTTCGCCTGGCCGGTCGCCCTGGTCCTGATCGTCTGGGGTCTGACCCGGCGCGCCGGCACCCGGGTCGCCGCCGGCGCCATCGGCCTGCCCATCGCCGCACTACTGCCGGCGCTGCTGGTGGACCGCGACGCCCTCATCGAGAACGTGCTGCGCTTCCCCCTCGGCCACGGGCTGGTCACCAGCCCGGCGCAGTCCCCGTTCCCCGGCTATCTGATCGCCAGCGCGCTACCCGCCGGCCGACTGGTCGCCGCCGCGCTGCTGGTCGCCGCCGGCGTCGCCATCGCCGTCCGGCTCGTCCGCCGCCCGCCCCGCACCGCCGTCGCCACCGCAGTCATCTGCGGGTACGGACTGCTCGCCGCCATCGCCCTGATGCCGACGACCCGCTTCGGCTACCTGCTGTACCCGCTGGCCCTGCTGACCTGGGCACCCGCCCTGCACCGCCCGGTCGACACGCCGACCACCGTGGTTCCCGACGAGCGGTCCGGTCGGACCACTTCGGCGTAACTTCCGAGCGGAACCGCCCGTCAGGGCGTAGACCTGAAGGCATGACCACGTACCGCGACCGGGCCGACGCGGGCCGGATGCTCTCCGAACGGCTCACCGCACTCATCGGCGAACCGGACGTCGTCGTCCTCGGCCTCGTCCGTGGCGGCGTGCCCGTCGCCCGGGTCGTCGCCGAACGGCTCGGCGCGCCACTGGACGTGCTTGTCGTCCGCAAGCTCGGCATGCCGTGGGCCCGGGAGGTCGCCTTCGGCGCACTCGGGCCGGGCGGTGTCCAGGTGCTCAACGACGCGGTGGCCAGCCGACTCAGCAGCGACGACATCGCCGAGGTCCGCCATCGGGAGCAGGCCGAACTGGAACGCCGGGAACGGCTCTACCGGGGCGACCGCCCACAGGTGGACCTCACCGGCCGGACCGCCGTGATCGTCGACGACGGCCTCGCCACCGGCGCAACCGCCCGCGTCGCCGTCGAGGTCGTCCGCCAACTCGGGGCACACCGGGTCGTGGTCGCGGTCCCGGTCGGCGCGCAGGAGGCGTACGAACTGCTCGCCGCCGAAGCCGACCAGGTCATCTGTGCCCAACGCCCGGCGGACTTCGGCGCGGTGAGCGTCTACTACGACGACTTCCACGAGGTGTCCGACGAGGAAGTCACCGAGGCGCTCACAGCAACTGCATAGGTCCACCGGGTACCGTCGGGCGATGAGTAGCCTCACCTGTCCCAAGTGTCACGGAGAAATGCGCCAGTACGAGCGCAGCGGCGTCGTCATCGACCAGTGCGGGGAGTGCCGAGGCATCTTCCTGGACCGCGGCGAGCTGGAGAAGCTGTTCGAGGCGGAGGCCAACTGGAGCCGCCAACAGACCGGAGGCGCGCCAGGGCAACCCGCGCAGCAGCCGGGCGGCTACCCGCCCCCGCCGCCCCCGCCGCACCAGCCCGGTTACGGTGCCGTCCCGCCGCCGCCCCCGCCGGCCCACGGCTACCCGCCGCAGCCGGCCTACGGCCACCAGCAGCAGCAGCAGCAACACCACGGCTACCACGGCCACTACCGGCAGAAGAAGCGCAAGGGCTTCCTCGACGAGATGTTCGGCTGATCCCAGGCCGATCTACCGCCCGGGTCGATCACGCGTCGGCCCGGGCACATCACCCGGGTCGTTGATCGTTGGCGGGCGCGACACTTCATGCGAGGCTGAATCGCATGACCGCGATCAGGGCGGACGAGGCGCTGGCCCAGGCGTACGACGGGATCACCGCGGTGGTCGCCGGCCTGGACGACGCCGGCCTGCAACGAGCGACCCGCTGCCGGGGCTGGCTCATCGCCGACCTGCTCCTGCACGTGCTCGGCGATGCGCAGCGGGCACTCGTCACCCTGGCCAGCCCCGCCGACGGCCCCGCCGACGTCGACGACGTGAGCTACTGGCGTGACTTTCCCGGCGGCGACGACCAGGCTGCCCGGCACGCCTGGTGGGTACGCCGCTCGGCCGCCGCCTTCGACCGTCCGACCGGCATCGTCGACCTCTGGCAGGACACCGCCCCGGCGGCGGTCCGCGCCGCCGCGTCAGCCGACCCCGAGGGGTACGTGACGACGCAGGGACACGTGCTGCGCGTACCGGACTTCCTCGCCACCCTGACCACCGAGGCCGTCGTCCACCACCTGGACCTGACGCTGGAACTGCCCGACGCGCCGCCACCCGGACCACTGGCGGTACGCGTCGCGGTGGCGACCATGGACGGCCTGCTCAGCGACGACACCGTTCGACCCACCGCGTGGGACGACCACGACTTCCTGCTGAAGGCCACCGGCCGCGTCCCGCTGACCGACCGGGATCGGCTGGAGCTGGGTGAGTCGGCGGGCTGGTTCCCACTGCTGGGCTGACCTGCCGTCGTTCGTATCGAAGGAAACAAGAGTCAAACCGAAGGCTCAGTCAACTGCCGGTAATCGTCTTCGCGATCTCGGCTTTCCGCGCCAACGCGACGGTCGCGCCCGTGTACAGCAAAGCCACTATCTTTTCGGCCGGCCCGCACGTTGTCCCGATCGTGTAGATCGTTTTGTGCGGCCGAACGGAGAGACCAAAGATACCATTCCCCTCAAGGAAGGCCGCAAACGAATCGAGCAGGCGCTTGCTGCCTACCAGCCTAAACTGAGAGAATGTCGATTGACTAGGATTCGGTCGGCGGTATCGACCGATTGAGCCATCGCCGTCGACGACCCCGCGCCAGAAGTCACGTGATTCGGTCAGCCGTTCGTCGAGCGGGCCGCCATACCTCCCCAGCGCCATCATGCGCTCCGCGAGGCGGGTCGAGCGCACCGAGAACTGGCACGAGCCGTGCGTGGGACTTGGTGCCGAGATGCTACTGGTCGAACCCAGGAAGGTGCGCAGCGAGACAAGGTGTTCGTGGTCCCGCTGGGCAAGCCCCACTGAGATCTGCGGGAGATGGCCCGGCCGGTAGGTCACGCATCCGTCGGCGAAGAGGAACCCGAGCCAGTAGCACGCGTCTGGTGTCAACAGGTCGAACGCGTCGTGTCGAAGCGTGTGAACGGTCCTCCGGAGTACAACGCCACGGCGGACCAACAGGCCACGCATCCCCGGCTCCGTAAGTCCGAAGTTCTTTGCTACCTCGGCTATGGACAGGCCTTCGGAGTATTGTCTGACCGCCTCTGAACGTTCCGGGTCGGGTCAATTTTGCCCTCGACCGAGCTGGTATGCCTCGCCGTTTCAGTAGGCCACGGACAGCCTGCCTGCTGACGCCATACGAGTTCGCAATTCGAGTCAGACTCTCGCCCGTCTTCGCACGTTCAACAACCGCCGCTATTTGCGCCGGCGACAGACGAAAAGCTGTATCCCTCATCCGATGGCCATGTCGACGAAGCGGGACAGGTGCAATTGGGCCGCGACGGTCACCGTGTCGGTGGGCCCATTCCGATGCTTAGCAATTATGAAATCCGCCTCCCCGGCTCGCGGCGACTCCTTGTCGTAGTAGTCGTCGCGATGCAGAAGGATGACAACGTCGGCATCTTGCTCAATTGAGCCAGATTCGCGCAAATCGGACAGCTGGGGTCGCTTGTCGGTGCGCTGCTCGGGGCCACGGTTCAGCTGGCTGACCGCGATCACCGGGCACTCGACCTCCTTGGCCAGGAGCTTCAGGCCACGGGACAGGTCGGCGACCTCCTGCTGGCGGCTTTCTGTGCGCTTCGGTGAGGTCATCAGCTGGAGATAGTCGACCACGATCATCTTTAGGTCGTGCCGCTGCTTGAGCCGACGGGCCTTGGCCCGGATCTCCATCAGGTTCATGCTCGGTGTGTCGTCGACGAAGAGCGGTGCTTCGCTGATCTCGCCCATGCACCGGGCCAGCTTGGTCCAGTCGTCGTCGGAGAGCTGACCGCTGCGCAGCACGTGCAGCGGCACCCGCGCCTCGGCGGAGAGCAGCCGCATCACGATCTCGACCTTGCTCATTTCCAGCGAGAAGATGGCGGCCGCCTGGTTTGCGCGAATCGCGGCATTTCGGGCAAAGTCCATACTTGCGGTCGATTTGCCCAGACCAGGCCGGCCCGCCACGATGATCAATTGCCCGGCGTGCAGGCCGTTGAGCAGTCGGTCCAGGTCGCTGAAGCCGGTCGGGACGCCGGTCATCATGCCGCCGGTCGCGCCCACCGCCTCGATCTCGTCCAGCGTCGGCTGCAACATGTCCGCCAGGACCGCGAAGTCCTCGCTGACCCGCCGTTCGGTGACGTCGTACACGGCCTGCTGGGCGAGGTCGACGACGTCGTCCACGTCGCGGCTGCCGCCGCTGGCGGTGCCGTAGCCCAGCTGCACGATCTTCGTGCCGGCCTCGACCAGCCGGCGCAGCACCGCCCGCTCGCTGACGATGCGGGCGTAGTAGGCGGCGTTCGCGGCGGTGGGCACGCTGGCGATGAGCGTGTGCAGGTACGGGGCGCCACCGATGCGCACCAGATCCCCGGAGTCGGCGAGCGCCGCCGCGACCGTGATCGAGTCGGCCGGCTCACCCCGGCCGTAGATGTCGAGGATGATGTCGAAGATGGTGGCGTGCACCGGCCGGTAGAAGTCGTTGGTCTTGAGGATCTCGACGACGTCGGCGATGGCGTCCTTGGAGAGCAGCATGCCGCCGAGGACGCACTGCTCGGCGGCGACGTCCTGGGGCGGGGTCTTGTCGAACTGGCCATCCCGCTGCGCAGGTGGCTGGCCTCCGCCGGAGCGTGGCTCTGCCCGCATGTCGTCGGTGACCGACACGGGTCCCCCCTCCACTGCGCCGGATCCAACCCCAGCTCTACCGCTGGGGTACGACACTTCCGTCCGACCGGGCCGGTCGATCGGGGGCCATCGCCGGCGGTCGAGGGCCAACCATACGGACCCCGAGGTCAGAGACTCAACAACGCCGGTGGACGAGCCTCGGGACAACCTGTGGATCCCGGTGGACAGCATGTGCGCAGCGTGTGCACAGCCTGTGGACAACCATTGGGGAATTCTCGGCCATAAGTCGCTGAACTGGGGAAACATGCTCCCCAGCCTGTGGAGGAGAATATTTCGGTCGGGCCTGTGACACGATCGTCCCGTACTATCTCCAGCGAACGGCTACACCTGGACAGCGGATTCCGCTTTCGGTTCAGAAGGGTCACACTCCGGCCGTGAATTACCGGGACTGGGGACGCGGCGATGGCAGCCCGCGCGAGCGCCAGCCAACCGCCTCGTGGGGTGAACGCGCGGCGTCTGTTCCGGTTGATCCGTACGACGAGGACGGGCGCTACCGCACCTCCAGCCGACGGCGTGCGTTGGACCGCGGCCAGGACGAGCCTGTCGACGCCTACCTGCCCCGGTGGGCGTTGGAGTCGGGGGTTCGGCACGCGGATGGCGGCGGTCGCCACGCGGCACCGGACGAGGATGAGGACGAGCCCGAGCGGCCGACGTCCGGCGCGGGCCGGCGGTCCGCCGAGTCGTCGAGTGGTCGGCGACGGGGCGGCGAGACGCGTCGGCGAGAGCAGGCGGCGATCGGTCCGGCGCCAGATTCGGACCACACCCGAGAGTGGACGCTCGACCGGCCGCAGGATCAGGGTTACGCCGGCCGCCGACGGGCCGACGCCGGGGAGGACGAGCCGGTTTCTGGGGCTGTCTCGGACCGGCGTCCCCGCCGCGCGCCCGTTGGCCGTCCGCAGGTGATCTGGTCGGGCGGGGAGTTGGAGTCCGCCCAGAGCGAGCAGGTGCCGGACCAGGAGCCGAGCCGTCCCAGCCGGCGTAGCCGACGTGCGGCGGAGGATTCCTGGTCCCGCCCGGCGGCCGACCCGTGGGCCCGCGGATCGGACCGGGTGGCGGAGCCCGAACCGTCGTACCCGCCTGCGGTGGACCCGTGGGACGCCTCGGGCGTGCACGCATGGCCGCCGTCGGCCGGCGCGGACAGCGGGGACCTCAGCGGGCAGTGGTCGGCGGTGGAGAGCGTCGGTGGCTGGGAACGGTCGGACCGCACCGGCCAGTGGGAGCGGTCCGCGATCGAGGACGACCAGTGGGACCGTACGCTGGCGCCGCGCTCCGATCGCTCGGTGGCGGCCGAGGGGTGGCCGAGCCGGGAAGACGGGTTCTGGTCCGGTACTCGGTTGGCCGATGACGACCCGCGCTGGATGGATCCGACGACGTCGGCGCCCCGGTCTCCGGTGGTGGGATACACGGCTCCGCGACCGCGCAGCGCGCCCGCACCGCGGGCGGGCGCGCCGCGGGCGCGTGCGGGTGC
>NZ_JAKKFF010000002.1 GCF_022229015.1 Micromonospora foliorum
GTCGGCGTCGGCGCCCTGCTCGCGGAGGGTCCGCTCGGTAACCCGGGCACACCCGACCCGGCCGAGATCGCCGACGCGCCCTCGACCTCCGCCGCCCCGGCGCCCACGACGCACTCGCCGACGCCGGCCGCACCGTCCTCGGCACCTTCCGCCGCCAGCACCACGCCCCCGACGGTCGGGCAGCAGGTACCGATCAGCTTCCGGCAGGTGAGCAGCGAGTTCGCCGCCGTCCTCGCCAGCGCGGTGGCCCGCGGTGACGTCGACCCGAAGACCGCCGAAGATCTGCGTGACGACCTCGCCGACCTCAACCGCCGCAGCAGGGACCGCGCCACGCGCGTCGCCGACCTGCGCGACGACATCGCCGAGCTGGTGCGGCGGGACCGCCTACCAGCGCAGACGGGCGCGAAACTGGACGCTCTGCTCACCCAGGCCGGCACCTTCTCCACCGGCCGTACGGACGACTGATACCCCCGTCGATGCCGCTGGCATGATGTCCGGATGCGGACACGTCTGATCTTCGTGCGACACGGCGAGTCGGTTCACCAACTCGAAGGAATCGTCGGTGGGCCACGTGGCTGTCGGGGCCTCACCGCCGTCGGCCACGAGCAGGCACACGACCTGGCCAACCGACTCGCCGGTGATGTCGTCGCCGACGGGCCGGTGGCGGTCTACTCGTCCGTGCTGCGCAGGGCGGTCGAGACCGCCCAACCGATCGGCGCGGCGTTGGGCGTCCGGCCCGTGGCCGACTGTGGTCTCTGCACCTGGCACACACCCCCGTACGCCGACGGCCTGCCGACCGCCCTCTTCCGCACCGACCACGCGGTGCCAGGTGGCGGCGTGTTCCGACCGTTCGAGGAGGGCAACGAGAGCTGGGCCGAACTGGTGGTCCGCGTCAGCCGCGCGATCATGGAGATCGCCCACCGGCACCGGGGCTCCACAGTGGTCCTGGTCGGCCACAGCGAGACCGTCGAGGGCGGGTTCCACGCACTCGCCGCGCAGCCGGTCTTCCGGGCGTTCGACCTGGACGTGCCCCCGGCCTCGATCACCGAATGGACCACCGACCACGACCCCGGCGGTTGGCCGCCGGCCCGCTGGACGCTGCGTCGCTTCGCCGACACCGGCGGGTGGGCCAGAGGGTGAACCAGGCCCTGCCGAGCGCGACCAGCTCGGCCCGGCGGTGCTAGTTGGCGGCGAGGATCTGCTCGCGCAGGATCTCCGCGTGCCCGCAGTGCTGGGCAAGCTCGCGCAACACGTGCAGGTAGACCCAGCGCAGCGGCAGCGGGCCGCGCCGGTTGCCGCGAAGCAGGTCGTCGAGGCCCAGGGTGGAGGTGGCGCGGCGGGAGGCTTCGCAGGCTTCCCGGTGGGCGCGCTGGATGGTGGCGATCGTGTCGCCGTCGTCGAGGATGAACGACTCGTCCGGCGTGGCGGGGATGCCGATCTCCGAGCGGGACCGACAGGTGACGGCCTCGTCGAACCAGACCTTCTCCACGAACGTGGCGTGCTTCACCAGACCCAGCAGCGTGGTCCGGGACGGCACCAACGAGCGGCGCGCCTGCTCCTCGGTCAGCCCGTCCAGGTAGCCGTTGAGCGCTCTGCGGTGCTCGTCGATGAACGCCTCGAACTGCGCCTGAGCTGACTGGCCGACGACGTCATCGGCGAAGGTCCCCGGAAAGGCGGTCATTCCCGAAGCATTTCAAGATCCTCGTCGGCGCGCAAACACTATGGGCCGACCGCGACGCGGTCGCCGTCGGCCACCCGCCCGGAGCGGACCACAGTTGCGTACGCGCCGACACACGGCTGGGGACCCATCCCGGGCAGCGGCTCGATCCGGTTGAGCCGGGCGGGCACCCGCAGCGCCTCGGTCTCGCGGGGCAGCGGGCCGTGCGCGAGCGTCGGCACCGCGCAGCGCGGCGTCGGGGCGAGCACGGCGAGCACCAGATTCGGGCCGACGCGCAGCTCCCGGCCGACCCAGCCGTTCTCGGCGAAGGCATCCGTGTCCGTGTCGAGCACCAGGTTGGGCCGGTAGCGCTCCACTGTCCCCGCCCCGGGCGGTAGGTGCCCGGCGATCCCGTCCAGGCTCGCGGTGGTGACCAGGTGGATCGGCGCGAAGTCGAAGAAGGTGCCGGGCAGTACTGCCCCGAGCCGGCTCTCGTCGGCCGGGACCTCGTCGGTGAGGCCGGCGGCGAGCACCGCCTCCGGGTGGGACCGCAGCAGGGTGGCGCCGGCCGGTACGGCGTCGACGAGGGTCACCGGGCGGCCCACCGCCGCGCTGAGCGCGCTGTCGATGTCGGGGTCGGCGATCGACAGGGGGCGGCCGTCGGGCAGGGTGATCCGTACCGGATCGGTAGCCCCGCCGGTTGCCCGTAGCGTGAGCAGGCCGCGCCAGCGATGGGGTTGCTTGGCACTGGCCACCCGCCCACTGGTCGGATCCAGCAGAGCCAGTACCCGGTCACCCGCGACGCCGGTCTCGCCGATGTCGGCGGCGGAGATCCGCTCTCCGAGCAGCGACTTGACCGGGTACCGCCGTAGCTGCACCACTCGTCCGGAGACCATTCCGTCACCCTAACCGCGCCGGCCGCCGCCACGGTCGGGCCACCTGCGGCGACCGGTCAGCCGATGGTGACGCTTACCGACTCGCCCGGCGCGGTGCCCGCGCGGGCGACGACCTCGCCGTCCGGCGTCCAGACGCCCGACCGTCCCGCCGCCTCGGTGTAGCCGCCGCCGGTCGACCCGGCGAAGCTCGCCACCGCCACCCAGACCCGGTGCGTGGTGGCGATCCGCTGCGCCCGCTGGTCGGTCACGGCGGCGTCGCGCGACGACTCCAGGACACCCGCCGCGTACACGTCGACGCCGAGCGCGGCCGTCCGCTCCGCGTGCGCGGCCACGCCGGTGTCCTTGCAGACCGCCAGGCCCACCCGCCAACCGTCCACATCGAGCACGACCGGCGCGTCGCCGGGCCGGAACCGGCGGGCCTCCGCGTCCCCCAGCCACATCTTCCGGTACGCCACCGTCGCCCCGCCGCCGGTCACCGCCAGCATCGCGATGTGGTCGCCGGCGACCGGCGCACCGGCCAGCGCCAGCGTGCTCGTCTCGGCGCACGCCTCGACCAGCGGCGCCAACCGCGGGTCGTCGACCGACAGGACCGGCGCGTCCAACTCGTACCCGGTCAGCGACAGCTCCGGAAAGACCACCACCCGGGCGCGCGCCGCGCGGACCGCGGCGGCGTGCGCCCGCGCGTTCTCCGCGACATCCAGGGGTACGCACGGCGGCTGCACCACCGCGAGCCGCAGTGGGGTGCGGCTTTCCGCACCCCCACCGGTGTGGTCGACCCGCGCGGCCGGGCGGTCAGCCTCATGGTCGACTCTCAGGATGACTTCGTAACGTGGGCGCATGATTCGAACGTCCCACGTCGTGTTCGCCACCGGAACCCCCGCCGCCGCAGCGGAACCACCGCAGGATGGGATCGTCGGCTACGTCACTGACCTGGTGGAACGACTCGGCGGGCCGGGTGCCGGCCTGGCGGTGGCGTTGGAGAACCTCTTCCCGCCGATTCCCAGCGAGGTGATCCTGCCGCTGGCCGGGTTCGTCGCCGCGCAGGGACGGATGAGTCTGGTCGGTGCGATCTTCTGGACCACGCTGGGCTCGGTGCTGGGCGCGCTCGCGCTCTACCTGATCGGCGCGGCGCTGGGGCGCGACCGGATGCGCGCCATCGTGTCCCGGCTTCCACTGGTCAAGCTCAGCGACGTGGACCGGACCGAGGCGTGGTTCCTGCGGCACGGTGTGAAGGCCGTCTTCTTCGGCCGGATGATCCCGATCTTCCGGAGCCTGATCTCCATTCCGGCCGGCGTGGAGCGGATGCCGGTGACCACGTTCCTGCTCTACACCACGCTGGGCAGCCTCATCTGGAACACCACCTTCGTGCTCGCCGGCTACCTGCTGGGCGACAACTGGCACCTCGTCGAGGGCTACGTCGGCACGCTCCAAAAAGTGGTGATCGTGGTCTGCGTGGCGGCGGCCGCCTGGTTCGTCGGGTCCCGCGTGCTGAAGGCCCGCCGCGCCGCCCGGAACCCGGAGCCGCCCGAACCCGAGCAGAGCGAACTGAACGGGATGCCCGACCCGGGCGGTCGCGGCACCCTCTACCGAAGCGGATCGTGGGCGTCGGACGAGCGCTAGTCAACCCTTCTCTGGTCTCCTTTGCTCTGCTTCACCTCAGGCGGCACCCGGGGTCACCTGCGGGCGCGTCACCTGGCGCAGAGCAGGGGAGGAGAACACACTCGGCGCGGAAGGCGGGCGAGGCGTGGGGGAACGGTCAACCGGTAGGTGGTGGGACCGGCTCCGGCTGTGGACGCCCGAGTGCGGATCCGCGCGGTTCCGGCGCGGCTGGCGGCTGCCGGTCGGCGTTGCCGTCGGAATCGCGACGGCCGCCGTCGAGTTCGCCTTTCTCGCCGTCGCGGCCGCCGCGTACAGCCTGTGCGCGTTCGCGCCTGCGGCCGGCCGCCGGGTAGCCGGCCTGACCAGTAGGTACGGCGGATGGCTGGTGCGGATCGAACACCACCGCCTCGCCGGGCTGCTCGCCGCGGAGGATCTGCCCACGCCGAACGCTGTGCCGACCCGACGGCAGGTCGGCTACCTCGCCGCCCGAGTGCTACCCGGCACGCTGGGCCTGCTGGCGTACGCCGTGTTGGGCGTAGGCGTGGTGCTGGCCGGGATCGTGCTGCGCGCGGCGGTGCGCGGAGAGCTGACCCTTCTCGACGCCCTGTCCCAGATCGCCCTCGGGGCGGTGCTGCTCCTGCTCAACGTTCAGGCCGTTGCGAGCGTCGCCGCGCTGGACGTCCGGCTGGCTCGAGGACTGCTCGGCCCGGGCAGTCGGGCGGCGCTGACGCGGCGCGTCCACGAGTTGACCACCAGTCGGGCCGGGATCATCGCCGCTGTCGACGCTGAACGGCAGCGCATCGAACGCGACCTGCACGACGGCCTCCAGCAACGGCTGGTCGCCCTCGGCATGCTGCTCGGCCGGGCCCGGCGCGCCCGCGACGCCGACCGCACGCACGCGCTGCTCGCTCAGGCACACGAGGACGTGCAGCGGGCCATCGAGGATTTGCGTGAGGTGGCGTGGCGGGTCTACCCATCGGCGCTGGACAGCAGTGATCTGGGCGAGGTCCTGGCCATCGTCGCCCGCAACTCCGAGGTACCGGTGCGGATCCGCTGCGAGCTGCCGGTCCGCCCCGAACGGCAGCTCGAGACGGTGCTGTACTTCGTGGCCTGCGAGGCGCTCACCAACGCCGCGAAGCACGCCGCCGCTACCCTGGTCACGGTCGATATCGGCGTACGGGATGGGTGGATCCGGATGCGCGTGCGCGACGACGGCGTCGGCGGGGCGGAACCGACCGGGCGCGGGTTGTCCGGCCTGGCGCGGCGGGTCGCCGCGCTGGACGGCCGGCTGCGGGTGACCAGCCCGGCCGGCGGTCCGACGACCCTGCTGGCGGAGTTACCGTGCGACTAGTCCTCGCCGAAGACTCGACGCTGCTCCGGGAGGGCTTGACGCGGCTGCTCGCCGACGAGGACCACGAGGTGCTGGCGGCGGTCGGGACCGCCGACCAGCTTGTCGAGGCGGTCGGACGGTCCCGTCCCGACGTGGTCGTCACCGACGTCCGGATGCCACCCACCCACACCGACGACGGGCTGCGGGCCGCCCTGGAGATCCGCCGTCGATGGTCCGACACCGGCGTTCTCGTGCTCTCCCAGTACGTGGAGCGGCGTTACGCCGCGCGGCTGCTCGCGGACCGTCCCGAGGGGGTCGGCTACCTGCTCAAGGACCGGGTCGCCCAGGTGGACGACTTCCTCGACGCACTCGACCGGGTCGCCGCCGGAGGCACCGCCCTCGACCCGGAGGTGGTCCGTCAGGTGGTGGCCGGCTCGGAGCGGCCCGACCCGCTCGGTCGGCTCACGCCACGGGAACGGGACGTACTGCACGAGATGGCCCAGGGGCACACCAACCTCGCCATCGCCCAGCGGCTGCACGTGTCGCAGAGCGCGGTCGAGAAGCACGTCAACGCCATCTTCGACAAACTCGACCTCGCTCACACGACCGGCTACAGCCGCAGGATCCTCGCCATCCTGCGCTACCTGGACACCTGACTCGCCCAGGGGAAGCCCGGCCGCGCGGGCGGAGCCGGCTTGATCAACTCGGGTTCCTTGATGTCGGGGTGTCCCGGCGTCCCGGATGCCCCGACTTCCGTGAGCCCGAGTGGATCACGCGGGTGAGGGGTGATTCGGCGCGTGGGCCCGTGACGTGTGGGTGATTTGTCCGTTGCTGGGTGTTGTGGGGCGTGACCGGGTGCACCCGTGGGTCGGAATCATGGCCGGGCCGGGGTCGTTACATACCCTGACGATCGCAGTACCACCGACCGGCTACCCGACCCTCACGGGTCTGGGATGCGGCTCCCGCAGGTTGGAATGCCAGCCTCGGCCGGTGGTTACAGTCCCCACGAACGGCCGACCAGGCACCGCCTCGATGAGAGCGCGGTAGGTGGGCCACCCCCGGAATGACCCCGGCCCTCGGGCCGTTGCAGTCCTGACGAACGACCGCAGGCACCGCCCCGACGAGGGTGCCCGGCAGGTGGGCCACCCCCGGAATGACCCCGGCCCGCCGGTCGTTACACCTGGACCCGGCGCCACGAGCCCCGCTCGCAGGCCGCCGACCTTAAAGACTTTTTCCCCTGTTTTGTGCAGCGCCGGACGAGGTGCTCACACCCTGCCGCCGTTCCCCCTTTTGGCGGTTGGGTGTCCTACCCCCGAAGGAGCTACCCCCATGAACACGATCTTCCGTAAGAGCATGCTGTCTGTTGCTGGTCTCGCGTTCGCCGGTGGTGTCTTCGCCGGTCCGATCGCCGCCCACGCCAACCCGGCCGTGGATGCCAAGCCGGTCGCGGTGGCCGTGCAGACGGCCGCGCCGAAGCCGCAGGGCGACC
>NZ_JAKKFF010000020.1 GCF_022229015.1 Micromonospora foliorum
GCTGCCAACCCGACGCCCGCCACCCCGCGTGGCGCGGACCGGTCGGCGGCGACGGACCTCGGCGGCCGGCCGGCCAAGCCCGGCCCCGGCACGGGCGCGGGCACGGTGATCGGCGTCCTGGACACCGGCATCTGGCCGGAGAGCGCGTCGTTCGCCAAGAAGATGCCCGCCCCCGCGACCTGGCACGGCACCTGCCAGACCGGTGTGGCCTTCGTGGCCGAACACTGCAACGGCAAGATCGTCGGCGCCCGCTACTTCGCCGACACCTGGCTCGCCGGCGGAGGCTCCGTGCCCGAGGGTGAGGTGCTCTCTCCCCGGGACATGGCCGGGCACGGCACGCACACCGCGTCCACGGCGGCCGGTCTGCCGCTGTCGAACGTCACCATCGACGGTCGCGGCTTCGGCCCGGTCTCCGGGGTGGCGCCGGACGCCCAGATCGCCGTCTACAAGGTGCTCTGGGGCGGCATGGGCTTCGACGCCGACATCATCGCCGGCATCGACGCGGCCGTCGCCGACGGCGTGCAGGTACTGAACTTCTCGATCGGGTCGGATCTCGGCGACTGGGAGGCCAACACCCCCATCGGCGTCGCGTTCCTCAACGCCTCGCTGGCCGGGGTCTTCGTGGCGGCGTCAGCCGGCAACACCGGCATCGTGAGTGGAGCGATCAGCAACGCGGCGCCGTGGGTGACCACTGTCGGCGCGGCGGTGACCAAGCTCGACGAGGCCACCGCCAAGCTGGGCGACGGTACGAAGCTGGTCGGCGGCTCGCTGGACGCCCTGCCCGGCGGCGGCGCACGGCCGATGGTCTTCGGTGATCAGGCCGGCTCGCCAGAGCTGGGCGCGGTCTACTGCGAGCCCGGCAGCCTGGACCCTGCCAAGATCAAGGGCAAGGTGGTCGCCTGCGCGCTGTCCGACCTGTTCGGTTCCGCGGCCGAGATCAAGGCCAAGGGCGGGGCGGCGATGGTGGTGTTCGACCCGGTCGGCAACTACCGGATCAACTCCATCTTCAACTTCCCGGTGGTCTACCTGCCGACCGAGAAGCAGGCCGGCACGCTGTTCAACTACCTGATGCGCCACCCCGCCGACGCGACGGTGTCGTTACGCACCGGCGGCGACGGCTCCAGCGTTCCGGGCATACCCAGCGTGGCGGACTTCTCCTCCACCGGCCCGGACAAGGTGGCCCCCGGCGTCCTGAAGCCGGACCTGGTCGCGCCCGGGTCGAACATCATCGCCGCGGTCTCGCCGGCGGGCAACTTCGGGCGACAGTACGACGCGTACTCCGGCACCTCGATGGCCTCGCCGTACGTGGCCGGCGCTGCGGCGATCCTGCGCGCCACGCACCCGGACTGGTCACCCGGCGCGGTCGCCTCGGCGCTGCGCACCACCGCCACCGACACCGTCGGCACCAGCAGCCCCCTGGACCAGGGCAGCGGATTCATCAACCTGCCCCGGGCCACCGACCCGGGACTGGTCATCGAACCCACGGCGGCGGACCTGATCGAGTTCAGCGAGACGGCCGAACCCGACGGCAAGGCGCTCAACCTGCCGGCCATCTCGTTGCGCGAGTACGACGGGACCGGTCCGGTGACCCTCACCCGCACCCTGACCAACGTGGGCAAGGCGCGGGAGACCTACCGTTCGTCGGTGTCCGGCCTGCCCGGTATGAAGGTCACCGTGTCGCCGGCGTCGGTGACGCTGGCGCCCGGCCGGTCTGCGACGGTCACCATCACGCTGCGTCGAGGCAGCGCGCCGTGGGACCGGTACGTGACCGGGTCGATCACCTGGAGCGGCAAGGCCCACAGCGGCCGGATCCCGGTCGCCGCCCGTCCGTGGGGCATCACGCCCCGACCGTACGGTGACGACGGGGAGGAGTTCGGCCGGATGACCAACGGTGCCTTCGGCATGGTCCAGCCGGGCTTCACCGGGCCGCTCGCCGGTCGCAGCACCGGTTACACCCCGATCCGGCGCACGTCGTACTCGATGCCGGCCGGCGTCTACGGCGGCGTGTTCGACCCGAGCGCCACCGGAGTGAAGAAGGTCGACTTCACCGTGCCGGCGAACACCGCAGGCATCATCGTCGAGGCCAACACCGCCGATCCGAACACCAACCTCGATCTCTACCTGTACAAGGGCGACACCCTCGTCTACAGCAGTGACAGGTTCTGGACCAGCGCCGAGCAGGCGTACAAGTTCCTGCCCGAGCCGGGGCGCTACAGCGCCTACGTGTTCGCACAGTACCCCGGTGGCCCGGTCGTCGACTTCGAGCTGAGCCACGCCATCATCGGCCGCAACGCCACGTATTCCGGTGCCACCCTCACGCTGCCCTCCACCTCGCAACGCGGTCAGAGCGTCAACTTCACGCTGAAGCCGAACAAGCCGCTGGCCGAGGGTGACTTCTGGGCGTACACCGAGTACCGCACCAACGGCACGGTGGTCCCCGGCAACCTCGTCTACACCCAACAGAGTTCCTGGCAGTAACCGTTCAATCGGCGTGGGGCGGTGCCGACGTGCACCGCCCCACGCCCGCAACCACCGGCCCGATGCGCAGCCATGCCACCGGTAGGGTCAGCGGGTGAGCAGACCTTCCGGACGCGCCGGGAACTTCCGCACCCTGTACCACGGGCAGGCCAGGGCTGGCACCGCATCAGGGTGCGGCCTGTTCCTGATTCGCCGATCGGGGTTGTGGGCGCAGCACTGGGCATCGATCAATGCTGGACCGCAGCCTGTCCCGCCACCGCCGCTGGTGGACCTCGCACGTGAGACAGTCATCATGCTCTCGGTAGGGACCCGCGCTGTCCTGGGCTACGACGTCACCATCGAGGACGTCACCGTGCGGGGAACGACTCTGGTGGTGACCGGCGTCGAGAGGCGCCCTGTGGGCGGGGTGACGCTGGACATGGTGTGTGCGCCGGTGCACATAGTGGCGGCGCGATTCGGACCTCAGACCTTCGAGGACATGCTGCTGAACCTGCGTATCAAACCTGCAGAAGATACTTGATCAGGTGACGCGGATGATCGGATGCGGGGGATTCAACCGGACGGAGGTGCCGAGCAGCGTCGGATCTACGGGCCGCTCGGGGATGCGGTTGTCCGTGCTTCGTCGCGACGAGGCAACCCGTCGGGCTCAGGCAGGGAACCAAGCAGCGCCGGCAGGACGCCGAACACGAGGGGAAGGCCGCCCAGCTCGCTGATCCCGACCCATGCGATGTCGTCATGCTCGTCAGGTGCACGGTTGGTGGGAGAGCCGACCCAGTCTCCGATGTGCCAGACGCCCACGTGGACGGCGTTCTCGCCGCTGCCGGCACGCAGGTCACCCAACCGTGACGAGGACTCCGGCACAATGTGAACCCCTAGCTCCTCGTGCATCTCACGCGCGAGGGCTTGTAGTTCTGACTCACCCGCTTCGACGTGCCCCCCGGGCAGATCCCAGAGATCTGGGTATGCCCGGCGGGTTGGGCTGCGGTGTACCAGCAGGACTCGGCCGTTCTCCACGAGTGCGCCGCAGACGACGACATGCATGACGGGATTAGAGCACAGGGACAGGACACGCTCGCTCCCGCTCGAGGGCGGGCGCAGACACCCGGCTCTGCCGCCGCGAGGTCGCTCTCAGGCAACCATCTTTCCTCTCCCTGAGGCGCCCAGGGATCCGGATTGTGACGGCTGTGGTCCCGCTTTCAGGACAGCAGGTACGCGGTGAGGCGGTCGGCGAGTTGCTTCGGGTGGCTGAGCGGCACCGAGTGGCCGCCGTCAATTTCGTCCGGGACGACGCCGAGCCGGTCGGCGGCAACCCGGCGCTGGAAGTCCGCCGGGAAGAACCGGTCCTCGCGTGCGAGGAGCACCGTCGTCGGCGCGTCCGGCCAGGCGTCCAGGGGCCACGGCTCGTCGCCCTCCGCGCTGACCTGGTCGCGGCTGTGTGCCGCTGCCTCCGCGACGACCTCGGCCGGGACACCGTTGTAGAACTGCTGCTCCTCGCTGAGCCCCTCGGCGCCGCGGTAGCCGGTGTTGGCCCACCAGTCACCGGGCCTCTCACCGGGCTTGGGGACCATCGGTGTGAGCAGGACGAGCAGCCGCACCGGCAGCTTGTCGGCAACCAGCGGCGCGGTGAACCCACCGTACGAGTGCCCGACGACCACGAGGTCTCTCCGGTCGCCGATCGCGTCGACGACCGTCTGGCAGAACTCGGCGAACCCCGCGGAGCTGTCCTCGATCGGCAGTTCCGGTACGACCACGTCGTGGCCGCGGCTGGTCAGCTCGGGGACAAGGAGATGCCAGTCCCAGGCGCTGCCCCCACCGCCGTGGATCAGAACGAAGGTCGCCATGCCCCGAAGCCTCACACACAGGTACGACAGCCATCGTTGGTTCACATGTTCATGATCGGGAGCTGCGCCTCGCCCGGCTCCAGCCGGGCGAGCAACTGCTCGGGCTGCCCGGTCACCCTCGACAGCGTGTCCAGTGCCGCCGCCCGGTCGCCCTGGTCAGAGAGCACGACGGCCAAGGCGATCCCTAGTCCGTTGGCCACATGCGGGCTGCGCTCCTTCGCCAACTGGGCGGCGTCGACGACGTCCCGCAACGCGTCGTCGTGGCGGCCGGTGCGGCTGCGCGCCATCGCCCGGTTGGCGAGCAGCATGACGCGCACGATCGGGGTGCACTCGCCGATGAGCTGGCGGCTCATCAGTTCGGCGGCGCGCTCGTAGTCCCGGGTACGGAACGCGGCAGCCCAGCCGGTCAGATCGGTGAGCTGGATCAGGTCGATCACCCGGCCCTCCTCCGGCCAGGTCGTGCGGTAGCTGAGCCGGAAGCTGATCCAGCCGTTCGAGTCCAGGGCGGGCAGCAGCGGGCGAATGTCGGTCGCGCACTGCTCCGGGCTCGGCGGGCAGTGGAGAAAGACCGGCCTCGGGTCGGCCACCAGCGCCCGGCCCTCGTGGTCGAACAACCAGTTGCCGCGATGCGCGTCGCCATGCAGGATCTTGAGGGAGTGCAGGCGCGCCAGCGTGTGGCCGATGGCGTAGCCGTCCGTGTCCGGCGTGAACCGGCCCGGCTCGGCCACCCACAGATCCCGGAACTCGCGGTAGTCGGTCACCACCGGCCGGGCCTCGTACGGAAATGGTGGCGGCGGCACCCGGTCGGCATAGGAGCACAGGTAACGGATGCTCTCGCGTTGCCCGATCACCAGCGGATAGCGCGGCCCGCCCTCGCCGGTCAGACCGGACAGCGGCACCGCGGCGCACTCGCCGACCGACTCGACGATGTCCCGCGGCCACTGATCCGTCTTACGGTCGACGGGCACCTCGTCGCGGAGCAGGACGATCTGGCCGCCCGCCACCAGATCGCGTACGGCGCGGAGATCTGTTCCGGCGAACTCGGTCACCTCGACGCCCGTCGATCCCAGCATCATGGGTCGATCCTAGAATGGACGCCGTGGCCGGGAACGAACAGAATGTGGCGCTGGTGACGCAGACGCTGATGGCCAACGCCAGTGGTGTCCTGTCCCGGCCGGAGGCACTGACCCTCCCCAGGTTCCTCGATCTCTGCTCGCTCTGCGAGGCGGCGGTTCTCCTCGACCGCATGGAGGCATTGGGCGCCTCGGGCGAGTACGTCAGTGGCCTCAGCAGCCGGCTCGCTCGCGAGGGGCTGTACCGAACGTTTGCTCCGACTCTGTCGCCCGACGAACTCCGCCGGGTCGCGCTGCGACTGCCCGACGAGCTCGCGAAGCGGGTCACCGACGGCAACGGCGACGACCCGTCCGCGGCCGGCGAGACCGGCGCGGTGGCCGGCCTGGACTACACCACCGGCCTGAACAATCTCCTCGCCCAGGTCGACGGGCTCGGCGGCTACGCCAGTGCAGGTGACGCCTCGGTCAAGGACCGGATGTACCGGGGCAACGGCTACCTGGTCGTGGCCGCCGCGCACGGCCTCGACTACTTTCCCGACTTCGACCGCGTGCCGTTCGTCGCCGGCACCCTGCAGAAGACCTACCGGTCGCTGCCGCGCCAGCTGTACGACAAGATCGCCGAATCGCTCGAGGAGCCGCTCACCGGGGGTGACGTGGTCGCCGAGTGGACGGCCATGTCGACGATCCCGATCCCGCCGATCGCCGCGCTCGTGCTGTCCCGCGCGTCCTGCCTCAAGGACATTCCCGAGCAGTTGCTCCGCGTCCGAGACGAGTTCGGCGGTTACCGCCGCTACTTCGGTGACTTCAAGGCCGAGTTGCAGGCCGCCGACACGATCCGCGAGCGCCGCAAACTGCTGGCCCGCTACCGAACCCTGCTGGAGGAGGCGAGCGGCCCGCGACGCGAGGCGGTCTCCGTGACCGAGATGCTCAACCTGACGGAGAAGGCGGTCAAGGTGGCCGCCGCCCCGACGTTGCCGACCAGCTACGGCGCCCTGCTGGTGACGCAGCCGGTCGACTGGATCAGCCGCTGGTGGCGCCGCCGCCCGCTGGCCATCCTGTTCCGCCTGGACAGCAAGATGCCCAAGCTTCCGGAGTACCAGCAGTTGGCCGCCCGCCTGTGGGGCCAAGGGCCCGCCGCCCGCCTGCACGACCAGGCCGCCGCCCACGGCGCCAACATGCAGAAGCTCCTGTCCGAGGCCGAGGTCACCTTCCACTGAGCGCGCGGCTGCGACGCGGCGCGCCCTGCCGAGCGGCGGCGGGCGGGGTGGACCCCGCCCGCCGCCCGACGGTCAGGTGACCGTGATGGTCAGGTTGAGCGAGCGGGTCTCCCCGCTGGTGTAGGTGACCGTCACCCGGGCGGTGAAGGTCCCCTTGCGGGGGTAGGCGTGGGTGGTCGACCGGAGCGTGGCCCCGTGCGTGATGGCGCTGTTGTCGCCGAAGTCCCACGCGTAGTCGGTGATGCTCTGCCCGGACGGCGCCGTCGCCGTGGCGGTGAGCGTGGTGGTCAGGGGCGCGGTGCCACCGGTCGGGTTGGCGGCCAGGGACAGCGTCCCGCCCGGTTCCTGCTTGACCCCGGCACCGTTGAACCGCAGCCAGTCCAGGGAGAGCAGGTCCGGGGTGCCGCCGACCTGGGCGGCGTTGACGAACCTCGCGTACAGGGTGGTCGTGCCGGCGGGTTTGTTGGTCAACGTGACGGTGGGGGAGACGAGGTTGTCCCAGCCGCCGGTCGACCCGATGGTGGCCGTGCCGATCAGCGTGCCGGTGGGCGAGCCGGTCCGCAGTTCGATGGTGCCGCCGAGCCCGCCGTTGGTCACCCCGAGCGTCACCGAGCCGACGTTGCGCAGGTCCGCCGGCCCGAACGCCACCCAGTCGTTGTGGTCGACCTCGCCGAGCCGCTTGCCGGCGCGGGCGGTGGCCCGGTCGTTGACCGTGACGCCGGACTGGGCGCTGAAGTGCTCGGCCTCCTTGCTCTTGGGCTGCAGCTGGACGCGGGTCGAGCCGGTCAGCGCCGGTACGCCGCCGGCCGCGCCGCCGTCGGTGTACTGCGCGGTGATCAGGGTGTAGAGGTTCTGCCCCGGCCCGTGGCCGTCACCGGCGTCCGCCTCGGTGGCGAGCAGCCCGGAGCAGCCGGTGTAGACGTCCAGCGGGTGGGCGTGCGAGTCGTGGCCGAGCTGCGTCTGCACCGTCACCTTGGCGCAGTCGATGGTGGTCTCCTCCGGGTCGGTGACCGTCACCGTGTACGGGATCTTGTCGCCGAAGTCGAAGAACCCGCCGTCGGGCACGCTGATGGTCACCGTCGGTCGGGTGTTGCCGACCACCACGTCGGTGACCGCGGTGGCGGTCAACCCGTTGCCGCTGTTGCGTACGGTCAGCCGGGCGGTGTGCTTGCCGGCCGTCGAGTAGGTGAAGCTCGGGTTGGCGGCGGTGGAGTCGGTGCTGCCGTCGTTGGTGAAGTCCCAGGCGTAGCTGAGCGCCGACCCGTCACCGGCGGACGACCCGGCGGAGGAGAACGTGACCGCGAGCGGTGTACGTCCGCTGTCCGGGGTGGCGGCGATCTTCGCGGTCGGTGGCCGCCCGTTGGCGACGTAGTCGATCCGGTAGATGCCCGCGCCGGCGTTGCTGCCACCGCGACCGCTGCCGGTGCCCTCACCGAAGTCGATGACGTAGAGCGAACCGTCCGGCCCGAACTCCGCCTCGAAGGGCTGGATCCAGCTCATGTTGTCGAAGATCCCGTTGATCGACTGAAGGTCACCCACCGCGGTCGGGCCGAAGCGCGCGTTGCTGAAGGTCTGCGCCGTCTTGTGGATGGAGAGCGTCTTGAACCACCGGCGGGTCAACTCATAGGTGATCCACTTGCCCTCGAAGTACTCGGGGAACTTCGTCGTGCGGGTGTTGGCCGGGTCGTAGTCGTAGACCGGGCCGCTCATCGGCCCGCCACCGCCGGTGCCCAGCTCGGGAAACTGGGTGGAGGCGGAGTACGCGTACCAGACCAGCGCCGACTTCGCCGCCGGCAGGGTGGTCAGGCCGGTGTTGTTGGGCGAGTTGTTCACCGGTGCCGCGCAGTTGAACTTCGCCCCCGAGGTGTTGGTGGCGAAGTTGTAGTCGTTGAACGGGATGTTGTTGCCCACGCAGTACGGCCAGCCGAAGTTGCCGGCGCTGGTGATCCGGTTGAACTCGACAGTCCCCTCGGGACCACGGTTGGGGTCGGCGGCGCGGGCGTCCGGGCCGTAGTCGGCGACCAGCACCGCGTTGGTCTGCGGCTCGACGGTGATCCGGAACGGGTTGCGCATGCCCATCGCGTAGATCTCCGGCCGGGTCCTCGCGGTGCCGGCGGGGAAGAGGTTGCCGGTCGGCACGGTGTACGTACCGTCGGCTTGTGGGGTGATTCGCAGGATCTTGCCGCGCAGGTCGTTGGTGTTGCCGGCGGTGCCCTGGGCGTCCCAGGCCGCGCGGCCGGCGCGTTCGTCGATCGGGGTGTAGCCGCTGGAGGCGAACGGGTCGGTGTTGTCACCGATCGCCGCGTAGAGCCGTCCGGCCGCGTCCATGGCCAGTGACCCGCCCATGTGCGAGTTGGCCCGGCCCTCGCCCCGATAGGTGGGGACGGCCAGCAGGCGTTTCTCCGAGGAGAGCGCGACGCTGTTGTTGGCGACCGTGAACCGGGACAGGTTGAGCTGTTTGAGGGTCTTGTCCGACCAGAGCAGGTAGATCCAGCCGTTGCTGGCGAAGTTGCGGTCCAGGGTCATCCCGAGCAGCCCGTCGGACTGGTCGGTCATCGCCGAGGTGTACGCGAAGTCCAGCAGCGTGGTGACCTGGAGGGTGTCGGAGTTGACCACCTTCAGCGCGCCGGTGCGCTGGATGTAGTAGACCTTCCGGTCCGGGCCGACGGCCAGCTCGAAGGGGTCGGCCAGGTTCTCGGTGACCAGCCCCACCCGTTCGAAGTTGCTGGTCTTGGTGGCCGAGCAGTCACCGGCGACCGCGCCGGCCGCCCACTCGATGCCGTAGCGCAGGTGCTCCAGGAACGTCGGCGTGCTGAACTGGGAGCTGGCGTGCCCGCCGGCGGTGAACCAGGACCGGCCGCCGTCGTAGCGCTGACACCAGGAGTACGCGTGGTCGACACCCTCGTCCAGGCCGTTGATCCCGTCGCGCACCTTGATCTGGGCGAGGGTGTGCACGTTGCCGGTCGGGTTCGTCCGCCAGTTGTACCACTCCTCGCTCTGCTCCCAGAGCTCCGGCAGGTTGCGCGTCGAGGGGTGCGCCCGGTCGAGCACCTTGACCCGGCCGGGGAAGGTGCCACCGGTGGCGGAGAAGTCCGGGTGGTAGTCGAAGATCGTGCCGACCAGGCCCTCGTACCAGGGCCAGTCGCGTTCGCTGGCCGACGCGGCGTGCAGGCCGGCCCAACCACCGCCGTTGCGGATGAACGTCTGCAACGCGGCCCGCTGGCTGGCGTTGAGCAGGTCACCCGAGGTCGGGAGGCTGTTGGTGTTGTTGAACACGAGAACGTCGAAGGTCGCGAGGTTGGCGTCGGTGAAGGCCGCCGCGTCGGTGGTGGCGACCACCTCGAAGTTGTGGGCGGTGCCGAGCTGCTGGATCGCGGCGATACCGGCCGGGATCGAGTCGTGGTAGAAGTTGGTGATCTTGGAGAACACCAGCACTCGGAAGCGCGGGGCGGCCTCGGCGGGCAGGGCGGTGGTGGTGCTCACCACGGTGGCGATGGCGAGCAGGATCAGGCAGAACGCACGGAGGTGTCGGGGCATGGGGGCGCTCCCTGTCGGACGGTGAGGGTGCGGAAAGCGCTTTCTCGCTGCCCGCACCACGGTACTGACAGCCAGTTACGACCGTCAATAGCCCTCTGGTAAGCGGTTTCCCGCCCCGACGGCGCCGCGCGTCGGTGGCCCCCACGAGCCCCGGGGTACGGCTTACGATGTCCTCTGGATACGTGCCGTGACCCTGCGGACGCGGCGTGTTCCGTCGACCTGGGGAGGTCTCGTGACAGTGCCGTCGACGTCGAAACTGTCCGAGGGCCGAGGAGCCGACCGGATCGACACCACGACGGTGCATCCGGCTCGCCGCTACAACTACTGGCTCGGCGGAAAGGACAACTTCGCCGTCGACCGGGAGTCCGGCGACCAGATCGCGGCCGTCTACCCAGGGGTGCGCACGCTCGCCCGGGAGAACCGGGCCTTCCTCGGCCGGGCGGTCCGGTTCCTCGCCGAGGAGGTCGGCGTCCGGCAGTTCCTCGACATCGGCACCGGCATCCCCAGCGCCGACAACACCCACGAGGTGGCCCAGTCCGTCGCCCCCGATTCCCGGGTGGTCTACGTCGACAACGACCCGATGGTGCTGGTCCACGCCCGAGCGCTGCTGACCAGCGACCCGGCCGGCGCCACCGCCTACCTGGACGCCGACCTACGCGACCCGGAGAAGATCCTCGCCGACCCGCAGCTGCACGCCACTCTGGACCTGTCCCAACCGGTGGCTCTGGTGCTGATCGCCGTGACGCACTTCCTCACCGACGACGACCGCCCACACGAGCAGGTCGCACGCCTGCTCGACGCGCTGCCGTCGGTCAGTTGGCTGGCGCTGACCCACTTCACCACCGACCACATCCCCGCCGAGATCGTCAGGCGGATGGAGGCCGAGTTCGCCGCCGGCCGAATGAAGCAGGATGCCGTACCCCGCGACCGCGCCGAATTCGCCCGCTTCTTCACCGGTCTGGAGCTGGCCGAACCGGGCATCGCCCCGGTTACCGAGTGGCGGCCGCTGACGCCGCCGGAGCAGCGCCCGCCCCTGGCCGACGCCTCCATCTACGGCGCGGTGGCCCGCAAGCCCTGACCGGTTGTGCGGCCCCGGGGCCGGCGGTGACCCAGAGGGATCCTCGGCCGCGGCCTCATCGGCAGGGGTGCCGGGCTCGGCGGGACGGGTGGTCCGCACACGTCGGCGGAGAGCGACTGGTGCCACGACCGGCCCCCGGTCAGGCAAACGGCTTCGGGTCGAAGTTGATGCCACCCCGCTCGGCCATCCGGAGCACCCGGTTGCCGTAGCGCGGGGGTTGGCGCAGGTGCAGGGTGTAACCCGACGCCTGGAACCTCAGGTCCATGTCGCGCCCCTCAAGGTGCCAGTAGGGCTCCGGCAGGTGTGGGCGGGACTCCTGACGCAGGTTCTTCAGCTCGAACGGCAGGCATACGGAGTTGAGGCTGCCGACGATGTCCCAGACGCTGTCGAAAATCAGCGTGGCCGGTGCCACCCAGAAGAGAACGTCCCGCATGGGCCCTGAGTCGACGCGGCGCACGATGTAGTCAATATCGAGATGCAGCCGCAGCGCCGACGGCGCGGTGGGGTCGAGGTCATCCTGCTCCTGGAACTCCTCCGGGGTCAGGTCCTCGGGTGGGCCCTCGTCGTCGGTGACGGCGAACGCGTGAATTCGGCAGTAGTCCCACGACGTCTCCATCAGGTCCTGATCCGTGAGGGTGGCCTTCGGGAGACCGGATTCAGGGTGCACGACCGTCGTCATGCAACGATTAT
Organism: Micromonospora foliorum; assembly: GCF_022229015.1. Lineage (GTDB taxonomy): Bacteria > Actinomycetota > Actinomycetes > Mycobacteriales > Micromonosporaceae > Micromonospora > Micromonospora foliorum. Next base: position 11,915 of record NZ_JAKKFF010000020.1, read on the forward strand.
GGCCACGCATGTCGACAGCGCCAGATGTCAGTCTGTGCGTGCCGGTTCCGCTGGTCGGGTGCGCCGCGTCCGGCAGGCCGAGACGCAGACCGCCGGTGGCGCCGATGCGCAGGCCCCGGACGACGCCACCGTGGCCCACTGCACGCACCTGCCGCGTTGAGCGTCATCCCGCAGAGTGTCGATGATCCGATAGACGCCTCGGTCGACGGGCATTTCCCTGGCAGAGGAGCGCTAGGGTTCGGGACGCCCAGGAGTGTGAGGCCATAGGGGCTGACCGGCCCAGGGTGTCCACACTGTACCGATGGAACAATCGCTGCGAAATGGATTGATCAGCGCCTCACCGAGGAGAGCGGGCTTATGCAGGGCGACCTGATAGCGCTTGAATTGAAGGACGAGACGACGTTTGCCGCGCTGGCGATGGAAATCGATTCCGAGGAAGAGGTTTCCTTTCAAGCGCTCAAAATCAAGCTCAGCGACGTGGCGCAACAGGTGGCGAAGGTGGCCGAGGAGTTGGTGGAGCACGCCCGCAAGGCCGCCCCGACGGACATCGAGGTCACCATGCGCGTCGGCTTCTCGATCACCAACGGCAAGGCGGTGGCGCTCCTCGTCGACGGGAAGGCCGAAGGAGCGGTGGAGTTGAAACTGGCCTGGAAGGACCTCGCCGGCTGAGATGAGTGACGTCGAGGCCGGCCGGCATCTGTGGGCGGGGCTGGTCGGCGTTCACCAGGGGTCCGTGAAGCAGACCGGCTTCATGATCGGTCCGCGGGCGATCGCCACGGCCACGCACGGGCTGGACCGGACCGCCCCGGTGAAGATCCGCCGCATCGGCCGGTCCGCCGACGCGGTCGACGAGCCGGCGACCGTCCTCGTCTGGGACAAGCAACGCGACCTCTGCCTGCTGACCGTCGAAGAAGCGGACGAGTTCTGGTTCATCCCGGACACCCGTCCCCCCGCTCTCGCCGCCGAGTATGTGGTCGTCAGCTGCGTCGACCGGCGCGCCGAGACGACGTTGGTCGTCAACGAAGGGCTCGTCGAGGACGACGGGATCGCCTGGCTCAAGCTCCGGTCGGGGCAGATCCAGCGGGGCTACAGCGGTGCACCGGTGCTCGACCGCGAGGACGGCCGGCTGGTCGGCATGGTCCGCGTCACGCGCGGGCGGCAGACGGACCTGGGCGGACACGCCCTGCTGGGTACGGAGATCGTACCGATCCGAACCTCGCTGGGCCTGGACACCGACGACCGCCGGATGCAGATCAGGCACGCCGCCAGCGGGCTCACCTGGCCTCCGCGCAGTCTGATCCGCGGCGACGCGCCCTCGGAGCTGGTGGAACTCATCGGCCGGGAGGAGGAGATCGCCGCGCTGGACTCGCGCGACGGTCCCCGCCACCGCCTCGTCGTCGGTGACGCACTCGCCGGCAAGTCCGCGCTGACCGGCGTCTGGGTGCGCCTCGCGCATGTCCCCGCCGGCGACACGGCGTACGTGGACGCGGCGTTGGCGCCGCCGGTCCCCGCGCAGCACCCCGTGGTGGGGATCGTCCTCCCGGTGCTCGGGGTGAACATCCCGCAGGACCCGTTCGGGAGCCGCTCCGACGAGGAGACGCTGGCGCTGGCCTGCTGGACGATCATGCGCGACCTGCGCGGGGGCCGGCTCGTCATCGACCTTCAGCACCAGGGCGTCGACGCCGCAGCCGACGCGGACCTCGCGGCGTTGATGAAGGCCGCCGAACGGATGAACGCCGCGGTCGTCCTCGTCGGACGGGACCTTGGCGACGAGCTGGCCTGCGTCGGACTCTCCACCTCGGTCGAGGTGGGACCGATCGGCCGTAGGGACGCGGCGGCGCTGATCGCGCGCGCCACCCGTGGCCGAGTGTCCCGGGAGGAGGCCGAGAGCGCGCTGGAGCTCGTCGACCCGCGCTGCCTTCTTCCGGGTGAGATCCTGGCGGCCTGCGGACGGGACGAGGACGACGACGCGGTCGACCTCGCCATCGCCCTGTCCGAGCGGTTCGACCTGCCCATCTTCGACCCGACCGCAGCGTTCCTGGACGACCCGGTCGTGGCCCTCGGCGACCCCGGGCTGACGACCGCCGCCGTCGCAGCCGGCCTTGACGAGGAGGGCTCCCACGACGTGCCGGCGCTCACCGGGGAGTACCTCGAACAGCAGGTACTGACCTCCGCTCGCGACCCACTCGGCATTCGCGCCCCCGCTGCGACACGCCGGGAACTGGCCGCCGGAGCGTTCAGCGCCGACGCCATCGGGCTCGACGAATGGCCGGGCACCGCCCCGTTCGTCTTCGAGGTGGACGCGTTGACCTCCGAACAGGGGCTCGCGATGCAGGACATCGCGCATCGGGTGTCCAGCCGATCGATGAGACCCGAGTGGGTGGAGTCGCTCTACCAGCAGATCGTCGAACTCGAAGGCCGGGGCAGCGAGCGCGGCCCGTCGATGCGGGTCCGCCTGCGGCTCTGGCGCAGCCAGATCCACGCGGGCGACGTGGCCGCCGCCAGTCGCACGTTCACCGAGATCGGCGGGGTGCGTACGGTCAACCGCATCCTCGAAACGGGGAGCCACTTCGAGCAGGTGCAGGACGCCCAGGTGCTCGTGCTGGCGTGGTGGCTGGGGGTCGGCACGGACGACACCGTCGGCGCCGCGCTCGGAGCATGGATGGGCGGCGTCGTCGACGACGAGGACCTGTCCGGACGTGCCGACGTGCGGATCGTGCTGCACGACGTGCTGCGCGCGGTCACCGTCCGGCCGTTGCCCGCCCCGGACGGCCTCCGCGCCGTCGGTGAGTGGTGCCTGTCCCAGTTGGAGGACGACCGTTCCTTCCTGGCCGACCCCGGCACGTGGACGATGTACGTCTCGCTGATCGGTCGCGCCGGTGACTTCAGTGGTGACCAGTCGCTCGCGGAGGTCTTCCTCACCCGTGCGCTGCGGGCGCTCACGCTGCACGTGGAGCTGCTCAAGTCGCTCGCTCTGGCTGGGGACAGCCGCCCCCTGCTGGCCATCGCGAGGCAGCAGAGGCGGCTCCATCGGCTGGAGCGGAGCCGCCGCACCGGAGAACCTGGGCGACTACAGCTCGCGCGGGAGCTGCTGACGTGGACCGTGGAGAACGCTCCGACCGCCGACGCGTTCCTGAGTCTGCTCGTCGCCGACCCCACGCTGAAGGTGACCCGACAGGGTGACAACGCGGTCGACTCCGACCTGCCCGCGCACCGCTCCGCGGAGAGTCAACTCGCACCGATCAAGCGGGCCTACCGTCGGTGGCGGAAAAGCAACACGCAGGTCACTCCGCTCATCGTGGAGATCGAGTACCAGTTGCTACGCACCGAGTGGGCGATCGCGGGTTCCCTCCTGAGGCAGGCGCGGGTGTCCGACGAGCGCTGGCTGAACCGCCCGATCCCGCACAAGCTGGGCGTGCTCGAACAGCTCGGTGAGGTACGCCGGAGGAGACTCACCGCCCTGGCGAAACGATGCGGCGACTCCGTCGAAGCGGTCGAGCGGGAAGCGCACAACGAGCTACAGCTCCAGACGGCGCTCGCCATCGTGGCGCACACTCCCCTCGACCTGCGCGCGGTCGACGAGATCCTGGCCCGCGGGCGGCGGGCCTTTCCGTCCAACCCTCGCATGGCACACCTGCTCGCGGCCCACCACCGGCACCGGCGGCAGTTCACCACGGCGGCGGCCGCCTACCTCGACGCCTACAGCCTGGCCCTCGGCGATCCGCTGTTGCGCATGCGGGCCGCCGTGGGCGCGTGCGAATCGCTGTCACAGGCCTACGCGGCGGGGGAGTGCGCCCGCGATGAGCTCGTGGCGGCGGCGGCGCGAGCCGAACTCCACGAGTCCACCGACTTCTCCGCGTCGATCGTCTGCGCCCTGGCCCGGCTCGAACTGCACGGCACCCTGTCGGAGGGTTACGGCAAGCTGGCCCACACCATCGCGCGGGTGGGGAGCTTCTCCCGGCTCGCCACCGACATGCACACCATCCGGGGCGAGATCGCGACCGCCGTCGGGCCGGAGAGCGCGCCGCTTGTCGACAGGTTCCTGCACGACTTCACGGATGTGGGACTGCTCGTCGCGCTCGGGGCGATGTTCGTCCGCTCACACACGCTGTCGCCGACCGAGGGACTTGAGCGGCTCACGGCCGCACTCGTCCTGTTGGACGGGGTGCGAATCATGGCCGGGACCGTCTGGAACGTGCCGTCGGTGAACTTCCAGCAGGGCCGCGCGCTGCTGGCGGCCTGCAAGCAGTTCCAGACGCCGAATCCGATCGGTTGGGACAAGGATCGCGAGCGATCCGACATCGACCTGGCCTACGCGAAGTTCCAGTCCGCCGTCGACCTGTCCGTCGACTCGTTCCGCGAGATCGTGCTCGGCTTCATGCGTGAGACGGGGGAGCTGCGACAGAAGCTCGGTCGTCCGACCCCTCCGGCGCGGTGATCGGCGGCGCGACGATCCGGCTGGGCACCACCGGCGCGTCCCGGCCGGTGCCCCGCCGGCCGTCACCGCCGGAAGATTCCTCGTGGTAGTCCCGCTCCACGTTGACCGACCAGACGTCGTGCGTACTCCCGGTGGCGATGTTCTCGGCGGTGAGCATCGCGGTGAGCATCGAGTGGTCCTGGTTGTTGTAGCGGTGCATGCCGTTGCGGCCCACCGGGTGCACGTTCGGCACCGCCTCGGCCAGCCAGGCCCGGATCACCTCCACGTTGTGCTGGTAGCGCTCGTCGTACACCGGGTAGGCCTTGGGCATGCGCACGACGTAGCCGGCCTCCACCACGCCCGGCCGAACCAACCCCAACCGCTCCAGCTCCGCGGTGCCGAGGGCCACCAGGTCGGCGTCCGGGGTACGCCACATCTCGTCGTCCTCGAACACGAAGTACTCCAGGCCCAGGCAGGTGCGGCCGTCCTTGACGAGGTACGGCGACCAGGAGCCGAAGTTCTGGATCCGACCCACCCGCACTCCCGGGTCGTGCACGTAGATCCAGTTGTCCGGGAACGAGAACTCCGCCGGCACGACCAGGGCGACCGTCAGGAAGTCGCGGTAGCGCAGGTCGGCCGCGCAGGCCAGCACCTCCGGCGGCGCCGGCGGGTTGAGTGCGGCCACCAGTTCCGAGATCGGCATGGACGAGATCACATGGTCGGCCGCCTCGGTACGCTGCCCGCCCACGCCGTTGACCGTCACGCTTGTCGCCCGCCGGCGGGCCGGGTCGCGGTGCACGGCGGTGACCCAGCTGCCGGTGGACAGCTGCCCGCCCCGCTCGCGGACCTGCTCGGCGCAGCGCTCCCACATCATTCCGGGCCCGTACTTCGGGTACTGGAACTCCTCGATCAGGCTGGTCACGTCGGTGCGTCGACGCCGGGGCAGCACCGCGTTGCGGATCGCCGTGGCCAGCGACAGGTTCTTGATCCGCTGCGCCGCCCAGTCGGCCTGCAACCGGTCCGCCGGCATCCCCCAGACCTTCTCGGTGTACGTCTTGAAGAAGATCGAGTACAGCCGCCAGCCGAACCGGGCCGACACCCAGCCCTCGAAGTGTGACTGGTCCCGTGGTGGCCGCAGCCGGGCCCGCGCGTACGAGCCGAGGCAGCGGGCGGCCTCCGGCAGACCCAGGTTGCGCAGCGCGTTCATGGCGCTGAGCGGGTAGTTGAACAGGGCGCCCCGGTAGAAGATGCGGCTCATCCGGGGCCGGGTCAGGAAGTCCTCGTCCGGCAGGATCTCGTGCCAGAACGCCTCCACCCGGGGCACCTTCGTGAAGAACCGGTGCCCGCCGATGTCGAACCGCCACCCGTCGCGCTCGACGGTGCGACTGATCCCGCCGACCACCTCGTCGGCCTCGAACACCTGGACCGACCGGCCGTGCCGGAGCAACTCGTACGCCGCGGTGAGCCCGGCCGGCCCCGCACCGATGATCACCGTCCCGTTTTGCTCGCTCATGCTGACGCGCTCCCTGTTCACCGCCATGGTTGAGGAGCGGCGTCTACCCGTTCTGCGCAGAATGTCACACTTGGTGGTAGCTGGTCCTCGCTTCGGCGGGGCGCGCGACGGCGTACCACGAGAAGAGCGACTCCCCGCGCGGCCGGCGGACCGGGGGAGCGGGGAGGCGAGACGGATGGACCGATGGCGGAGCGGCGCGGCGGCGCTGGCCGACCGGGCGGTCGCGGCAGGCCGCGGCGGAGCGCGCCTGGCCCGCCGGGTGCCGGCGCCCTGGCCGTACGTCATCGGGCTGTTCCTCGGCGCGAAGCTGCTGCTCACCCTGCTCGGGCTCCTGGTCCTGCACGCCTGGGACGGCGTCCCCGGGGCCCCGCCGCCGGACGAGGCGTTGATGTGGGCACAACAGCGAGACGTCTCCGGGCAGCGGTGGATCTCCTTCTGGTTCGCCTGGGACTCGCTGCTCTACCTGCGGCTGAGCGAGCTGCCCCTGAGCGGGCCGTGGCGAGACTTCGGCTTCCCCCTGCTGTACCCGTTCCTGGCCCGGCCCCTCGGCGCGCTGCTCGGCGGTGACAACGCCCTCGCCCTGCTCTTGATCAGCAACGTCGCGTTCCTGTTGGCGCTCTGGTACGGCTACCGGCTGGCGGAGCTGCTGCTCGGCGACGCGCACGCGGCCCGCCGGTTCACCCGGTACCTGGTGCTGCTGCCGACCGCGTTCCTGTTCCAGGCCGCGCTGACCGAGTCGCTTTTCGTCTGCCTCGCGTTGGCCGCCTTCTACTACGCCGAGCGACACCGGTGGCTGCTGGTCGGCGTGCTCGGCTACTTCCTGGCCATGAGTCGCTCCGTCGGCCTGCTCGTGGCGCTGCCGCTGGCCCTGGTGCTGCTCCGGCAGCACGACTGGCGGCTCGGGCCGCGCGCCCTGCTCGGCTACCTCCGGATCGGGTGGCCGTTGCTGCTGCTGCCCGCCGGGTGGTTCACCTTCATGGCGTACTGCCGGTGGCGGGGTGGGGACTGGTTCGCCTACCAGCACGCCCAGCAGACCGGCTGGGGGATCAAGGTGCAGAACCCCGTTCCGGTGCTGCTGAACGGGCTGACCGGGGAGCCGCGCGACGCCGCCCGGGTGTGGTTCGCCGTGGCCGTCCTGGCCGTCCTGGCCGCCGGGTTCCGCCGCCGGGAGCTGGCCTACCTGGTGTACGGCGTCCTCATGGTGCTGGTGCCCCTGTCGATGGGCCCACCGGTGTACAAGAGCCTGCTGCGCTATCTGCTCGCCGCGTTCCCCGTGGCGTTGGTGCTGGCCCGCTGGGCCCGGCACGCCAGCGTCGACGTGTGGTTGACCGCGACGCTCGCCGTGGTGCAGGGCGTGCTGTTCGTGCTCTGGCTCAGCTACTGGACCCACATGATCATCTGATTGGACCTGTCGTCGGCGGGCAACAGGTACGCCATGACCGAGCCACGGGTACGCCTCGACGACCTCGGCGCCTGGCTGATCAAGGGCAACGCGGACCTGGTCGACCTCGCCGCCCGGTTCGCCCGCGAGCCCCTGGTGACGAGCTGGTGCGTGCGTCCGGGTTACCGGGCGCGGTTGATGCGCGCCGGGCAGCCGGTGGTCTTCTGGGCCAGCGGCAGCCGGGGCCGACTGCCGTACGGGGTGTGGGGCGTCGGACGGGTCACCGGGGCGGCCGAGCCAGGCGCACCGGGGCAGCCGTGGTCGGTGCCGATGGATCTGCCCATCCTCGCCGAACAGGACCGGGTGTCCCGGCTGCGGTTGCGCGCCGATGACCGACTCACCGCCCTGGAGGTGTTCCGGCAGCCGCAGGCCGCCAACCCGTCCTACCTGACCGTGGCCCAGTTCGCCGCGCTACAGACCCACCTGCCGGCGTGAGCGCGAGGGCGGCCGTGCCTCGACCGAGGCGCGTGTGCGAGCCTGCTACCGACGTTCGGAGCGCATTGAGTGGAGGCCCGGTGTTCGCCCTGCCGCTGACCGAGGAGGTCGAGCTGCGTCCGCTGGACCCGTGGCGGGCCGAGGAGTTCCTCGCCCACCTCGATCGGGCCCGCGCGCACATCCAGCCCTGGGTGTCGCCGTCCTTCGTCGCCACCGACCTGCCGTCGGCCCGCGCGGTGCTGCGGCGGTACGCCGACCTGTGGGCCAGCGACAGCGGCGGCATCTGGGGACTGTGGTGGCGGGGCACGCTTGTCGGTGGGGTCATGTTCGTGTCGTTCGACGTGGCCCGAGGCGTCTGCGAGGTCGGTTGCTGGGTGGAGCCGGCGGCCCAGGGCAAGGGCATGGTCGCCCCGGCGGTGCGCCGGATCGTCGACTGGGCGGTGCGCGAGCGTGGCATCCAGCGGGTGGAGTGGCGTACCAACGCCGACAACACCCGCAGCAAGGCCCTCGCCAGCCGGCTCGGCCTGCGCCTCGACGGCACTCTACGCCAGGTCAGCCCGGGTCCACACGGTCGGATCGACCTGGAGATCTGGTCGGTGCTGGCCGATGAATGGACCGCCGCGCCACGCACCGTCCACTGACGACCGCGAATAGTTGTCATACCCGCGCGGCACCATGCATCCATGGCCGTCCCCGCGCTCACCCCTCATTCCGACCCGCCGCGTTCCGTGCCGCTGCGTGAGGCGCGCACCCGGTTCAGCCAGCTCGTCGCGCTGGCCGAGCTGACCGACGCGGTCACCGTCGTCACCCGCGACGGCGATCCCCGCCCGGTCGCCGCGATCGTCCCCGCCGCAGCCGCCCGCAGCGGCGCCCAGGCCCGCGCCGAC
>NZ_JAKKFF010000200.1 GCF_022229015.1 Micromonospora foliorum
CGACCCGGAGTTCCTCGACCGGCTGCGCGAGTTGGAGCCGGCCTGCGTGCCGGTGGTCGCCTACGGCGCGCTGGTGCCGCCGGCGGCCCTGGAGATCCCCCGGCACGGCTGGATCAACCTGCACTTCTCCCTGCTGCCGGCGTGGCGCGGCGCCGCGCCCGTGCAGCACGCCGTGCTGCACGGTGACGAGCTGACCGGGGCCAGCGTCTTCCAGTTGGAGGAGGGCCTGGACACCGGCCCGGTCTACGGCACGCTGACCGACGAGATCCGCGCCGCCGACACCTCCGGTGACCTGCTGGAGCGGCTCGCCGACTCCGGCGCCGGGCTGCTGGTGGCGGTGCTCGACGCGATCGACGACGGCACCGCCCGCGCCGAGCCGCAGCCGGCCGACGGGGTGTCGCTGGCGCCGAAGCTGACCGTTGACGACGCGCGGGTGCGCTGGAGCGACCCGGCCTTCGCCGTGGACCGGCGAATCCGGGCCTGCACGCCCGCGCCGGGCGGCTGGACCACGTTCCGCGACGAGCGGGTGAAACTCGGCCCGGTCGTCCCGGTGCCCGACGGCCCCGAGCTGAAGCCGGGGGAGTTGCTGGTGGAGAAGTCCCGGGTGCTGGTTGGCACGGCGACCGTGCCGGTGCGGCTCGGCGAGGTCCGTGCCGCGGGCAAGCGGGCCATGGGCGCGACCGACTGGGCGCGCGGCGTCCGGGTCGGCACTGGAGAGGAATTCGCGTGACGGCACCGGAGGGAACCCGCCCAACGCGCTCCGGCTCGTGGGCCGATCGGGGCGGAGACCGTCGTCCCGCCCGGCCACCGCTGGACCGGCCGCGCCGCGCCGCGTACGAGGCGGTGGCGGCGGTGCACCGTGACGACGCGTTCGCCAACCTGGTGCTCCCCATCATCCTGCGGGAGGAGGGGCTGTTCGGTCGGGACGCGGCCTTCGCCACCGAGCTGACCTACGGCACCCTGCGCCACCTGGGCACGTTGGACGCGATCCTGACCGACGCGGCCGGCCGGGACGTGGCCCGGATCGACCCACCGGTACGCGACGCGCTGCGGCTCGGGGCGTACCAACTCCTGCACACCCGGGTGCCGGCGCACGCCGCGGTCTCGTCGACGGTGGACCTGGTCCGTTCGGTCGCACCGGGCGCCACCGGCTTCGCCAACGCGGTGCTGCGCGAGGTGTCCACCCGTGACGCGGACGCCTGGGTGGAGAAGCTCGCCCCGCCGATGGAGACCGACCCGGTCGGGCACCTCGCGTTGGCGTACAGCCATCCGCAGTGGATCGTGCGGGCCTTCTCCGAGGCGCTCGGCGGCGATCTGGGTGAGACGGAGCGCCTCCTGATCGAGGACAATGAGCGCCCCCCGGTGCACCTGTGTGCCCGGCCCGGGCTGATCGACCCGGTCGAGCTGGCCGACCAGGTCGGCGGTGCGCCCGGCGCCTTCTCGCCGTACGCCGTCTATCTGCCCGGCGGGTCGCCGGGCGACATCCCGGCGGTGGTCGACGGCCGTGCCCACGTCCAGGACGAGGGCTCCCAGCTGGTGGCCACCGCGCTCGCCGACGCGCCGTTGGACGGCCCGGACGGGCGTTGGCTTGACCTGTGCGCCGGCCCGGGCGGCAAGGCCGGGCTGCTCGGCGCGCTGGCCGCGCAGCGGGGTGCCCGGGTGACCGCGGTGGAGGTGGCCGAGCACCGCGCCCGGCTGGTCTCCCTGGCGACCCGGGACCTGCCGGTGTCCGTGCTGGCCATGGACGGCCGTGAGGTCGGCGGTGACCCGAAGCTGCCGGAGCAGCACTTCGACCGGGTGTTGGTGGACGCGCCGTGTACCGGCCTGGGGTCGCTGCGTCGTCGGCCGGAGTCGCGTTGGCGTCGCCAGCCGTCGGACCTGCCGCCGCTGACCCGGCTGCAACGGGAGTTGCTCGGCGCGGCGCTGCGGGCGGTCCGCCCGGGTGGCCTGGTCGCCTATGTCACCTGTTCACCGCACACCGTCGAGACGCACGTGACGGTGACCGAGGCGGCCCGCCGTAGCGGGGTTGCGGTGGACTTCGTGGACGCCCGGCCGCTGCTGCCGGCCGGCATGCCCGGTCTCGGCGACGGGCCGACCGTGCAGCTCTGGCCACACCGCCACGGCACCGACGCGATGTTCCTCGCCGTCCTGCGCCGAGGCTGATCCGTTCCACGCGTCCGGCCGGTCACCCGACCGGCCGGACGCCGTGCGTTCAGGCTCGACTCGAAACAGGCCCTAGGTGTTCTGCCCATGGACGTTGGTGACAGGGCTGAGATCTTGAAATGGGTGAGGACCTCCGGGTGAGGTGGAGCTTGTCGAAGGTTCCGCATCACCCGGGAGGTCCTCGTGACCCACGCTAATGCACCCCTGACCGAACGAGGCAGACTGCGTCTGGCCCGCTGCGTCGTCGATGACGAGTGGCCGCTGCGCCGGGCCGCGGAACGGTTCCAGGTCAGCCCGACTACAGCGAAACGCTGGGCCGAGCGCTACCGCGTCGAAGGCGCCGCGGGCATGAAAGACCGCTCCAGCCGGCCGCGACACAGCCCGAACCGCACCCGCCCCCAGGTGGAGCGCCAGGTGCTGCATCTACGAACGAGCCGGCGTTGGGGACCCGCACGGATCGGCGGACGCCTGGATCTGCCCGCCTCAACCTGCCACGCGATCCTGCGCCGCGCGGGCGTCACCCGCCTGGCCCATCTCGACAGGGCTACCCGAGAACCGATCCGCCGCTACGAACACCCCCATCCCGGCGACCTAGTCCACGTCGACATCAAGAAACTCGGCAACATCCCCGACGGCGGCGGCTGGCGCACACAAGGTCGTGCTCGCGGGAAACTCAACCGCACCGCCACCGCAGGTCACCGCACCGACGCGTGGGGCGGCGCCCGACTCGGCTACGCCTACCTTCACACCGCGATCGACGACCACTCCAGGCTGGCCTACACCGAAATCCTTCCTGACGAACGTCAAGACACCACTGCCGCGTTCTGGCAACGCGCCCACGCCTGGTTCAGCTCATCCGGCATCACCGTCCGCCGCGTCCTGACCGACAACGGCTCCTGCTACAAGTCCCGGCTCTGGCACGAGACCTGCACCCAGCTCGGTGTCACCGTCAAGAAAACCCGCCCCTACCGGCCACAGACAAACGGCAAGGTCGAGCGTTTCCACCGGACCATGACCGACGAATGGGCCTACGCCAAGCCCTACCGTTCCGAAACCGCCCGACGAGCGGCCCTACCCGCCTGGCTCCACGCCTACAATCACCACCGCCATCACACCGCACTCGGCGGCCCACCCGCCAGCCGCGTCCCCAACCTCTCTGGGCAGAACACCTAGGTGACCGGGAGGCCCTTGGTGCCGGCGTTCCTCATCGAGCGGGTCAGGTTCCGGTCGGAGATCCAGAGGAAGCACTGCACGCCCCGGTTCCCGTTGCGCCACTCCTCCTCGTACGGCTGGTAGTAGATCGTGCCGGCGCGGAAGTCGAGCTGGGAGTTGTCCGGGACCTTGGCGTACTTGGCGATCGTCGTCTGGCAGGCCCGGTGGGTCCGCTTGGTGCTGCGGGTGAACTCGGCGTAGCTGGTGTCCGGGGCCTGCCAGACCCCGACGAACTCGGCGTGGTGCTTGGCGGTGCAGGAGACCGGCACCATCTCGTCGATGTCGTCCTTGACCATCTTCGGGTTGAAGCAGCGGTACGCCAACGGGGCCGCGCCGGACAGCGCGCCCCGCAGGCTGCCGGTGCGCAGGTCGACCGCGGTGTCGTCGATGCTGGCGATCTCGGTGACGTCGCAGCGGTACCAGCGGGCCCCGCCCGACCATGCCTGCGGCGACGGCAGCACGACGGTCAGGCCGAGCCGCCCGGACCGCCAGTCGGCACCCACCGCCTTGTTGACCGCCGTGTCGCACCCGGCCTGCGCGGCCCGCATGCCGGCCGAGCCGGGCTGCGGGGGCGTGCCGCCCTCGGCGGCCCGGCCGGTGAGGGTGCCGACGTGCATGGTCTCCACCCGGTGCGCCTCGGTGCACGCCGTCGGGTTGTAGCCGGTCAGGAAACCGACCTGCTGGGAACTCTGGTGGCAGACGTCGGCGGCGGGGACGAACTGCTGCGCCGCGACCGGTGCCGGCCAGTCGTCGATGAGGTCACGGTCGACTCCGGCGGGTGCGCCGCACCCGGCCAGTGCCAGGGCCAGTGCCCCACCCCCGGCGAACGCCGCCAACCACCGTCGCATCCCGACCTCCCGCCGCTGGTGGCCCCCGACCGGACCCAGCCGGTCGGTGGCGCCACGGCGCAGCAGCATACGGCACCGATGTTCAGATCGCGGGCAGTCCCTCGGGGCCGGCGCCGCGCATCGAGCGGGTGAGTTTGCGGTCGTCGCTCCACAGGAAACAGCGCACGCCACGGTCGCCCTCCTCCCACTCTCGCTGAGACGGCGGGTAGTAGATGGACCCGGCCCGGTACGGCAGCTCGCTGTTGTTGGGCACCGCCGCGTACTCGGCGATCAGCGCCATGCAGCGCCGGTGCGCCTGCTCGGCGGACTTGGCGAACTCCGCCCAGCTCATGTCCCCCTCCTCGTAGACGCCCACGAACTCGGCGCGGTGCGGCTCCGTGCAGAGCACCGGCGCCATGTAGTTGAGGTTGTCGCCGATCAGCTTGGGGTCGAAGCAGCGGTGCGTCAGGGGCGTGTCGCCGATCAACGCGCCCCGCAGGCTGCCGGTGCGGTTCACCGGGCGGGTGTTGTCGATGCTGCCGGTCTCGCTGAGGTCGCAGCGGAACCAGCGGGCGCCGCCGGTCCAGGCGGGCGCGGACGGCAGCGCCAGGGACAGCGCGAGTCGGGCCGTGTGCCAGTCACCGCCGAGCACCTGCCGGGCCCGCTGGTCGCACTCGGCGCGAGCCGTGCGCAGCGCCGACGATCCGGGTTCCGGTCGGGCCTCGGTCAGCGCGTCGGGCCCGACGAACGTGCCGACGTGGATGGTCTCGGCCAGGTGGTTACGCGCGCAGTCGACCGTCTCGTACGTGCTGGCCTGCACGACGGCGGTGATCCGCGGCAGACAGGTGTCGGTGGCGGGGGTGAACGGCTTCGGCACCCGCAGCGTCGGCCAGTCGTCGGTGAGATCACCGTCCGCGCCCCGCGCCGGCGCGCAGCCGGCCAGCAGCAGCATCGTCGTGACGCCGGCCAGCGCCAGCGCTGGAAGCCACCGTCGCATCGTCCGCCCTCCCGGGAGCTGGCGGCCGGTCACCGCGCCCCGCGGCGAGACCCCGGCGGGCGTGCAGCCTACGGCGCACCGTCCCGGTTGGAGTGTCGTCGCGTTTCCGTCGATCGGCCAGCCGCTGATGTCTGTTCGTCCGGATTCGGGGGTCCGGAGCGTCCAATTCTGCACCACTGGTCACTGCTGGATCACAGCGAGTCCCCAAAGGTGGCGCGATGCGGGTGGCGGGTGGCCACGTTCGTACACTGGCCCCGTGACCGTACCGCCGCCGATCGTCGCGCCGAGCATTCTGGCCGCCGATTTCGCCCGCCTCGCCGAAGAGGTCCGTGCCGTCGAGGACGCCGCGGACTGGTTGCACGTCGATGTGATGGACAACCACTTCGTGCCGAACCTGACCATTGGTCTGCCCGTGGTGCAGAGCCTGCGGGCTGTCACGGCGATGCCCTTCGACGTGCACCTGATGATCGAGGACCCGCGCCGGTGGGCCCCCGGGTACGCCGACGCCGGGGCGTACAACGTCACCTTCCACGCGGAGGCGTCCGACGACCCGGTGGCGTTGGCCAAGGACCTGCGCTCGGCCGGTGCGAAGGCGGGCCTGGCCATCGACCGGGACACCCCGATCGAGCCCTACCTGGACCTGCTGCCCAGCTTCGACACCCTGCTGATCATGACGATCAAGGCGGGCTTCGGTGGGCAGCGGTTCATTCCGCAGCTGCTGGAGAAGGTGCGGACGGCGCGGCGGCACGTGTCGGCCGGGCACCTGGAGCTGCGCATCGAGGTGGACGGCGGGATCGCCGCCGACACCATCGAACAGGCCGCCGCCGCGGGCGCCGACGCGTTCGTGGCCGGCACCGCCGTGTACGGGGCCGCCGACCCGGCGGAGGCCGTACGGCACCTGCGGGCACTGGCGGAACGCGCGGCTCCCGGGGCCTGAGGTGGAGCCCGAGGCCGACCGCAAGGACATCATCCTCGTCGTCGACGACGACGAGGACATCGCTCGTTTCGTCGAGTTCAACCTGCGGCTGCACGGCTTCGAGGTGATCCACGCCAGCGACGGCCAGGAGGCCCTGGAGGTCATCGAGCGCCAGCGGCCGGACCTGGCGGTGGTCGACCTCATGATGCCCCGGATCGACGGGCTGGAGCTGACCCGGCGGCTGCGCGCCGACCCGATGACCTCCGCCCTTCCGGTGATCATGCTGACGGCCAAGGGGATGACCGTCGACAAGGTGCACGGGCTCAGCGCCGGCGCGGACGACTACCTGGTCAAGCCGTTCGACACCGCCGAGTTGGTGGCCCGGGTCTCGTCCACGCTGCGCCGCAACAAGGAGTTCCGGGAGGTCTCCCCGCTGACCGGGCTGCCCGGCAACAGCCGGATCCGTCGGGAGATCAGCGACCGGGTCCGAAACGGCGTGGACTACGCCGTCGGCTACATCGACATCGACCGGTTCAAGAGCGTCAACGACCGCTACGGCTTCGTGCGCGGCGACGACTTCATCTCCGCGCTGGCCCGCAGCCTGCACCGGGCGGTGGTGGAGGTGGGTCTGCCACCGGCCTTCCTCGGCCACGTCGGCGGCGACGACTTCGTCATCGTCTGCGCACCGGACCAGGTACGCCCGCTGACGTCCCGGGCGGTCGTCGACTTCGAGAAGGCCGCCGACACGCTCTACGACGCGACCGACCGGGAGCGCGGCTTCGTCGAGTTGAAGGACCGACGCGGCAACATCCGACGCGCGGCCCTGGTCACGCTCTCCATCGGGGTGTCCCTCTCCGACGCCGGCAAGCGGTTCACCGACCCCCTCGAAGCGATCGCGGTGGCCTCGGAGATGAAGACGGTCGCCAAGAGTCAACCGGGCTCGTACGTGGCGGTGGACCGGCGGCGCGGCGTCACCTGAGCGTGATACCGCTGTGAAGTAGCTCGCCTAGGTGGCGGCAGAACCGGATCGGCGTGTAAGACTTTCTCTACCCACCACGCGCTGGCGGGACTCGGTGAAATTCCGAACCGGCGGTGATCCACGGTCCAACCGTGGTCAGCCCGCGACCCGGACGGCTCTGCCGTCCGGTGGACCTGGTGAAAATCCGGGGCCGACGGTTGGGAGCGGTTCGTCCGCGCCCAGACAGTCCGGATGGGAGACAGCGCGCGGGACGGACGGGTCCGAGCCGGCCGCTGGCTTCAGCGTGCCGTGCCGACCCTCCGGGGCGGCTGTGCCGTTCCCGGAATCCGCCACCGCCTGCCCGTGGCCCCATGGCCACCGCCTCCCTGACCGCCCGCGCGCGGACCGGCGAGTGAGAGGGCAGGGGCAGGGCGATGGCCAGCGTCTCCGTTGATGAGGCGATGCGGCGTGCGATCGAGTTGGCGGCGCGCGGGCTCGGCACCACCAGCCCCAACCCGGTGGTCGGGTGCGTGCTGCTCGACGAGGACGGCGAGGTCGTGGGCGAGGGCTTCCACGCGTACGCCGGGGGACCGCACGCCGAGATCGTCGCCCTGGCACAGGCCGGGCGGCGGGCCAAGGGCGGCACTGCGGTCGTCACTCTGGAACCGTGCGACCACACCGGCCGCACCGGCCCCTGCAGTTCCGCGCTCGTCCAGGCGGGGGTGGGCCGGGTGGTCATCGCCGTGCCCGACCCCAACCCGGTCGCTTCCGGGGGCGCCGCCACCCTGCGCGCCGCCGGGGTCCGGGTCGATCTGGGGGTACGCGGCGAGGAGGCCGAGGCCGGCAACGTCGCGTGGCTGACCTCGATGCGCCGGGGCTGGCCGTACGTGATCTGGAAGTACGCCGCCACGCTCGACGGGCGCTCCGCCGCGGCGGACGGCACCAGCATGTGGATCACCTCGGAGGCGGCCCGGATCGACGTGCACGCGTTGCGCGGCACGGTCGACGCGGTCATCGCCGGGGTGGGCACCGTGCTCGCCGACGACCCCCGGTTGACCGCTCGCAACCTGCGCGACGGCAGCCTGGCCATCCGGCAGCCGCTGCGGGTGGTGGTGGACAGCTCGGGGCGTACCCCGGCTGACGCCAAGGTCCGCGACGGCGCCGCACGGACGTGGATCGCGACCGCCGAGGAGGTCGGCGCCGGCCCGGACGGCCGGGT
>NZ_JAKKFF010000201.1 GCF_022229015.1 Micromonospora foliorum
CCACCCGGGGCGGCCGCGCGTCGGGGCCGACAGCGGCGGGGTCGGGGTCGGGGGTGCGCAGGGCCCGCCAGGCGGTGGCGGCGGCGATGACCAGCAGCAGCGGCAGGGCGAGCGCCCACCACAGTTGCCAGGTGGCGCACTGGCCGGGAGCGCAGAAGCCCATTCCCAGTCCGGGGCCGAGCACCAGGCCGCCGTGCAGCCGGTCCGGCCAGCCCGCGCTCGCGTTCGCACCGCTGGCGGCGAGCACGGCGTGCAGCGGGTTTCGCCCGGTCAACAGGCTGTGCAGCAGCAGCGGGGCCGCGCCCAGCACGGCCGCCGCCCCGAGCAGCGCCCCGGCGGCACCCCACAGCTCCCGGCGGCAGAACACGACGAGGACCGCGCCGGTCGCTGCGACGTACGGCAGCACGAGCGGATCGACCCAGAGCATCAGCCCGGCCAGCAACCCCCACGTCGCCCACCGCGCCAGCCGCCACCCGGGTCGCCCAGCGTCGGCCGTGTGCCCGCCGGCTCGCCCGGTGTCGGCCGTCCGCCGCCCCGGTCGGCCGGTGGCCAGATCTGCGGCGAGCAGGGCCAGCGCCGCCCCGGCCGCGTTCATCTCGGGGTAGCCGCCGCCGGCGATCAGCTGGTTCTTGACGATCCGGTCGGAGCCGAGGGCCAGCAGCGCGACCATCAGCAGCCCGAACCACCGGTCCCCGGTCAGCCGCAGCGTCAACCGCCAGGTCAACAACAGGAACAGCGCGTAGAGCGCCAGCGTGGGCAGCCGCAGGCCGAGCAGCGACGGCCCACCGGCGAGGGCGAACACCGGCGCGGCCAGGTACGCCTCCAGGGTGCCCATGTACTGCTGGCCGTAGAACCAGACCGGGAAGCCCTCGCCCCGGGCGATGTGCAGCGCGGCCAGCCCCATGGTGGCCTCGTCGCTGTTCGTCGGCGGCGCGGCGTGCCCCAGCAGCCAGAGCCGGTAGCCCACCCCGGCGAGCACGGCCAACCCGGTGAGCCAACCGACCAGGCCGGGGCGTGCGCCGGGCCGCGGGCGGGGCGAGCCCGCGCCGCGCGGCTGCTCGCGTACGCCGACGGTCATCACAGGATCATGACACCCGGGCGCCGAACGGCCGTGCGGCGCTGCGGCGGAGTCAGCTGGCGGTGGCGACCGAGGCGGCGGCGCGGGCGTCGATGGCCTGCTTGTAGAGCCGACCGGCCCGGTACGACGAACGCACCAGCGGCCCGCTCATCACCCCGGCGAAACCGATCTCCTCGGCCTCCTCGCGCAGCTCCACGAACTCCTCCGGCTTGACCCAGCGGGTCACCGGGTGGTGCCGGGGCGAGGGGCGCAGGTACTGCGTGATGGTGATCAGCTCGCAGCCGGCCTCGTGCAGGTCGCGCAGCGCCTGCGAGACCTCGGCCCGCTCCTCGCCCATGCCCAGGATGAGGTTGCTCTTGGTGACCAGGCCGTCGGCGCGGGCCTGGCGGATCACGTCCAGCGAGCGGTCGTAGCGGAACGCCGGCCGGATGCGCTTGAAGATGCGCGGCACGGTCTCCACGTTGTGGGCCAGCACCTCCGGGCGGGAGCTGAAGACCTCGGCCAACTGCTCGGGGACGGCGTTGAAGTCCGGGATCAGCAGCTCGACGCCGCAGCCGGGCTGGAGGGCGTGGATCTGCCGGACGGTCTCGGCGTACAGCCAGGCGCCGCCGTCGGGCAGGTCGTCACGGGCGACACCGGTGATGGTGGCGTACCGCAGCCCCATCGAGACCACCGACTCGGCGACGCGGCGCGGCTCGTCGGCGTCGAACTCGGCCGGCTTGCCGGTGTCGATCTGGCAGAAGTCGCAGCGCCGGGTGCACTGGTCACCGCCGATGAGGAAGGTGGCCTCCCGGTCCTCCCAACACTCGTAGATGTTGGGGCAGCCGGCCTCCTGGCAGACGGTGTGCAGCCCTTCGCGCGAGACGAGCCCGCGCAACTGGGTGTACTCCGGGCCCATCTTGGCCTTGACCTTGATCCATGGCGGTTTGCGCTCGATCGGCGTCTCGGCGTTGCGCGCCTCGATCCGCAGCAGACGCCGCCCCTCGGGGGCCGCCGTTGCGGTGCGCGCTGCCTGGCCGGTCGTCGGCGCGGAGTGCTCGATCGTCACGAAAATGAGCCTACGCCGGACGGCAGGTGTCTATGTGCGTCAGGCGACCGGCGTCACGCCCCAGACGTTGTGACGCCGGACACCGGCCGGTCGAAAAAGGGCGTCACATTCGGGGGAATCGGGTGCTACGGTCGCCGCCAACAGCGACGACGGAGCCGAGTAGTTCCCCGACCCGCCAGTGCAGAGAGCCGCCGGTGCTGAGAGGCGGTCTGGCGCCGGGGAGCGAAGACCCTCCCGAGCTGCGGGAAGAACGGTTGCGGTCACCCGTGCCCAGTAGAGCCCGCCCGGCTGGCCCCGGTCATCAGGCGACGAACGAGGCCCCCGCTTCGGCGGGGGTGAAGGTGTGGTGGCACCGCGAGGTTCCCGCTCGCCCACACCTCCCTGGGGCTGATGCGACGTCTCGCCTCCCCAGGGCGGCGACGGCGTGGCGATCGACCGAGGAGCAGCCCGCCATGCAACGAACCCTGTCCCACCAACTGCCCGCCAGGATCGGCACGACCGTGCGGATCGCCGGCTGGGTGCACCGCCGCCGACTGCTGAAGTCGGTGGCCTTCCTGATCGTGCGGGACGCCGCCGGCCTGGCCCAGGTGGTCGTCACCGACCCGGCCGTCCGCGCCGAGCTGGAGAAACTCACCGAAGAGACGGTCGTCGAGGTCACCGCGACGGTCACCGCGAACGGCACGGCGCCCGCCGGGGTCGAGCTGACCGACCCGACGGTACGTCCCCTCGGACCGCCCGCCGTACCGCCGCCGTTCGACCTGTACCGGCCGACGCTCACCGCGAGCCTGCCCACCCAGCTGGACAACGCGCCCACCGCGCTGCGGCACCCCACCCGGTCGGCGGCGCTGCGGATCTCGGCGGCGGTGGTGGCCGGGTTCCGGGCCGCACTCGACGCCCACGACTTCGTGGAGGTCCACACGCCGAAGGTGGTCAGCTCCAGCACCGAGAGCGGGGCGAACGTGTTCGCGCTGGACTGGTTCGGCCGGCCCGCGTACCTGGCCCAGTCGCCGCAGTTCTACAAGCAGCTGATGGTCGGCGTCTTCGAACGTGTCTACGAGGTGGGGCCGGTCTTCCGGGCCGAGCCGCACGACACCGTCCGACACCTCGCGCAGTACACGTCGCTCGACGCGGAGCTGGGCTTCGTCGCCGACCACCGGGACGTGATGCGCGTGCTGCGCGACACAGTGGCCGGGATGCTGGACGTGGTGAGCGGGCGGGCCGGCGCCGCCCTGGCGACGCTCGGCGTCACGCCGCCGCAGGTGCCGGCGGAGATCCCGGCGGTGCACTTCACCGAGGCGCTGACGATCGCCGGCGCGCCCGCCGACGAGCCGGACCTCGCGCCCGCCCACGAACGGGCGCTGGGCGAGTGGGCCCTACGCGAACACGGGTCGGACTTCCTCTTCGTCACCGGTTACCCGATGGCGAAGCGGCCCTTCTACACCCACCCGGACCCGGCGCGGCCCGCGTACTCGAACGGTTTTGACCTGCTCTTTCGGGGTCTGGAGCTGGTCACCGGTGGGCAGCGGCTGCACCGGCACGCCGACTACCTGGCGGCGTTGGCGGCCCGGGGTGAGCCGGTCGAGCCGTACGTCGGCTACCTGGACGCGTTCCGGCACGGCATGCCACCGCACGGTGGCTTCGCCATCGGCCTGGAACGGTTCGTGGCCCGGCTGGTCGGCGCGGCCAACATCCGGGAGGTCACCGCGTTCCCGCGCGACCTGCACCGCCTGACTCCGTAGGTGGGCGCCCTGCCGGCCCACTCGATCGAATGGAGGGGCCGGCGGGGGCTCAGGCGGGGCCGAGCAGGTCCCACAGGTTGCCGGCGACGTCGCGGAAGACGGCGACCCGGCCGTACGGCTCGGTGCGCGGCGGCTTCACGAACTCGACGCGCATCTCGACCATCCGGCGGTAGGTGGCGTCGAAGTCGTCGACCTGGAGGAAGAACCCGACGCGGCCGTGGGTCTGGTCGCCCACCGCGGCCTCCTGCCGCTCGCCGTCGGCGCGGGCCAGCAGCAACCCGGTGCCGCCGCCCGGCGGGCGGACCACCACCCAGCGCTTCGGTCGCCCGTCGTTGGTCAGCGACGGGGAGTCCTCGGCCAGCTCGAAGCCGAGTACGCCGGTGAAGAAGGCGATGGCGGGGTCGTACTCGCTGACGACGATGGTGACGAGATCGATCTGCACCGACCGAGGGTAGGCCGACCGTCGGTCACCCCGGCGCGCGGCCGGGTCTCAGACCGTGACGAGGGTGGAGAGTCGGCGCTCGACCACCGGCAGCACGTCGGCGACGCGGATCGGGCGGCCCAGCTCGGCGGTGAGCGAGGTGACGCCCGCGTCCCGGATGCCACACGGCACGATCTGGTCGAAGTACGTCAGGTCGCAGTCGCAGTTGATCGAGAAGCCGTGCAGGGTGACACCCCGGGCCACCCGGATGCCGATGGCCGCCACCTTGCGGGCCGGCCCCCGGTCGTCCTCGGGCACCCAGACCCCGCTGCGCCCCTCGACCCGGCCGGCGGTCAGCCCGAACTCGGTGCACACGTCGATGAGCAGCTCTTCGGTGCGGCGCACGTAGGCGACCACGTCCACCGGGTCGGGCAGGCGCAGGATCGGGTAACCGACGAGCTGCCCCGGGCCATGCCAGGTGATCTTGCCGCCGCGGTCCACGTCGACGACCGGAGTGCCGTCCACGGGCCGGTCCCACGGCTCGGTGCGCTTGCCCGCGGTGTAGACGCTCGGGTGCTCCAGCAGCAGCACGGTGTCGCCGCGCTCGCCAGCCACCACCGACTCGTGCAGGCGCCGCTGCTCGTCCCAGGCGGCCTGGTAGTCGAGCAGGCCGGCACGGACGGCCGTCAGGCCGGGGGTCGTCGTTGTCACGGCATCCAGCCTAGTCCCGCTCCGGGCGATCTTCCCTGGTGAGCCGCCTCACCGGCCCCGGTCAGGCCGGCGGGATCCGCCAGAGCCAGACGTCGTCGACCCGTTGCGGCTCGCCGAACAGGGCGGTGCCGGTACGCCGCAGCGCCTCCTCGTCGACGTCGAACTTCGCGCCGTGCACCTCGTCGGCGAGCACCACCGTCTCGATGCGCCAGTGCCGCAGGTCCGACTGGACCTCCCGGATCGTTCCGTCGGTGACGATGGGGACCAACCCGGTACGGCCGGCCTGGTCCATCAACGCGCTCAGGGTGCGCGGCACCGGACCGATCCGGCCCCGCCCGTCCGGCCCGCCGGGGCCGAGGAAGAAGCCGCCCGGGATCTCGAACTCGCCCTGCCGGTGCGACAACGCGTACGCCTGCCACCGCTGGCCGTCCGGGTAGATGTCGACGGTCAACGGCACCGGGGTCAGCACCCCGTCGGGTGAGACGTAGTCCCGCCACGTGCCGGAGGTGATGAACCGCGGGATCGGCTCCCGCTCGTCGGTCAGCAGCGGGGTGGGCAGCAGCGGCACCAGGGCCACCGCGAAACCGAGCAGCCAGGCCAGCTCCGTGGAGCGGTGCCGGGGTGGCGCGGCGCGCAACTGGTCGACGGCGTACGCCAGCAGCAGCCCGATCACCGGCGCGACTACCAGCGCCAGCCGGGCGGGCAGCGCGGCGTTCACTACCGGCAGTTGTCCGAGCAGGTCGAACGGCATGGGCAGATCGGTGCGTCGGCCGTCGACCTTGGCGATCGGGCCGAAGGAGAGCACCGTGAAGATCAGCGCGAGGGCGCCCAGCGCCCAGAGGGTGGCCCGGCGGTGCGGGTCGGCCCGCCGCCAGAGCGCGACGAAACAGACCGCGGTGAGCACCAGCAGCGGGATGCCGAAGAACGAGTTCTCCTCGGTCGGGTTCGGTGCCAGCGAGGTGCCCAACCCGGCCTCGCCGGCCAGCGAGCGGCGCGGGAAGGCGGCGAACGCCGCGATGTCCTCGGAGTGGATCACCGGGTCGAAGCCGGTGCCGTGGAACCGTTGTGGCCCGGCGAAGTGCAACCACAACGGGTACGACAGCAGCACGCCGGCGACCACGGCGGTCACCCCGAGCCCGCGCAGGAAGGTGGGCAGCACGGCGCGTGCCTCCACGCGGTTGGCCGGGTGCAGCGCCCAGATGGCGACGAACACCCCCAGCGCCAGCGCGGTGAAGAAGAGCCCCTCGGCGGCGATCGAGAAGGCCACCGCGACCAGCACGCCGAGGATCACCCCGTCGCGCAGCCAGTGCCCCGGGCGGCGCAGCGCGAACAGCCGCCAGATCAGCAGCGGCACCAGCCAACCGGCGGTCCAGTTCAGGTGCGCGTTGGCGTGCGACACCATGCCGGGGGAGTAGGCGATGAACAGGGCGCCGATCGCGGCGGCCAGCCGGCTGCGGACCAGGTGCCGGGAGAGCAGCCAGTACCAGACCAGGGCGGTGGCGAGCAGGTTCAGGGTGAGGATCACCAGGAACGTCGCCGGTGGTCCGATCAGGTACGTGAGCGGGGCGAAGACCACCGCGTACACCGTGATCGAGGTGTTGACCGCGAGGTTCACGCCGTCCGGGACGTTGATCAGGTAGGTGAAGAGCGGGTTGTCGCCGTGGGTGACCGCGTGCCCGCCGAAGGCCAGCAGCCACTCGAACAGCGCCTGGTCGCTGGAGTTGACGGTGATGGTGCGGACGTTCGGGTCCCGCCACAGCCCGCTGGTCACCCAGACGGCGAGCGCGAGCGCCACCAGCACGACGATCAGGTCGGCCCGGCGGTCCCGGACGGTGCGCGGTGGTGACGCGGGTGCGGGCCCGGTGGCCAGCGACGGGGAGGACGGCACGCAGCGGACGTTACCAACCGGACCTGGACGGGCCGGTCAGACCTGCAAGGAGGGGACCGTTGGGGACGGATTCGGTCCGCCACGTCGACGGCTTGGCGTACACAGCGTCCGTCGTGAATGTGTGAGTGTGCCCCATGTCATAGCAGCGACACATCGTCGTAACGTCTCGGCAACTCGACCGTGACCCAGTTCACAGTCCGCCCCTCCAGGAGGCCGCCGTGCGCCGCTCCTCGTCCACCCTCACCCGGCTGCTCGGTGCGGTCGCCGGGCTCGCCCTCGCCGTCGCGGGCGCGGTCGCCGTCGCCGCACCCGCCCAGGCCGCCACCCTCACCCAGGTCACCGGGTTCGGCTCCAACCCCGGCAACCTCGCCATGTACGCCTACCGGCCGGACGGTCTGCCGGCCAACTCCCCGGCGGTCGTCCTGCTGCACGGGTGCACGCAGAACGCCTCCGGCTACTTCTCCGGCTCCGGTTGGCAGAAGTACGCCGACCAGTGGAAGTTCGCCCTGATCGTCGCCCAGCAGCCCTCCGGCAACAACGCCAACTCCTGCTTCAACTTCTTCGAGGCGGGCGACACCACCCGGGGTCAGGGCGAGGCGCTGTCGATCAAGCAGATGGTCGACCACGCCAAGACGAACTTCGGCGTGAACGGCTCCCGGGTCTACGTCAGCGGGCTCTCCGCGGGCGGGGCGATGAGCGCGGTCATGCTCGCCACCTACCCGGACGTCTTCGCCGCCGGATCGATCATCGCCGGGATTCCGTACCGCTGCGCCACCAGCATGGTCAACGCGTTCAGCTGCATGAACCCGGGGGCGGACAAGACCCCCGCCGCCTGGGGTGACCTGGTCCGTGGCGCGTACTCCGGCTACACCGGCCCGCGCCCCCGGGTGGCCATCTGGCACGGCACCTCGGACACCACTGTCACCCCGCTCAACGGCACCGAGTCCCGCGACCAGTGGACCAACGTGCGGGGCGTGTCGCAGACCCCGACCAGCACCTCGTCGCTGCCCGGCAACACCAGCCTGGAGGTCTACGGCAACGACGACGTGCGGCTCTACCGGATCTCCGGAATGGGCCACGGCACCCCGGTCGACCCCGGCTCGGCGGCCGAGCAGTGCGGCACCGCGGGCGCGTACATGCTGGACACCATCTGCTCGACGTACCGTGACGCGCTCTTCTTCGGCCTGAACGGCGGCGGGACCAACCCGACCCCGACCCCGACGGCCACCGCCACCCCCACGCCGACCCCGACGGCCACCCCGACCACGCCGCCGACCTGCGTGACGGCCAGCAACTACGCGCACGTGGCGGCCGGTCGGGCCTACCAGTCCGGCGGCTACGCCTACGCCAACGGCTCCAACCAGCGGATGGGCCTCTACAACACCTTCTACTCCAGCGCCCTCAAGCAGACCGCCCCCAACTACTGGGTAATCGGCTGCTGAGTCCTCCCACCGCCCCCTGGCCTGTTGATCAAGAGGTTTGCGTCAGTCGGAAGCGGGAATCTGACGCAAACCTCTTGATCAATTCGGCCGTCGGCGCGGGCTCAGGTCAGCCGGGCCAGGACCGGCGCGAGTGGACCCAGCGCGTCCTCGCGGACCACGAACCGGGTCACCCCCCAGCGCTGTTCGTGCTCAGCGACCGCCGTGACGATCTCGTCCACCGTGCCGATCAGCACGAACGGGGTGGCCAGCAGCTCGGCGGGGGTCATGCCGTTGCGCCGGGCCTGCTCCGCAGCGGCAGCCTCCGCGTCGTCGGTGACCACCACCGTCTGCACCAGCGCCTCCAGCGCCGGCGAGTCGGTCCGGCCGGCCGCGCCGGCGGCCACGCAGGCCAGCTGTGCCTCGATCTGGTCGGCCCGCCAGCGTGCCTCATGCTGGTGGCCGTCGGCGAGGGTACGCCCGAACCCGGTCAGCCCGACCACGTCGGCGTACGCGCCGGCCCAGCGCAGCAGCGACGAGTTCGCCGTACCCATCGTCAGCGGGATCCGGTCCTGCACCGGCCGGGGTTCACGCAGCACCGCCTCGCGCATCGTCAGCTCCGCCGAGTCGACGGTGACCAAGGCACCGTCGAGCAGGGCGCGGACCGCCTCGGCGACGGCCACACAACGGCGGACCCGGCCGGCCACGTCAGGGCGTTCCCGGCCCACCGCGCGCCACTCCGCCGGGGTGTGACCGGCGCCGACACCGAGCCGGGCCCGGCCACCGGAGATCAGGTCGAGGGTGGCCACGTCGGCCGCGAGCAGCATCGGTTCCCGTACGCCGAGGTTCGACACGTACGAACCGAGCCCGATCGTCGAGGTGACCGGGGCGGCGGCGGCCAGCGCCACGAACGGTGACGTCACATCGCCGGGGTGGTCGGCGGCGAGCAGGGCGTCGAAGCCGGCGGTCTCGGCCCGGCGGGCCAGCTCGGCCCAGCTCGCCGCGTCGGTCGGGGTGGCCTGGAGGGAGAAGGTCGCCATTGGCCCAGCATCGGCCCACACCAGCCCACCGGCGACCCGCTGACCGCCGATTCTGCCGACGGCCGAACCACCGGGGTCAGGGAGCTAGGGCTGCTTGGAGGGCTTGGGGGAGGGTTTGGTGGTGGTAGGGGTAGGCGGCTCGGGTCAGGACTCCGGGGAGGACGCGGGTGCTGGTGAGGGCCTCGTGGGCGAAGCCGCCGAGGACCACCTTGAGCGCCAGCCCGGGAATCGGAATGACCGCCGGCCGGTGCAACTGCCGGGCCAGCTCGCGGGTGAACTCGGCGTTGGTGACCGGGTTCGGCCCCACCACGTTGACCGGGCCGGCGATGTCGTCGCGGTCGAGCAGGAAGCGGGTCGCGTCCAGCCAGTCGGCCATCGAGATCCACGGCAGCCACTGCCGGCCGCTGCCCAGCCGGCCGGCGATGCCCAGCTTGAACGGCAGCAGCTGCGGCTTGAGCAACCCGCCCTCGCGGTGCAGCGGCAGACCCGTACGCAGCCGGACCACGCGTACCCCGGCGTCCTCGGCCGGCCGGGTCGCGGCCTCCCACACCCGGCAGACGTCGGCCAGGAAGCCCTCGCCGGCCGGCGCGTCCTCCTCGACCGCCCGGTCGCCCGTGTTGCCGTACCAGCCCACGGCTGACGAGTTCAGCAGCACCCGGGGTCGGTCCGCGGCGGGGAGCCCGGCGACGGTGGTCGCCAGTGTGGTGGTGCTGTCCACCCGGCTGGTGCGGATCAACCGCCGGTAGTCGTCGTTCCAGCGCTTGTCGCCGACGCCCGCGCCGGCCAGGTTGACCACTGCGTCGGCCTCGGCGGGCACGGCCGGGTCGAGCTGCCCGGCGGCCGGGTCCCACCGTCGCTCCTGCGGCCCGCCCGGTGCCCGACGGACCAACCGGGTGACCTCGTGCCCGTCGCGGACGAGCGCGTCGGCCAGCCGGGTGCCAAGGAAGCCGGACGCGCCGGCCAGAAGGATCCGCATACCCCCATCTTCGTCCAGAACGCCACCGCCGGATGCCCAGGGCGGCCGACGTCACCGGCACCGGGACGTGCCGGCGAAGAAACGGGACGTGCCGGCGAAGGAATCTGCGGGCGCCCCGGCGCGGCGCGGAAAAGGCAGGTCAACGGGCCTCCCGGGGGGCCGAAAAAGGCTACCGCGCGCTTTCGGTGGTTGGCGCGTTTCCGCAGGTCAGGGCGAACGTGAATGCGGTGTTCGCGATTGCTTCCCGCATCGATCTGGCTGACCATGAGCCATCCGAGTGCGCTCCCGTTTGGCGGGGTCGCTTCGCCGTGCCCACCGTCGGGCGATCCCTGAGGAGGAACCATGCCGATCCTGGTGACCGGAGCGACCGGAACCGTCGGAGGCAGCCTGGTCCGGCAACTGCTGGCCGCCGGCCACGACGTACGCGCGCTGACCCGCGATCCCGCGTCGCCAGCGGCCGCCGCGCTGCCCAGCGGGGTGGAGGTGGTGGCGGGCGACTTCGCCAGGCCCCACACGCTGGCGCCGGCGCTGCGTGGCGTGACGCGCATGCACCTGGTCGCAATGGATGGGTACGGACCGCTGACCACCGGTGCGGAGATCTTGGACCTGGCCCGGAAGGCCGGCGTCCGCCGGGTCACCCACCTCGGTCACAACGATCCGAGCCGGGCCGACGACGACCCGCTCGAGGCCCCGCACCGGCCGCTGCACCGGGCGATCGAAAACTCGGGTCTGGAGTGGACGCACGTGTTTCCCGGCGAGTTCATGGCGAACACCCGGGACTGGGCGCACGCCATTCGGACCGAGGGGGTGGTCCGGGCACCGTTCGGTGACTGGAACAGCGCCCTGGTCCACGAGGCGGACATCGCCGCGGTCATCCTGGCGGCGCTCACCGGCGACGGCCATGCCGGCCGGGTGTACCAGCCGACCGGTCCGGAGCCGGTCCGCCGCCGGGACGCGGTCCGGATGATCGGCGAGGCGATCGGCCGTCCGGTGCGGTTCGACGAGCTGACCCCGGAGCAGGCCCGGGAGTACTGGCAGGACCACTATCCCGCCGAGGTGATCGAGTGGTTCCTGGAGATGGGCCAGTATCTCGACGGCAACGCCTGGGTCGCCCCGGACGTCGAGCAGGTGACCGGCCGCCCCGGGCGCCCGTTCCGACAGTGGGCCGTCGAGCACGCGGACGACTTCCGCTGACGGCGCCCGGGGCGTGGATCGGCCCGGTGGTCAGGCCGCCGGGGCGGGACGAAGGTCGGCCAGGAGGCGCTCCACCTCGGCGTACGAATCGGGGCTCAGCGGGCCGAGTTCCAGGGTGGCCAGGTTCTCGTCGGCCTGGGCCACCGTGCGCAGGCCGGGGATCGGCACGGTACGGGGGCTGCGCGCCAGCAGCCAGCCGAGCGCGCCCTGGGCCAGGGTGCGGCCGTCGGCGGTGAGCGCCGCGCGGACCTGGTCGACCCGGGCCGCCCAGCGTGGCGTCGGCCGGCCGTCGGTGAACCACTCCAGCCACTCCGGTGCCCGTCCGCGCACATCGTCCGCCCCGACCGCCCGGGTCGACCCGGTGAGCAGCCCCATCGCCAACGGCCCACGGTTGAGGCTGGCCAGGTCGTGTTTGTCGCAGACCGCCAGCACCGCCGCGTTGTCGCGCAGCACCGACTCGTCGTGCTGGATCGCGGCGCAGTGCGGGCCGGCAGCCGAGAACGCCTCCGCCGAGGCCGGGTCGTCGGTGCTCCAGCCGTACGCCCGGATCTTGCCCTGGTCGACCAGGGCCTCCAGGGTGTCGACCAGATCGAGCGCGGCGGGCACCGGCAGTGCGTTGATGTGCAGTTGGTAGAGGTCGACGTGATCGGTGCCGAGGCGGCGGAGCGAGTCTTCCAGGCTGCGCACCGCGAAGGCCGGGCTGGCGTCGGTGCCGAGCGCCCGCCGGGTGGTCTCCTCGCTGACGTTGCCGAACTTGGTGGCGATCACCACGCTGCCCCGCCGCCCGGCCAGGGCCTGACCGAGGATCCGCTCGCTGTGCCCGGCGCCGTAGTTGCTGGCGGTGTCGAACAGGGTCACCCCCAGGTCGAGCGCCCGGTGGATGGTGCGGATCGACTCGTCGTCGTCCACCTCACCCCAGCCGAACGGCTGCCCGTCGTCACCCCAGAGCGGACCGCCGATGGCCCAGCACCCCATTCCGATCGCGCTCACCGTGATCCCGCTGCGTCCCAGCGTTCGTGTCGTCGTCATGGTCACCAGCCTCCAACCTGGAGCGCGCTCCAGGTCAAGCACTACGATCTCGCGACATGAGCGGTTACGCCCCCTCGGAGGCCGCCCGCCGCAGCGGCTTCAGCCTGGACACCCTGCGGTACTACGAGAAGATCGGCCTCCTCGCGGACGTGGAGCGGACGGCGGGTGGGCAGCGGGTCTTCACCGACGACGACCTCGGCTGGCTGGTGCTGTTCCGCTGCCTGCGCGACACCGGGATGCCGATCGCGCAGATGCGCCGCTACGCGCAACTGGCCCGCGACGGCGAGCACACCGCCGACGAGCGGCATGAGCTGCTGCGTCACCACGCGGCGCGGGTCGAGGAACAGATGCGCCTGCTCCAGCGCCAGTACGACCACCTACGGGAGAAGATCCGCTTCTACGAACGACTGCCCGCTGCCGCCCCGGGCCCGGAGCCCGGGCACGGCACCTAGAGCGGGCCGGGCGCGGTCAGGCCGAGCAAGTCCTCGGTTGTCCCGGATCGGCCGGTGAGCGCGTTCAGGGCGGTGACCAGCCGCTTCTCCTCGTAGCGGAAGTGCGACTCCAGCAGGGCGGCCAACCCGCCCAACTCGGCGCGCACCTGGTCGACAGGCACCGCCGCGTCACCGCCCAGCAGTGCCTCGACCCGTTCCAGGATCCCCGCCACCACCTCGTGATCGGTGATCAGGTTGTCGATGACCGGGCGCAGTTCGGGGGCCTCCTCGGCCAGCAGCCGGAACGCGCCCGCGTCCTCACCCGTGTGGTGTCGGCCGAGCGCGGCGCAGAAGGTCAGGCAGTGTGCTCGCAGGTCCCGGGACGGGGTGTCGAGGCTTGTCCGCAGCCGGGCCAGTTCCGCGCTGAGCCAGAGGTGGATTTCGATCATCTGATTGCCGACGGCGGCGAGCCGGCCGGCCGGTGAACCGGTTGGGTGCACGTTCGTCCCATGCTGTCCCCGCGCCTCCATGCCCACGGCGGCCTTCGGGCCGGGTGCACCGCGACGCTGCGCCGGAGTCTAGCCCGACCGGGCCCGGGAACGTCGGAGTCACGGTGTGGTCGGCTCGTCGCTCTCCCGGACGTCGTGCCAACGCGCCCGCCAGGCGGCCTCGTGCGCCTCGTGGCTGGTCCGCTCCTGGAAGACGGCGGCCCGCAGGGCGTGCCGGGACTGCGACATCACCATCACCTCCACGGCGACCAGCGCCACGCAGATCACTGTCGCGAGGGTGAGCGCGCCCAGCGCTGGCAGGTGCTGGCCGAACGGGAGGGCCGCCGTGAGCACCACGATGACGCCGACGCGGGTCCACGTGACGGTGTGCAGGGTGCGGAGCTGGAAGAGCAGGTTGACGGCGAAATAGCAGATCAACCCGCCGAAGAGCATCGGCACCGCCGGTCCCTCGACCTTCTCGGCGATCCCGCCGGCCGGGTCGGTGATCTTGTGTAGGACCTCCTCGTTGCCGATCGAGAAGAGGATCACCCCGGCGATCATCGGCAGGTAGAGATACGCGTACGCGTCGCGGGCCATCGCCACCCGCGGGGCCCCCTCCGCCGCGTGCAGGGCGATCCGGGCGGCCGGCCCGATGAAGTCGAAGTGCGCCCACCAGAGGGCGGCGGTGACCACGATGCCGAGCGCGGCGGCGGCCACCGCCGGCCAGGTGACCGGCTTGCCGAGCAGGTTGCCGCCGACGCCCGTGGAGATGATCGACTCGCCCAGCGCGATGATCAGGATGAGGTCGTAGCGCTCGGTCCAGTGCTCGGCGCTGGTCACCCCCCAGCCCCAGGTGCCGACGATGAAGCCGGTGGCGTACTGCACCACCACCACGGTGATCCACAGCCCGTCACGGATCAGGGCGGCCCGGTCGGGGTCGGTGATCTGCGGCGGGATGAGCGCGGCGGCCAGCAGCAGCACGATGCTCACCGCCAGCTCCGGCGCGAACCGCCGCAGTTGCCGCCGCTCCTGCGGGCTGTCCCGCACCACGTGCTGATAGAGGAACATGTGTACGGCCCGGACCACGACGTAGCTGATGGCCACCAGCATCGGGCCGGCGGCACTGCCCTTCGGGTCGTTGAACGCCTGCGGAAGCGCCAGCGCGAACGCGAACAGGGCGACCATCGCGATCACCATGAGCACCGGGACGTAGCCCTCGCCGAGCCGGACCCGGGTGGCGACCAGGCTGTGCACCACCCAGATCCACCAGAGCACGGCGAGCACCAGGCCGGCGTGCAGCAGTTGCCGGCCGGAGATGTTCGCGGCGGTGGCCCGGGTGATGATGAAGAACGAGAAGACGAAGACCAGATCGAAGAAGACCTCGAACTTGTCCACCCGGGCGCCGGGGGCGATCGGGA
This sequence comes from Micromonospora foliorum, assembly GCF_022229015.1. Lineage (GTDB taxonomy): Bacteria > Actinomycetota > Actinomycetes > Mycobacteriales > Micromonosporaceae > Micromonospora > Micromonospora foliorum. The sequence goes on from NZ_JAKKFF010000201.1 coordinate 14,880, forward strand.
CGGCCGGTCCCAGCTGTCCACCCCGCCGGTAGCCGCCCACGATCCCACTCTGGCAGCGTCCGGGTTGGTCGGAGGCCCGAACGGCGATGGCGGCGGAGTCCGGCGTTACCTCCGGCCCGGTCGGGGAAACACCGGGACCCACGGCCTCCCGCAGCGGGCCGGTCGGTCCGCCCCACCCGGACAAGGATGGACAATGACGACGAACAACCCGATCACTACTTCGTTCGCCCATCACTCGACGGCCATGGACGTGATCAAGGGCGTGGACCTCGTCGGGCGGCGGGCGATCGTCACCGGCGGGTCCTCCGGGATCGGCGTGGAGACCGCCCGCGCCCTGGCCAACGCCGGTGCGGAGGTCACCCTGGCCGTCCGCAACCCGGACGCGGGCCAGCAGGCCGCCAACGACATCACCGGCACCACAGGCAACGACCGCGTCCTGGTCGCCCCACTCGACCTCGCCGACCAGAGTTCCGTCGCCGACTTCGTGGCCAACTGGGACGGCCCGCTGCACATCCTGGTCAACAACGCCGGCATCATGGCCGCACCCCTGTCCCGCACCCCGCAGGGCTGGGAGATGCAGTTCGCCACCAACCACCTGGGGCACTTCGCGCTCGCCACCGGGCTGCGCCCGGCACTCGCGGCCGGCGACGGGGCCAGGATCGTCTCGGTCAGCTCCGCCGCCCACCTGCGCTCACCGGTGGTCTTCGAGGACATCCAGTACGACAAGCGGGAGTACGAGCCGTGGCAGGCGTACGGGCAGTCCAAGACGGCCAACGTGCTGTTCGCCGTGGAGGCCACCCGGCGCTGGGCCGACGACGGCATCTTCACCAACTCGCTGATGCCCGGCGCGATCCGGACCAACCTCCAGCGCTACGTCAGCGAGGAGGAGCTGAACCGGCTGCGCGCCGGTAACGCGGCGGCCTGGAAGAGCGTCGAGCAGGGCGCCGCCACCTCCGTGCTGGTCGCCGCCTCGCCGCTGCTCGACGGCGTGGGCGGGCGCTACTTCGAGGACTGTCAGCAGGCCGCCCCCGCCCAGCCCGGCGGGCGGACGGGCGTCGCCGACTACGCGCTGGACCCGGAGGCCGCCGAGCGGCTCTGGCAGGTCTCCACCGCCCTGCTGAAGAGCTGAGGACCACAGACGAAAGGGCGCCCCGGTCGACGACCGGGGCGCCCTTTCGGCGTTGCGGGTGGATCAGGCCAGGCCCAGCTCCGACTCGAAGTTGCCGGCCTCCAGCCGCTCCTTGACCGCGGTCAGGAAGCGGGCCGCGTCGGCGCCGTCGATCAGCCGGTGGTCGTAGGACATGGCCAGGTAGACCATCGACCGGATCGCCACGACCTCGCCCAGCTCCGGGTCGTTGACCACGACCGGCCGCTTGACCACGGCACCCGTGCCGAGCATCGCCGACTGAGGCGACGGCACGATCGGGGTGTCGAAGAGCGCGCCCCGGCTGCCCGTGTTGGTCAGCGTGAAGGTCGCCCCGGCCATCTCGTCCGGGGTGATCTTGTTGGCACGGGTGCGCTCGGCCAGGTCGGCGATCCGCTTGGCGATGCCGCCCATGTTGAGCTCACCGGCGTTGTGGATGACCGGCACGAGCAGCCCGCGCTCGGTGTCCACGGCGATGCCCAGGTGCTCGGCGGCCGGGTAGGTGATCGTGCCGCCTTCCAGGTCCATGCTGGCCTGGATGATCGGGTGGGTCTGGAGCGCCTCGATGGCGGCGAGCGCGAAGAACGGCAGGAAGGACAGCTTCACGCCGTGCTTGGCCTGGAACGACTCCTTCGCCCGCGTCCGCAACTTGGCGACCCGGGTGACGTCCACCTCGACCACGGTGGTGAGCTGGGCCGTCTCGTGCAGCGACTGCTGCATCCGCTTGGCGATGGTCGCCCGGATGCGCGGCAGCTTCTCGGTGGTGCCCCGCTTGCTGCTCGGCTGCGGCTTCGCGGCCGGCGTGGCCGCAGCCGCCGACGGTGCGGCTGCCGGCGCGGGCGCGGC
>NZ_JAKKFF010000202.1 GCF_022229015.1 Micromonospora foliorum
ACGACCGGGGGGAGCGTGCCGACCGGGGCGAGCGGGCCGAGCGCAACGACCGGCCCGACCGCGGTGACCGCAACGACCGCAACGACCGTGGTCAGCGGGCCGAGCGGGACAGCGACGACGACGACGGCGAGGGTGGCGGCCGGCGCGGCCGGCGCAGCCGTTTCCGCGACCGTCGCCGCGGGCGCGGCGAGCGCACCGAGACCGGCGCCGACACCGGCGGGCGTGAGCCGCAGGTCAACGAGGACGACGTGCTCGTCCCGGTGGCCGGCATCATCGACGTGCTCGACAACTACGCCTTCGTGCGGACGACCGGTTACCTGGCCGGCCCGAACGACGTGTACGTCTCGATGTCCCAGATCAAGAAGTACGGCCTGCGCCGCGGTGACGCGATCACCGGTGCGGTGCGGGCGGCCCGCGAGGGCGGCAACAGCGGTGACCAGCGGCGCGACAAGTACAACCCGCTGATGCGGCTGGACACGATCAACGGGATGGAGCCGGAGGAGGCGCGGCGTCGTCCGGAGTTCTACAAGCTCACTCCGCTCTACCCGCAGGAGCGCCTGCGGTTGGAGACCGAGCCGCACATCCTGACCACCCGGGTCATCGACCTGGTCATGCCGATCGGCAAGGGCCAGCGGGCACTCATCCAGTCTCCGCCCAAGGCGGGTAAGACGATGGTGCTGCAGGCGATCGCGAACGCGATCACCCGCAACAACCCGGAGTGCCACCTGATGGTGGTGCTGGTGGACGAGCGGCCTGAAGAGGTCACCGACATGCAGCGGTCGATCAAGGGCGAGGTCATCGCGGCCACGTTCGACCGTCCGCCGCAGGACCACACCACGGTGGCGGAGCTGGCCATCGAGCGGGCCAAGCGCCTCGTCGAGCTGGGACACGACGTTGTCGTGCTGCTCGACTCGGTGACCCGGCTCGGTCGGTCGTACAACCTGGCGGCGCCGGCCAGCGGCCGGATCATGTCGGGTGGTATCGACTCCACCGCGCTCTACCCGCCGAAGCGCTTCCTCGGCGCGGCCCGCAACATCGAGAACGGCGGGTCGCTGACCATCATCGCCACGGCGCTGGTGGAGACCGGGTCCATGGCGGACACGGTCATCTTCGAGGAGTTCAAGGGCACCGGCAACGCCGAGTTGAAGCTGGACCGGAAGATCGCCGACAAGCGGACCTTCCCGGCCATCGACATCAACCCGTCCGGTACGCGTAAGGAAGAGGTCCTGCTCGCACCGGAAGAGCTGGCCATCATCCACAAGCTCCGGAAGGTGCTGCACTCGCTGGACTCGCAGGCCGCGATGGATCTCCTGCTGGACCGGCTCAAGCAGTCCCGCACGAACATCGAGTTCCTGATGCAGATCGCGAAGTCGACGCCGGGGGAGTAACCCTCTCCGGGTGACGACGAAGGGGCACGGCCATCTCGGCCGTGCCCCTTCGTCATGTCCCCGGGTCCGACGCCCGCGCCGGGAGTTGATGGAATTTTCCTTCGGTTCAGTCGACAGGTATTGAAACTTCTATTCATGGCCGGGTTGACTGTCGTCCATGCGTACCCGCAGACGATCCGCCCGCCGCACCGGCGTCCTGCTGCTGACGCCGCTGCTCGCCCTGGCCCTGTCGCCGCCGGCCACTGCCGCTCCCACCATCGCCCCGCCCACCGTGGCCTCACCGTCCCTGGCCTCACCCACCATCGCGGAGGACGCCCCGCCCGCGTCCTCCCGCCCCGCCGGCTCGGTCAGCCTGGCCGGCTCCCCGACAGTCGCGACCGCCCCGGCCGTCGGCGTTGGCGGTCTGGAGCCGGCCGGCGGGCTGGAGACCACGAAGGCCACCCGACCGGTGGCGCCCGGCGTGCAGCTGACGTCCTTCGACAGGTACGACGCCGAGGGCTGGCTGCGCGCCGATGCGCTCACCACCGACCTGGGCGGCGGCTCCACCGTCGACTACGTCAACTCCGGCGCGGTCAGCCGCGCCGAGCCGCTGCGAAAGGCGGTGGACCAGTCGCGGGCGGTCGCCGCGGTCAACGGCGACTTCTTCGACATCAACAACTCCGGTGCCGCCCAGGGCGTCGGCGTCCGGGACGGGGAGCTGATCCAGTCCGGGGTCAGCGGTCACCGCAACGCGGTGGCGGTCACCACGAACGGCCTCGGGCGGGTGATCGAGGTGAACTTCGACGGCAGCGCCACCCTGCCCACCGGGCCCGTCCCGCTGACCCAGTTCAACAACATGGTCCAGGCCGACGGCATCGGTGCCTTCACCGACCTGTGGGGGACGTACACCCGGTCGCGTGCCGTGGAGGGCGCGGCCCGGGTGGTCGAGGTCACCGTGACCAACGGTCGGGTGGTCGCGGTGGGAAGCGTGGCCGGCAGCGGCCCGATCGCCGCCGGCAGCACCGTGCTGCTCGGCCGTGACCTCGGCGCGGACGCGCTGGCCGGCCTGCGCGCCGGTGACCCGGTGGCGGTGGCCTGGCGGCCGAAGCCCTCCGACGGCAGCACCCTGCACGCGGCGGTCGGGGGCGGCAACGTGCTGGTCCGCGACGGCGTCGTGCAGAACATCGCCGATCCGACCCTCGCCCCCCGCACCGCTGTCGGGTTCAGCGCCGACGGTCGAAAGATGATCATGCTGACGGTGGACGGTCGTCAGGTCGACAGCCGCGGCGTGACGCAGACCGAGATGGGCCGGATGATGGCCGAGCTGGGCGCCCACCACGCGCTCAACCTGGATGGCGGCGGATCGTCCACGCTGCTGGCCCGGGAGCCGGGCGCGCCCGCCGTGCAGGTGGAGAACGGCCCCTCCGACGGCAGCGAACGGGCCGTGCCCAACGGCCTGGCCATCTACGCGCCGAAGGGCAGCGGGCGACTCACCGGCTACTGGGTCGAGACGGCCAGCGACCCCACCGCCGCCCCGGGTGTCTCACCGGTGCGAGGTGGGCGGCCCGACCGGGTCTTCCCGGGCCTGACCCGCACCCTCACCGCATCCGGCTACGACGAGACGTACGGCCCGGCGGCCGGCGCTCCCACCTGGCGGGCGACCCCTGCGGTACGCGGCCGGGTCGACCGTGACGGCGTGTTCCACGCCGGCGCACCGGGGGCCAGCACGGTCACCGCCGCACGGGGGCGGGTCACCGGCTCGCTGAACCTGAACGTGCTCGGCCCGCTGGCCCGGATCGGCACCACCACGCCGCGGATCGGGCTGACCGGCCGGGACGGTAACGCCCTGGTCGGCGTGGTCGGGTACGACGCCGAAGGCAACACCGCGCCGATCGAGCCGGCCGACCTCACCCTCGACTACAACCGGGACCTGCTGCGGATCACCCCCACCGGGGACGGCAACCTGTCCGTCGCCGCGTTGGGGGACACCGGCTCGGGCCTGGTGACCGTTCGCGTCGGCCGCACGAGCGTGGTCCTGCCGGTCACCGTCGGCCTGACCGACGTGCCGGTCGCCGGTTTCGACGACGCCGCTTCCTGGCGGTTCAGCCAGGCCCGCGCCAGCGGTTCGGTCGCCCCGGCGCCGGGGCACACCGGCACCGGCCTGCGCATGTCGTACGACTTCGGTCAGTCCACCGGCACGCGGGCCGCGTACGCCGACCCGCCCGCCTGGATCGAGGTGCCCGGTCAGCCGCAGGCCTTCGGGATGTGGATCCACGGCAACGGCACCGGGGAGTGGCCCAGCCTGCACCTGCACGACGCCCAGGACACCCAGCACGTGCTGCGTGGCCCACTGATCACCTGGACCGGCTGGCGGTACGTGGAGTTCGCGGTGCCGGCCGGGGTGCAGTACCCGGTGCGGGTACGCCGCTTCTACGTGGCCGAGACGAACGCCGCCGCGCAGTACACCAGCGAGGTGATCATCGACGACCTGGTGGCGAAGGTGCCCCCGACGGTCGACGTGCCGGAGGCGGCCTCGCGTACCGATCGGGTGGTGGTCCGCGACGGCACGGTGGACGGCGCGCCGTGGCGGTTCGCGGTGCTCTCCGACGCCCAGTTCGTCGCCGTCGACCCGGACAGCGACCTGGTCGCCCAGGCCCGGCGGACGTTGCGCGAGGTGCAGGCGGCCCGACCCGACTTCCTCCTGATCAACGGTGACTTCGTGGACACCGCCTACCCGGCCGACTTCGCGCTGGCCCGGCGGATCCTCGACGAGGAGTTGGGCGACGCGCTGCCCTGGTACTACGTGCCCGGCAACCACGAGATCATGGGCGCCCCGATCAGCAACTTCGCCGCCGTGTTCGGTGCCACCTCCCGGGTGTTCGACCACAACGGCACCCGGTTCGTCACGCTGAACTCGTCCACCGGGACGCTGCGCGGCGGGGGCTTCGACCAGGTACGGATGCTCCGCGAGACGCTGGACGCGGCGGCCACCGACCGGCGCGTGGGTTCGATCGTCGTCCTGCACCACCACCCGCCGCGCGACCCCAGCCCGGCGCAGGCCAGCCAACTCGGCGACCGCAAGGAGGCGGCGCTGCTGGAGCAGTGGCTGGCCGACTTCCAGCACCGCACCGGCAAGGGCGCGCTGTTCGTGGGCGGGCACGTCGGCACCTTCCACGCCGACCGGGTGGACGGGGTGCCGTACGTGATCAACGGCAATGCGGGCAAGACGCCGTCCACCCCTGCCGACCAGGGCGGCTTCACCGGCTGGACGGAGTTCGGCGTGGACCCGGTGACCCCGGCCGAGGCGGACCGGGCCCGCCGTGACCCGCTCGCCGAGGGCCCGCGCTGGGTGGACGCGGAGTTCCACGCGCACGTCGACCGGCTCACGGTGGCCGCCCCGGCCAGCGTCGCGGTCGGCACCCCCGCGACGGTCACCGCCACGCTGACCCAGCCCGGCGGGCGTACGGTCCCGGTGGCCGCGCCGGTCAGCGCCGACTGGTCGGCCTCGCCGGGAGTGCACATCGGCTCGGCCGCCGGGGTGCGTCCCTGGCACACCGCCCGGTTCGACCCGGCCACCGGCACCCTGACGGCACTGCGGCCCGGCGCGCCGGTACGCCTGACGGTCGAGGTCAACGGCGCCCGTGCCGAGGCCACCATCACCGTCACCGGGTGAACTGTCCGGACGGGCCCCCACGCGCGGGGCCCGTCCGGACACCTCAGAAGTCGCCGTCGGCCACCTGGAAGACGGTGAGGCCGAGAGACCGCCACATCTGCACCACCTGGACGCGGTCGTCGAAGACGCCGGCCACCCGGTAACGGTCCCGGATCTCCCGGTCGTAGATCTCCCGCTTGACGATCGAGTCCTTCCGGGAGTCGCCGACGGCCCGCAGGTGCAGGCCCAGGTAGGGCACCCGTACGTGCCGGGCCAGCCACGCCTCGGTGGCCGCGCGGGCCGAGGCGTCCCGCCCCGAGCAGAAGACCACCCCGTACCCGGCGGCGTGCATCGCCCGGACCGCCGCGATCACCGCCGTGTTCGGCTGGTCCTGGCCCACCCGGGTCATGTCGTACGGGCTGCGGGAGACGGCCAGCGCGACGGTGCCGTCGATGTCCACCAGAACGATCTCCGGCGGCTCGGTCGACGGTGGGTGCACCACGGCGGGGCTTCCGGTGCGGGCCTGTGGCACCGGCAACGGCAACTCCCGCCCCTGAAGGTACCGCTCGTGCAGCCGGCGGATCGCGTCCGCGCCGACCTGGTCGGCGGCCGGGCGGGCGGCGTCGCGGCGCAGGCACTCGTCCAGCGGCACGTCGGTGAAGTCGTGCACCTCGAAGTCGGCGCCGTGGCGGGCGGCCAGGTCGGCCCAGCCCCGCAGCGTCCGCGCGCGCAGGTTGGTGTCGTCCACGCAGACGTCCGCGCGGGCCCGTAGCAGCGCCTCGACCTGAGCCTGCTGGACGGCGGTCACCTGCGCCTCGGCCCACTGGGTGAACAACCGTTCGCCGTGCAGCATCCGGCGCAGGTCGTCCCGGTTCACCCGCGCGACGGACGGTTGGAGCGTGCGGGCGAACGTCGTCTTACCCGAGGCGGGCAGTCCCCGGGTGGCGATCAGGCGGGTCATCGACGCACCTCCGGCTCGACGGGCGTACCCCGGGCGGGGTACCTGGCGGCTTTCCACCGGGTGCGCGAATGCCCCGTCGGGCGGCGGGAATGCGGACCGGTAGGCACGTGTTGACGATGCCGGACGAGGTGTGCGGCCCGATTACCGGGTCGGCTCAGGCCCATGGCACACTGGTCAATCGGCCACCGGTTCCGGTTCACGCCCGAGCCCGTCGCGTACGGCGCGACGAGCGATGACGGCGACCCGGCGACCACCAACGAGAGGACCGAGGCGAGATGAAGGCAAACATCCACCCGGAGTACGTGACCACCGAGGTCAGCTGCTCCTGTGGCAACACGTTCACGACCCGCAGCACCGCCAAGGGCGGGGCGATCCACGCCGAGACCTGCAGCGCCTGCCACCCGTTCTACACCGGTAAGCAGCGCGTTCTCGACACCGCCGGCCGGGTCGCGAAGTTCCAGCAGAAGTACGCCAAGGTTCAGGCCAAGAAGGCCAAGTAGCTCCTCGTTCGGCGCCCGCGTCCGGTTTTTCGCCGGACGCGGGCGCCGTCCGCATTTTCCTCCGTTTCCGCCCGGCCGTCGGCCTTCCGGCCCCGGCCGGTCGTCGCGCACCGTCGAAGGAGCATCCGCAGCATGAGCAGCGAGCGTCTGGCCGGCCTTCTCGACGAGTACGCGGAGCTGGAGAAGCGGTTGGCCGATCCGGCCATCCACGCCGACCAGGCCACCGCGCGCAGGGTCGGCCGCCGGTACGCCGAGCTGGTGCCGCTGCACAAGGCCGCCGACGAGTTGGAGCAGGCCCGCGCCGATCTGGCCGCGGCTCGCGAGTTGGCCGCCGAGGACCCGTCCTTCGCGGCTGAGGCGGAGTCCATCGCCGGGTCCCTGCCGGTGCTGGAGGAGCGCCTCGCCGAGCTGCTCATCCCGCGTGACCCGCACGACGCCAAGGACGTGATCGTCGAGATCAAGGCCGGCGAGGGTGGCGAGGAGTCGGCGCTGTTCGCCGGTGACCTGCTGCGGATGTACACCCGGTACGCCGAGCGGCACGGCTGGATCACCGAGGTGATCGACGCACAGGATTCCGATCTCGGCGGGGTCAAGGACGTCTCCCTGTCGATCAAGACCAAGGGCGTGCCGGAGGGCGGCAACGGCGTCTGGTCGCGGCTCAAGTGGGAGGGCGGTGTGCACCGGGTGCAGCGTGTCCCGGTGACCGAGTCGCAGGGCCGGATCCACACCAGCGCCGCCGGGGTGCTGGTGCTGCCAGAGGCCGAGGACGTCGACGTCACGATCGACCAGAACGAGCTTCGCATCGACGTGTTCCGCTCGTCCGGCCCGGGCGGCCAGTCGGTGAACACCACCGACTCGGCGGTGCGGATCACCCACCTGCCGACCGGCATCGTCGTCTCCTGTCAGAACGAGAAGTCCCAGTTGCAGAACCGGGAGCAGGCGATGCGGATCCTGCGGGCCCGGCTGCTCGCCGCCGCCCAGGAACAGGCCGACGCCGCCGCCTCGGACGCGCGTAAGGCCCAGGTGCGCACCGTGGACCGCTCGGAGCGGATCCGCACCTACAACTTCCCGCAGAACCGGATCACCGATCACCGGATCGGCTACACCGCGTACAACCTGGATCTGGCGCTCGGCGGCGAGCTGGACGGGGTGCTGGACGCCCTCACCGAGGCCGACCGGGCCGCCCGCCTCGCCGGCGACACCGAGCTGACCCGCCGCTGACCGCGACCGCAACACCGAGCTGAGGCGGTACGCCTCGTCGATCATGGAGTTGTGGTGGGCGAATTGTCGCGCCGTGGCGTTTTCGCGAGGCACCACAACTCCTTGATCGACGCCAGCGTGCCCGGGTGATCGACGCCGGCGCCAGGGGCCTGGCCGGGGGTCAGCTCGCGCGGGGGCGGGTCTTGGCGCGGAGCATCTCGCGGTCGGCCTGCTCGAACGCGACGCTGAGCGCGTCGCGCAGCCCGCTGCCGCCGGAGACCTCGGCGAAGCCGATGCTCACCCCGACCGGGGTGCCCGGCACCAACGATTCCCAGTCCTCCAGGCGGACCGCGGCCTCGATCCGGCGGGCCACCTCGGCGGCCTCGGCCATGCCGGTGTCCGGCAGCACCACCACGAACTCGTCACCGCCGTAGCGGGCCACGAAGTCGCCCCGGCGCATCACCCGGTTGATCACGCCGGCGATGCGTTGCAGCACAAGGTCGCCGGAGTGGTGGCCGTGCCGGGTGTTGACCGCCTTGAAGCCGTCCAGGTCGCAGACGCCGATCACCACCCGTTCGCCCCGGGTGACCACGGCGGTGATGTACCGCTCCAGCCGGCGGCGGTTCGGCAGCCCGGTGAGCGGGTCGGTCAACGCCTCGCCCTCGAAGCGCGCCGCCTCGCGGCGCATCTCCTCGTGGTCGATGCGGGCGGCGATGCCGTCGATGTAGACGTCACGCAGCCGGTCGTTGCGCTGCGCGGCGAGCCGGAACGCCAGCCGGTCGGCCCGGTGCGCCGAGAGGTGGTCCCCAGCGCGGGTCAGCGCGATGCTGCGCAGCCGGGCCGGCTCGGCCGCCCCGAGCGTCTCGTTGGACACCTGGACGGTGTCCAGTCGGGCGACCGCCTCGATCGGCCGCCCGTCGGCGACGGCGAGGCACACCTGCCCGAGCTGACGCAGGTCGCGGGCGCGGGCGCTGTCCCCGCCGTGGCTGATCAACCGGGCCGGCTGGGCGCCTTCGGTCGCCACCTGGTCGCCGAGGGCGGCCTGTCGGGCCGCCGCGTAGCCGCACGCGGCGAGGCTGCTCGGGCGCAGCTGGCCGGCCCGCCCGGCGCGGACGAAGCGGGCCAGGTCGGCGGCCACGTCCCGCAGCACCCGCAGGCAACCGTCGCTGTCGCCGGTGTGGTCCAGGGCCACGGCGTTGCGGAGCCGGAGGCCCGGCGCGGCGAACGCAGCGTCCGGGATCCCGGCGGTCAGCCCGGGCTGCCGGGCCACCACGTGGGCCGCCAGGCACACACCGCGGAACGTGACGTGGCAGG
>NZ_JAKKFF010000203.1 GCF_022229015.1 Micromonospora foliorum
GACGCGCGCCCAGGCGGCGGCGCGTGCGGCCCGTTGCGGGCCGCCTTGAAGACGTACAGAAAGTTCTCACCACTTCGCCGGCAGCCGGGTGTCGTGTCCCGGCTGATGCTTTACACCGGCGTCCCACCTGATGCTTAACATGATCCCCTGACCGGCAGCTACGGCCCGTCTACCTGATTGACGCCGGTTTGCCGGCAGCGGCGACCCGGTTACTGGTCCGGCCATTGCGACGTCAGTTGCTCGTATCGGGCGATCAGCTCCTCGCGGCTGAGCCCGCCACCGTAGACCGAGCCCCACACCAGGTCGCGGAAGCGCAGATAGTCCCGCTCCTTCGGAGTCAGGTCGTACTCAGGACCCAGCACCTCGCCCCTACTCGCCGCGTGAATCAGGCCGGAAGCCTTCATGTCCGCCCAGTCGGCCGTGGACCCGTAATCTCCGAACGCCGGATCTTCCGCGTCGATGACCGGCAGGATCTCCGTTTCCGGCGGAAACCCCAGCGCAGCGAACAAAGCCAGCACCTCGTCTTCCATAGCGGGCAGCTCGTTCCAGAGGCCGTCGACGATGGCCGAGATGACCTCGGTCGACGGGGTCCGCCCGGCCTCGCGAGCCCAGGCCTCCACTGCTTTGACGGCAAGGCGTGGCTGCACCCGCGCCGGTTGACCTTCCAGGTGCTCGTATCCACACTCTTCGTCAGTGTTTGGCAGGTGCACAGACAGGGCCACGCCTCCCGGCGTGCTGCCTTCGACATGGGCACACACACTCTCGGAGACCCACGCTGCTAGCACCGGGGCCGCAGTCGCCGCGACCAGCGCCTGGACGCCCGCCGCCAGCCGCAACCGCTCGCTGTAGAACGGCTTCACACCGACCCGCTGCCAGCCGTCCCCCAGGTCGTGCAGCCCTACCGCGTTGCCCCACGGGCCGGGTGTCATGAATCGCGATCCGAACGCGGGCCGCACCTGTGGGTGCGCCGGAAGAGTCCCATTGGCGGGCTTCGCCAGCAGAAGCGTTCCGTACCAACCCATGAACCCGCACTCTACGTGGTGAGCCGAACCTAGGCCGTCGAGCAAAGGCAGCTTCACACAGTTTTAGTGCTTGCTGATCAATGCCGACGACCGGTGTTGTCGTCCGGGACTTTGCTGTCCCGTACCAACGGTTGACGGCTGTTGTCGCGCGTCTCGCTGACTTCCTGCTGACTGACGACCGTCAGGGCTCAGCCCGACGTGCACCCTCGTCCAGCCCTGCTCGCCTCGCCCGGTATGGTCGCGAGCTTGTTCGCACTGCGGGGAGCCCATGAGATCCGCGTGCGGCCGCCCCGGCAGGTCCCATGCTGAGAGTAGGTTTCGTCAATGGCATGCCGTATCGGTGAGCTCGTGCTCAAGTGCCGCGACCCCGAGGTGCTGGCGCGATTCTGGTGCGAGGTCCTGGACTTCATAGAGCTCGATCGCGAAGAGGGGGTCTACATCGAGATAGGCCCGCGCGAAGGGTTCGGCGGCCCGCAGCCGACGATCTTCCTCATCCGCGACGACGAGCCGAAGAACGGGCATGCCCGGCTGCACATCGACGTCAACCCCACGGACCGCGATCAGGACGCCGAGCTCGAGCGCCTCCTGGCCGCCGGGGCCAAACTCGTCGACATCGGTCAGCCTGCGGATGCGTCCTGGCACGTCCTCGCCGATCCAGAAGGCAACGAGTTCTGCCTGCTCAAGCGCCGCCTCGACCCACTCTGACGGCCCTCGTCGACACCGATTCCCGAGAGGTCGATCTCTGGAGCCCGCAGGCAGAGATGGGTGCAGTTGAGGAACGTTCGATACCGTTGGGCGCAGTTCAAGGCTGTTCAGGGCACCCCGCTGCTCCCAAACCTGCTCCCCCAAACCGGGCTCGCGGTAGTCGGCGTCGTATGCGGATCCGGTGGGCGGCGCCCCGACGTCTTGAGCGCCGTCGGCGCCGGTATCGACGGTCGGGGCTGGTGTCGCGCTCGATCGCGGACGGATCTATGCCGGCTCGCGCACGCCGCCGGCGTTGCCACCGTCGTCCGGCATCGGTTCGGCCGGGGCTTCGGGCAGCTCGTTCGGCGCGCCGGGCAGAAGGACGCCCGCGTCGTCGGGCACCGGCTCACGCGGGTCGATGGGCGGGTACTGTTCGGGGTCGAGATCCGGTCCAGTCATCAGGCGAGTATCCGTCGTCTTCCGGACTGCCGCTCGTCGGGCCCGCGAGCCGGGCGGCCTTCCCCTCGCCTTAGGTCGCCCCAATGACCATGGTGGCGTGGGCCGGGCCACTAGGCCGACCGAGGTGTTGATCGGATCATCACCATTTGTTGAATAGATGCTGACAAATCTTAACCAGGCTTGGCAGCATGGCTATCACTGATCGACGCCTCCTCGCCGCACTCTCGTGGCCGGGCTGACTCTGCTCACCGCGTGGACACCGGCACGCGGCGCGGAACCCGCTCCCCGGCGCCTACCGCGACCGCACCCAACATCATCTTCGTGCTCGTCGATGACCTCGCGTGGAACCTCGTGCAATACCTGCCTCAGGTGCAGCGACTACAGAGCGAGGGGGTCACCTTCACCAACTACACGGTGACCGACTCGCTGTGCTGCCCGTCCACATGGGCGAGTACCGGCTGACCGGAGGCAAGCAAACCGCCTTCGACACCGACGTGCGGGTCCCGCTCGTCGTCGCCGGGCCGGGCGTCGTCCCCGGATCGCAGCGTGCCGAGATCGTTCAGAACATCGACCTGGTACCAACCTTCCAACGTATCGGCGGCGCCGACGTCGGCGCGCACGTCGATGGGCGCAACCTGCTCCCCCTCGCGCAGGGCGACCCGGCACCGAACTGGCGCACCGGGGCGCTGATCGAGCACCACGGCCCCAACCAAGCATCCGACGACCCTGACGCCCAGGACCGGCGCAACGGCAGCCCAGTCACCTACGAGGCCCTACGGACAGCGACTTACACCTACGTCGAGTACTCAAACGGCGAACGGGAGTACTACAACCGGACCGTCGACCCCCACCAGCTCAGCAACATCGCCGCAGGGCTCTCGGCAACGCGACTGGCGGCGCTACACGATGCGCTTGCCGCGTACGTCGCCTGCCACAGCCACTCGGCGTGCTGGACGGCAGGTCACGTGCCAGCCTGACATGCATCGGCCCTGACCTGCGAGCTCACGCTGCCGCAGGCCAGGGCCGATCGCCGTCCTCGCCGGGCCGGACGCAGTTGGCCACGCGAGCACGACGAGACGGAGGGGCTACTCATCAGATGAGCAGTCGATCCTTTGAACATCACCGGATGTATGAACCTGGCCGTTTACCTTCGTCGCCGGTATCGGGCCGGCCCTGATCTTCGTTCGCGCCCGGTCATGAGCGACCGCGCGCGGACCGCCGCATGATGCAGTCCGGGGCAAGGCCACCTTGCCTCTCGCCCCAGCGCAGGCCCACCGCGGAAGGAGTTGCCCTCCAGCAGGAGCGGATCCAGGTACCGCACCGGGACGCGATCGTGAACCGTGATTTTGCTGGTGGGGTCGCAGGAAACGCAGGTGACCAGGAGCAGGATGTCGAGGAGTTTGTCGTTGGCATTGACGCGGAACTTGCCGTCGCCGGTGCTGGCGAGGCCGGAATGGCAGTGGACGCAGCGGAACGCGAGCAGGGGACGGTGCCTGGGCCGAAGGGTCCAGGACGGAACGATTTGAGGACGCCTAGACATGATCCCTCTGAAGACCTGACGGAAGGCATGGGAAAAGAGCCGACGGCGACGTCGGCGACCGATGCACGGGGAAGGTGTCAGGGCTAAAGAGCAGGCGGCGTCACGCGGGGTGAAGTCCTCTCGTGAGAGGGTCGGAGAAGAAAGATCCAGTTGCAAGGTAGGGCGGGACGGGCTGGCGAGGCCACCGATTTTTGTGTTGGTGCCGAGCACTGAGGGTCGGGGTCAGCGAACCGGGCATCGAGCACGCGTCGTTCGCCCTCGCGGCGCTGTCTGCCGTACTCCGGCCGGTCGTTCCACGCGGCGGGATCCGTTGTCCCGCCGTCTGCCTCGATGCCGATGTCTCCCAAAAGCGTGAGCAGGTCGTCCCCGGCGCGGTTCGCGAACTGCCACACGAACCGGGACATGGCCACGAAGGCCTCGCGCTCGTCCATCGAATAGCAACTCATCGACAGCGGTGCCGACGGGCCTTTCGTCCTACCTTTGCTGCGGCTTTTGTAAGCATTGCGAGGATTTCAGGCTTCGCCAGGAGATAGATGAGTGAAAATCCTTGACCCAGTGCCCCGTGTTGCCGGTTAATCACATCTACATGTCGGCTGTGTTCACCCGCCCGGGTGGTCGACGACGTCGGCGGATCGTCGAATCGATTCAACTGCAGCCTGCACATACGCCTTAACTCGGAGTCATGAGGCTGTCGGGTGAGTCACAGGAGGTAACCGTGCATCGTACGAACGTCCGCTGGGGCGGCCGATTGTCGGCGTGGGCCAGAGGGCTGGCCGCGACCGTGGCGCTCAGCCTGCCTCTGACGCTGGGTGGCCTGACCCTGGCGCCCCCCGGGTCGACCCTGGCCGCGCCGGTCGCGACGCAGAGTGTCGCGGCTGCCGGCCTTGACGGTGTGGCGGCCGGTAACGCCGCGATCGCCTCGGTCGACCTGGCCGGGACGTGGAACTTCACGCCCGCGGGTCGGGGGGCGACCACGATCGCGGTGCCCGGTGGCGGCTGGTACAAGCAGGGCTTCACCGACGTGAACGAGGCGGTGTACTCGCGCAGCATCACCGTGCCGGACTCGGGGCAGCCGCAGTCGACCTGGATCGAGTTCGGCGCCGTCAACCACCAGGCGACACTGTCGGTCGACGGCCGCGTGGTCGCCACCCAGACGACGGCGTTCACCCCGTCGAACTTCGACATCAGCGCATACGCGGCGCCCGGCACCACCCACACGATCACCGTGAACGTGAAGGGCCGCGGCGCGTTGAAGGCATCCAACGGCCGGTACCTGGTGCCCGACGCCGCCACGTGGTCCGAGGCGATACCGCAGGGGATCTTCGGGTCCGCGTTCCTGCGGGTGTACCCGGCGGTGTACGTCAGCGACACATTCGTGCGTACGTCGGTGGCGAACAAGACGTTGACCTACGACGTGTCGGTGCGGAACACGTCGGGCAGTTCCCGGTCGGTGACGTTGACCGGGTCGCTGTCGTCCAAGAACGGAACGGCTTTCAGCTACCCGGCACTGCCCAGCCGTACGGTCACCGTGGCGGCCCGCTCGACCGTGACCGTGACCGTCGGGCCGATCGCGTGGAACCTCGACAGCACCTCGTACTGGTGGCCCAACGTGCCGTACCGGTCGGGGTACCGGGCGCAGCTGCACGGGCTGACGGTGCATGCCGTCACCGACGACGGCCGGACGAGCGACGCCGAGTACCGGTTCGGGTTCCGGGAGGCCACCCAGAACGGTGACTACTACTACCTCAACGGCGTGCGCGTGAACTTCCGCGGCGACAACCTCCAGGGTGCCGACTACGACCGGATCAACAACGGCGGCAAGGGCGACGCGTACCACACCCTGCCCGGCTTCCTGCCCCCGTCGTCCGGCAACGGCGGCTGGCCGCAGGCGGTGGACAACTACCAGCGGCTGAACTACAACGTGGTGCGCATCCACCAGGAGCCCGGGAGCCCGTACATGTTGGATGTCGCCGACGAGATGGGCCTGATGATCATCGACGAGGTCGCGATTCGCGGCTCTCAATCCTCGCAGGAGTGGCAGAACTCCGTCGGGCGCGACAACATGGTCAACCACGCCCGTGCGCTGGTCCTGCGCGACCGCAACCACCCCGCGATCATCCGCTGGAGTCAGAACAACGAGCCGAACCAGAGCGGCCAGGATTCCGAACAGTTCGAGAAGGACCTGTACGCGGCGATGAACGGCGCCGACGGCACCCGGCCGATCATTGTCGAGGTGGGCGTCGGCGGGAATGTCAGCCTGTATCCCGGGATGACGTACGCCAACTTCGCGGTGATCCCGCACTACGTCGACGGCTTCGGCAGGTACGGCGAGGGCCTGATCACCGTGAATGGGCGGCCCGACGGCGAGGGCGAGTACATCTGGCCGGCATGCAACAACAAGCAGGGCTTCGAGTGGTTCGCCACGGCAACCCTGGCCAAACGCGGCAAGGGCGCCACCGATCTGCGCCCGTACACGCTGCTGTCCGCCTGGGCCAGCGTCGTGCCCGGCGTGCGGAGCACCGACTTCACCCCGGAGGAGGGTGGTCACCCGATATACGGCGTCGACAACCTGCCCGACCCGTGGAGCAACCCGCAGATCCAGCGCGTACAGGCGGCGTTCAACCCGGTGGCCGCGGTCGACCTCCCGTACTGGTCCGCCTCCGGCAATTCGGACTCCAACGGCACCTTCCCGCTGCCGCAGGCGGTACCCACCTACGCCCGCAACGCCCCGGTGACCCGCAACATCACCGTGTTCAACGACGACTTCACCAACACCTCGGTGAACTTCGCCTGGACCGCCCGGCTCGACAGCCCGACCGGCGCGGTCGTCGCGTCCGGCAGCAGCAACCTGACCATCCCGCTCGGCTCACGGGTCACCCAACCGGTTTCCTTCACCGCCCCCGCCACCGGCAGCCGCGTGTACCTGCAACTGTCGACCACGAAGTCCGGCAGCACCGTCTTCACCGACGCGGTCGAGTACCTCAACCTCGGCGGAGGCGGCGGAACCGGGCCCACTGCCGGCACCTACCGCATCGTCAATCGCAACAGCGGCAAGCCCCTCGCCATCGCCGGCAACTCCACTGCCGACGGCGCCAAGGCGATCCAGCAGAGCGGCACCCCCACGTGGACGATCAGCACCACACAGGACGCCTACACCCTGCGCTACACCGCCTCCGGAAAGATGCTCGACGTCAACGCCGGCAGCACCACGGCCGGCCTGCAACTGCAGCAGTGGTCGGCAAACGGCGGCACCAACCAGATGTGGTACCTGCGGCCCACCGGTGACGGCTACTACACCATCAT
Organism: Micromonospora foliorum; assembly: GCF_022229015.1. Taxonomy (GTDB): domain Bacteria; phylum Actinomycetota; class Actinomycetes; order Mycobacteriales; family Micromonosporaceae; genus Micromonospora; species Micromonospora foliorum. Next base: position 7,009 of record NZ_JAKKFF010000203.1, read on the forward strand.
CGCCCGCAGCAGCGGACTGGCAGCCGACGTCTACGCCGCCTCGACCAGCGACGGGGCGCAGGTCGTGCAGTGGACCGCCAACAACGGGGCCAACCAACAGTGGCAGTTCGTACCCGCCTGACCAGTGGCAGAGGTAAGCGCCAAGTTCGGCCGCCGGTAACAGGCTGCCGAATGTCGCGCCGACTCGGGGGCACGGTTTGTGCCCCCGAGTCGGCCGCGATCCAATCACGGTGGAGCACGAGCTACCGCTCCGGACAGACGCGGGCCCGGTCCGCTCGCTACCCGTACGTGAGCCAGGCCCGGGGCCTCTGCACAAACTGAGAGTGGGCGATGCTGGTATCGAACCAGCGACCTCTTCGGTGTGAAGTCTCGGCAGCGTGATCGAATCGGGCTTGATGCGAGGTCACACGGCCTGTTGGCGTGCTTCTCGGCTCGGTCCGGCTGGCACCGTTGCTGTACTTCGCTGCTGTACTGCTGGCATCAGACGAGGCGCTGGATCCGCACCTTCGGGCGCACGTTTCTCAGGTGTCCTTCCTTGTGTTGGCGGACCTGTTCGTCCCAGACCTCCTGGTCGTAGTCCGGGTCCGGCGGGATCCACTTGTGGGAACCGTCGCTGTAATGGAACTTCTCGTCACCCAGGCGCAGGATGCTCATCGGATCCAGCCGAGGAATCGGTAATACAGGTGGCCGGCGGGAACGTGGGCCAGATCCTGGGCGGCATCGACGAGATGGGCCGCCAGGTAGAGGGCCAGCGAGACCGAGGCTCGGTCGTACTCCGCTCGCAACTCTCGGCGCCGGGTCTGGCATGGCCACTCCCCCGCACAGCCGCCGCACGTCCAGGCCGGCTTGATCGGGTGATGAGTAGTCACTGCGGGCCGTCCTGGTTGGGCCAGTGGCCGCGGTTGATCGGGATGCGGTGGCGGCCTCGGCATGGCAGATCGCCTCCACAGCGGCAGACGCGCCGCCAGTACCGCCAAGACCAGACGGGCCGGTGACGGCGAGCGAGGGTCAGCGCCACCGCCAGCACATACTCGTCGTACGAGACTCGCTTCACCGGCTCGCCTCGCCCGCTCGCGCCAGGGCCTGCCCTGTCCATGTCGAAGGGAGCACCGCCGTCTCCTTGTGCCAGAGCAATCTGGAGGCGTGGATGCCCGAACGCGGGGGACGCGCCGAACATCCACGCCGGCGAGGACGGCCCACAGCGCCAACCGAGGGAATCGACCTCCTCGGCAACCTCCCATAGGTACCGTTGGGTAGTCAAGGGCTGACGTAGGTGGTCTACTCGTGTTGCCAACCGAGGAGAACCACGTGCCACCGCGTTACCGCTACGAGCAGATCGCCGACGACCTCGCCGAACGCATCAAGTCCGGCGAGTTTCAGCCCGGCTCCAAGCTGCCCAGCCGGCGAGAGCTGATCGAGCACTACGGGGTCACCGAGCCGGTGATCGACCGTGCCATGCAGGTGCTACGGATCAAAGGGATGACCGAAACGCTACCCGGCGTTGGCGTCTTCGTCGCCGAATAGATCCCCTCGGAGAGCTGGCCGCCACGCCCGCGGCATCTCGCTTACAAGCTCTGTGCGTCTCGTCTGCGCTTGTCCGGGAGCGGCTGCACGCTCGGAGCTTCGTCCATGCCAGCCCTCGTCAGCGTGCCGGCGTCCGGCGCGGTTGCTGTCAGCGCCGCTCTCGACAGCCATTCGGCCGGCGGCCCGCGCCGCCCCCGTCGGGGGATCCGGGGCGCATCAACGCGGCTCTCACCCTCAACCGCCTACTCGATCAACGGCGGTAACCGGAGACGTAGCTTACGGCTTCGTATGCGTGCAGTTCGGGGCGGGATCTTCGCCGGCCACGATGAAGTCTTGGCACGTAAGGAAGTGGTCATTGAAGTAGCCGGTGAGAAAGCCCAGCAGCGTCACGCCGACGACGATCGCAGCCATGGTTATTTTGAGGCGGCGGCCGGGAAGGGTGAAGTAGTTGGGCGCGAGTAGCCGGAGGACGATCGTCGCTACGACCGGCAACACAGCGATGGTCGCGACGGCCAGCACGCTTTCAACGGTGGCGATCACGTCGCCGTGAGGGTGCGGTATGACAAGTCGTGCCAGTTGGAGGACCAGCGGGGGTGCGAAGAACAGCAGCACCCAGAGGTGGGTGTGCACCCGGCGGCGCAGGAGGAGAGCGCTCAGGAGGACAACTAGGGACAGTACGAACAGGTCCTGCCGCTGGTAGTAGAAGATGGTCCGGTGCGTGCCGAAGTTGAAGGCCAGGTCCCAGGCGAATAGCGAGGCACCGAACGCGATCGCGTAGAAGCCCCCTAGCTTTTGTTCCGCCGTCCCCCGTAGGAGGTCGTCCCCATCGGTAAGCCTGCGCGACTTCCCGGCGGCTCGCTCGGCCGGACCTTCCCCGTGCATGCCCCTGCCCACCGTGCTGGTCTGCCAGCCGTGACAGTTTGGCGTCTCCCAGGCCAACGGCAAGGAAGCCCAAGGGGTGAGCGGACGGCTGGGTTCCCGCGACCTCTTTGTCCCTAACGAGGGCGAGGCTCTGTGCGCTGCGGCCTGGCCTAGCTGAGCCAACGCGGGGCGGGTGAGTATGACTTATCGCACTCTGCATCCGGGGAGCGCGGTGTTGATCGCTGTATCGGGCACGGGCTCAGGGGGCCTGACGCTTGCACCAAGTGCGCTCCCAAAGATCGCAGCATCGAGAGCTGTAGTCGCACTGACTCCTCGACGCGCAAGCTCGATCGTCCAACCCGTTCCTAATCTTGTCGGGTGGTAGTTAATGGAGTGGGACAGGAAGAGGGACTTCTCCCTTGAGCGCCTTCTCAGCCAATTCTATACGAGCCGGGTGGAAAATGTTGTTCTGTAGAGGGTTTTTGGGCACGTTAATACAGCGCTGACCTGGCGAGACGCCGCAAACGGGACATTGGAGAAAGAGCCCACCTGATGGCACTAGTTCAACACCTTGAGAAAGCGCGGCCCTGCCGATCTTGACGATCGACTTGTACAACTCTGGATCGCGATGCCGCGCGGCAGCACTAGCTACCTCCCGCATCCCTTCCCAGAACCGTTCGGCAGCCCTCGGCTCGTTTACGTCGATGCGCACAACTGTGCCTCCCCACCGTCGGGCCGAAGGAACCTGGGCATGGCTCCGGCTCGTTCAGACGCAACAGACCTCAGACCCGCATACGCCCGGACTACCCGTGTTGCCCTTCCGTATGCAACCGACCCGCCCTTCGGGAGGCGAGCCACCGGCCTGGCTCGCCGTCAAGCGGACCTTGACTCCTCGGGGTGACCCAGCGACGAGTCGGGGGCGGGGGTTTGGCGGCGCGCATCATGTAAGGGCAGGCCATCGGCCTGCCCACGACTCCTGCCCGAGGGTCGCAGAGGCTCCAAGGTCAAGGGCGGCCCGCAGGGCCGTCGCTTGCGACGCGTAGCGCCCTTGAGCTTGGAGGGGCGGCCCGGCACACTCGCGCCGCCAGCCCCCGGCCCCCGACGGCCGCGACACGCCGCACGGACCCGGCGTGCCTCTTCATGCGCCGCGCCGCTCGGGCGCGGCCCGTCCGGCTGCCGG
>NZ_JAKKFF010000204.1 GCF_022229015.1 Micromonospora foliorum
GGGGGGGGGGGGGGGGGGGGGGGGGGGGGGGGGGGGGGGGGGGGGGGGGGGGGGGGGGGGGGGGGGGGGGGGGGGGGGGGGGGGGGGGGGGGGGGGGGGGGGGGGGGGGGGGGGGGGGGGGGGGGGGGGGGGGGGGGGGGGGGGGGGGGGGGGGGGGGGGGGGGGGGGGGGGGGGGGGGGGGGGGGGGGGGGGGGGGGGGGGGGGGGGGGGGGGGGGGGGGGGGGGGGGGGGGGGGGGGGGGGGGGGGGGGGGGGGGGGGGGCGGGGGGGGGGGGGGGTCGGGGGTGCCGTTTCCCACGGTGCGGGCTGGGACTGGTTGGGTGGCGTCGCGCTGCGCATAGGGTGAGTGGATGGTTGATCGCACCCAATCCGGCCCGAGCGATGCGAGCGTCCGGCGGGCCCTGGGCCGGGCCGCGAACGGGCGGGCTCTGGATGTCGACGAGGCGACCGCGCTGCTGTCCGCTCGCGGAGACGCGCTCGACGAACTGCTCCGGCTGGCCGGTGGGATCCGCGACGCCGGGTTGCGGGACGCCGGGCGGCCGGGTGTGGTCACGTACTCGAAGAAGGTCTTCATTCCGCTGACCCGGCTCTGCCGGGACCGCTGCCACTACTGCACCTTCGCGACCGTGCCGCACCGGCTGCCGGCGCCGTTCCTGGACCGCGACGAGGTGCTGGCCATCGCCCGGGCCGGTGCCGCGCAGGGGTGCAAGGAGGCGCTGTTCACCCTGGGTGACCGGCCGGAGGAACGCTGGCCGGCGGCCCGGACCTGGTTGGACGAGCGTGGTTACGACTCGACTTTGGACTACCTGCGCGCCTGTGCGGTCGCGGTGCTGGAGGAGACCGGTCTGCTGCCGCACCTCAACCCGGGGGTGCTGTCCTGGTCGGAGCTGCAACGGCTCAAGCCGGTCGCGCCGAGCATGGGCATGATGCTGGAGACGACCGCGACCCGGCTCTGGTCGGAGCCGGGTGGTCCGCACTTCGGCTCACCCGACAAGGAGCCGGCGGTCCGGTTGCGGGTGCTGGAGGACGCCGGCCGGGTCGGGGTGCCGTTCACCACAGGCATCCTGATCGGCATCGGGGAGACCCCGGCGGAGCGGGTGGACGCGCTGTTCGCGATCCGCCGCGCCCACCGGGAGTACGGCCACCTCCAGGAGGTGATCGTGCAGAACTTCCGCGCCAAGCCGGACACGGCGATGCGCGGCATGCCCGACGCGGAGTTGCACGACCTGGCCGCCACGGTGGCGGTGGCCCGGCTGCTGCTCGGCCCGAAGGCCCGGATCCAGGCCCCGCCGAACCTCATCGCCGGCGAGTACGACCTGCTGCTGCGTGCCGGCATCGACGACTGGGGCGGCGTCTCCCCGCTCACCCCCGACCACGTCAACCCGGAGCGCCCCTGGCCGCAGATCGAGGAGTTGGCCCGGCACAGCGAGCTGGCCGGCTTCACCCTCCGGGAGCGGCTGACGATCTACCCGGAGTACGTCCGCGCGGGCGACCCGTGGCTCGACCCACGGCTGTTGCCGCACGTCAGTGCCCTGGCCGATCCGGCGACGGGGATGGCGGTCGAGTCGGCGATGCCGCAGGGGCGGCCCTGGCAGGAGCCGGAGGAGGTGTTCGGCGGGCGGGTCGACCTGCACGCCACCATCGACACCACCGGCCGCACCGACGACCGGCGCGGCGACTTCGACAGCGTCTACGGCGACTGGGCGGAGGTCGCCGGCAAGGTCACCCCGGAGGCGACCGCGCGCCGGGCGGGCGTACCCGTGGCACCGGCCGGGAGTGGTGCGGACCGTGACCTGGCGGCCGGGTTGCGGCTCGCGGCCGACGACCCGGCGGCGCTGCTCGACCCCCGGCACACCGACGCCGCGCTGGCGTTGTTCGGCGCGGACGGGCCGGCGCTCGACGAGCTGTGCCGGCTCGCCGACGACGTGCGCCGCGCGGCGGTCGGCGACGACGTCACCTACGTGGTCAACCGCAACATCAACTTCAGCAACGTCTGCTACGTGGGCTGCCGCTTCTGTGCGTTCGCCCAGCGTGAACGGGACGCCGACGCGTACCGGCTCTCGGTCGAGCAGGTTGCGGACCGGGCCGAGCAGGCGTGGGCGGTCGGTGCCAGCGAAGTGTGCCTCCAGGGCGGCATCGACCCGAAGATGCCGGTCACCGGGTACGCCGACATCGTGCGCGCCATCAAGGCCCGGGTGCCCGAGATGCACGTGCACGCGTTCTCGCCCATGGAGATCGTCACCGCCGCCGCGAAAGCCGGTGTGCCGATCCGTGAGTGGCTGCTCCAGCTACGCGAGGCCGGGCTGGACACCATCCCGGGCACCGCCGCCGAGATCCTCGACGACGACGTGCGCTGGGTGCTGACCAAGGGCAAACTCCCGGCCGCCGCCTGGGTCGAGGTGGTCAGCACCGCCCACGAGCTGGGCATCCGGTCCAGCTCCACCATGATGTACGGCCACGTCGACCACCCCGGGCAGTGGCTGGCGCACTTCCGGGTGCTGGCCGGGGTGCAGGACCGCACCGGCGGGTTCACCGAGTTCGTGGCACTGCCGTTCGTGCACACCAATGCGCCGATCTATCTGGCGGGTATCGCCCGACCCGGGCCGACCTGGCGGGAGAACCGGGTGGTGCACGCGATGTCCCGGTTGCTGCTGCACGGCCGGATAGACAACATCCAGTGCTCCTGGGTGAAGCTCGGCGACGAGGGCACGGTCGCGATGCTCCAGGGTGGCTGCAACGACCTCGGCGGCACGCTGATGGAGGAGACGATCTCCCGGATGGCCGGCTCCGACAACGGGTCGGCGCGTACCGAGGAGCAGTTGCGGGCCATCGCGAAGGCCGCCGGCCGTCCGGCGCGCAAGCGTTCGACTGCGTACGGTCACGCCCGGCCCTGACGTCGAACCTTTCCCCGCCACCGGCCGTACCACGCGGTGCCGGTGGCGGTCGTGGCGAGGACCGCCGCCGGTGTCCCCTCAGGGGCCCGGCGGCGTCGCGAGACGGCACCGGACCCGTCCGTCTCCGCGGGCGCGCTCGCGCCACCGCCGGAAAGGTTGCCCATGACCAGTGATCAGCGGAAGCGGCAGTGGCCGCGACTGACCCGCCGGCAGACCTTGACCGCCGCGGCCAGCGCCACCCTCGGCGCCGCCGCGCTCACCGTGCCGGGCCTGTCGGCCGCGCAGAACGCCCCCGGCGCGGCCGGTCGAGCCGACGAACCGATCGTCGTGCACCTGCGTGACGCCGACTCCGGAACGATGGACGTCTTCGTCGGTGAGACGCGGATCGAGGTACGCGACCGCGGCCTGGCGGACCGACTGCGGCGCGCCGCCCGCCGCTGACCCGACCGTCCGCCCCGCCATCCTGTCCCCGCCCAGTGAGGTTGGTCCGTCATGTCTTCCCACCGCGAGGCCCCGGAGATAGCCAAGGATCCGGTCGCCGACAGCTCCGACCTGTACGCGTTCGTCAGCCCCGACAAACGCGACACGGTCACGTTGATCGCCAACTACGTGCCGTTGCAGCTCCCTTCCGGGGGCCCGAACTTCTTCGAGTTCGGTGACGACGTGCGGTACGAGATCCATATCGACAACGACGGCGACGGCCGTCCGGATGTCACCTACCGGTTCGAATTCACCACCGAGGTCACCAATCCGAACAGCTTTCTCTACAACACCGGCCCGATCGATTCGCTTGACAGCGAGAACTGGAACCGGCGGCAGTTCTACAGCCTGACCCGGGTGGCCGACGGCCGCGAGCACCGGCTGGCGCACAAGTTGCCCTGCCCGCCGTGCAACGTCGGCCCGCTGTCCACCCCGAAGTACGCGGATCTGGTGCGGCAGGCCACCTACTCGCTCTCCACGGGGGAGCGGGTCTTCGCCGGGCAGCGCGCCGACGGGTTCTTCGTCGACCTCGGGGCGATCTTCGACCTCGGCACGCTGCGGCCGTTCCAGCAACTGCACGTCGCCGGGAAGAAGATCTTCAAGGCCGAGGGGGAGCCGGTCAACGCCACCGACCGGATGAACGTGCACAGCATCGCGGTGCAGGTGCCGTTGGAGCGGGTGCGTCGGCGCGCCAACCGGTACGGTGCCGCCGACCGGGCATCGGTGATCGGGGTGTGGACGTCGGCGTCGCGCCGGCAGGTGCGGGTGCTCGGCGACCGGGGCGGGGCGGACACCTCCACCGGCCCGTTCACCCAGGTCTCGCGGTTGGGCAATCCACTGTTCAACGAGGTCATCGTGCCGATGTCCAAGAAGGACCTGTGGAACTCGCTGCCGCCGTCGGAGGACAAGCGGTTCGCCCAGTTCGTCGAGCAGCCGGAGCTGGCCGCGTTGCTGCCGGCGCTCTACCCGGACGTCTTCCCCAACCTGGACAAACTCGCCAAGGCGAAGAAGGCCCGAGCCGACCTGGTGGCGATCCTGCTCACCGGCGTGCCGGCCGGGCTGATCGACGGCTTCACCAACGCCACCGGCGAGGTGCAGGCCGACATGCTGCGACTGAACACCGCGATCCCGCCGTCGAAGCGTCCGGACCGGTTCGGGGTGATCGGTGGCGACCTGGCCGGGTTCCCGAACGGGCGGCGGGTCGGTGACGACGTGGTCAGCATCGCGTTGCGGGCCATCGCCGGGGTCACCGTCCCGCTCGTGGACAAGACGTTCCGACCGGACGCGGCGGCCGCCGCCGTCACCCCGGGGCTGAGCGCCGCCGACGTGACCGCACCGTTCCTCGGAAACTTCCCCTACCTGGGTACGCCGTACGACGGGTTCAACAACCCGCCGGCGGCGTCCTGATCGCCGCGGGGAGCGAGCGATGCACGAGCACGCGTACGGGCCGTCGGAGACCGGGAGCGTCGTCCTCGACCTCGGCGGCGACACCGGTGCCCTGATCGTCTACACGGGTCGGGATCTGCACGGCCGGGAGATCGAGATCAGTCGGGACGATGACCGGCGTGTCCACTCGGCGGTGCGTGAACGTCGGGTGCGGGACGGTTCGTTCCACAGTGCGCTCTATCCCGATCTGCCGAGCGGGATCTATACCGTCTGGTGGGACGATAGTACGCCCGCCGGCACGATTTCTGTCCATGGTGGAGCGATAGCCGAATTTGCCTGGCCCAGCAGCGGTTTTGGGGTCGCCGGCTGACCTCGACGTACCGGTTTCACCACCGCGCCCCGTCCATCATGTGGACGGGGCGCGAGTGCTGTCCGCAGCTCGACGGGCAGTCTGCGCCGCGCCGCGTTAACCTGTCCCCCACCAAGATCAGCTTAGGGGTGGAGGTCTCTGGTGCCGTCCGGTCGGCGACTCGTCGGGGAAGCGCCACGGCAGAAAAGTCGGGCAACTCGCCGGAGAGGGCGTTACTCGGCCGGGGTCTGAATCGATAGGGCAGGTTGCGAGGCTGGACGGTCCGAGTGGCCGGCCGGGGGTGTCGGGAGGGCGACTCCATTATCAAGTTTGGCTTGACGGCGCACGCATTACACGCGTGTAATTTGAATGGGGTTGTTCGCACGGAACGCAACAAAACGGGACCGGACGGACAAGCACGCCTTTCGCGTGGGGGGTTGCAGCGGCGATGACGCCGGTGCGCGACAAGGAGGCATTTGATGGACGGCCAGCTTGAGGTGGCCGACCTGCTCGGAAACGCGCCGGAGTGGCAGGAGCGGGCGTTGTGCTCGCAGACCGACCCCGAGGCGTTCTTTCCCGAGAAGGGCGGCTCGACCCGCGAGGCGAAGCGGATCTGTTCGCGTTGCGAGGTCAAGACCGAGTGCCTCGAATACGCTCTGGGGCACGACGAGCGGTTCGGCATCTGGGGAGGGCTCTCCGAGCGGGAGCGGCGCAAGTTGAAGCGGCGGGCCGCCTGAGCGGTGCAGGTTCTGGGCGGGGGGCCGCCCGGGCGGTGTCAGATCGAGGCGGGGGCCGCCTGAGCGGTGCCAGGTCTGGGCGGGGGGCTGCCCAGGTGGTGTGAGGTCGGGGCGGCGGGGGCCGCCCGACTCTCCGCTCGGGGGTTGGCTCTAGCTCGGGGTTTTGGCTCTGCTCGGGGTTCTGGCTCTGCTCGGGGTTCTGGCTCTGCTCGGCGGTTGGCTCAGGCGAGCTCGTCCGGGTCTACCCCGAGAAGGTTCGCCACCTGTTCGATGATCACGTCATGGACGAGATCGGCGAGGTCCTCACGGTCCATCGCCCGGAACTCCAGGGGCCGCCGGTACAGCACGATCCGCGGCGGCACCTCCTGCCGACCCGGTCGGCCGGGCAGCAGCCGGGCCAACGGGACCTCGCCGTCCTCCAGCACATCCGAGTCGTAGACGTTCAGGTCCGGTGGGACGTCCTCCACCGCGAACTCGACCCCGGCCAGCTCCTTGGCGAACCGACGCTCCAGCGTCTCCACGGTGTCCAGGACCAGGTCGTCGAAGACCTCGGCCTTGGTCCGCGCCAGCGGCACGGTGGCCGGCACCAGCCGTCCGCGCAGGCCACGCCCGTGCCGGTCACGATGCGCACGCCGGCCGGAGCCGGGGCGGCGGTGTTCCGGGCTCGTCATGAGGCAAAGGGTAGCGCCCGTGTCGGGCTGGCCAGCGGCAGCGCCGCTCCCGTGGCGCGGCGCGCCCAGGACGGTCGACTGTGATCACCATGACGGGCGTGTCGCAACGCGAAGCGATGCGCTGGACCCGGTAATGGAGATACCCTGCCGCACGTGAGGTCACCACGGCGCTGCTCCCGTAACGGCTGCCCCCGGCAAGCGGTCGCCACATTGACCTATGTCTACAACGAGTCGACAGCGGTGGTGGGCCCGCTGGCGGCGTTCGCCGAGCCGCACACGTACGACCTGTGCGAGCCGCACGCCCGCAGCCTCACCGCGCCGCGGGGCTGGGACGTCGTCCGGCACGAGGGCGAGTTCGAGCCGCCGCCGCCCACCACGGACGACTTGGTCGCGCTGGCCGAAGCGGTCCGCGAAGCCGCCCGCCCGGCCCCCCGCCCCCCGGAGCCGGACCAGAACCGTCCCGAGAACCCCCACCAGACCGGCCGCCGAGGCCACCTCCGAGTAATCCCCCCCAACCACTAATCTCCCGCACCCAGCCCAACCCGGCCGCCTTCCCGCCGCCCCCCCCCGGGCCCCGCCTTTCCCGCCCGGCCCGCCCCTTCCGCCCCCCAGCCCCCCCCCCGCCCTTCCTGCGTTGAGCATGAAGTTATTGCTCTCTGCCTCGGCGTGTCGGGGCAAGAACTTCACGAGCAACGTGGGTGGGTTGGTGGGGGGGGGGGGTTGGAGCTTGGTGCAGGTTGGGGTTGGCGAGGTGAGTGGAGTGGCGTCGAGCGGGT
>NZ_JAKKFF010000205.1 GCF_022229015.1 Micromonospora foliorum
AACTCGGCGCTTCCGATCTCCCGTTGTACGAGGCGACGCTGGCCGCGTATGAGCGGGTGCTAGGTGACGAACACCCGGACACGCTGACATCGCGCAACAACCTGGCCTACGCCCATAAAGCGGCTGGGCGGTTGAGTGAGGCGATCCCGTTGTACGAGGCGACGCTGGCCGTACGTGAGCGAGTGCTGGGTGACGAACACCCGAAAACGCTGACGTCGCGCAACAACCTCGCCGCTGCTTACCGAATTCGGGACGACGGCATGTAGCGCTGCGGGCGCCGAGAACGGCCGAAGGCCGCCCGCAGGGCAGACCGCGCGAGCGGCACCGCGCTCGCGCCGCTTTCTGATCCAGAAGTGAACGATTCGGCAGCCATCCGGCTGGACACTTGAGACTTGACCAACGGTCAAGGAGCGCCAGCCACCGCCAACTTGACCGATCTTGGTCCCCAGAACGCCAAGAGGGCCGATCCGAGTTCCGGATCAACCCTCTGACCTGCGTCGGGACGGCCGGATTCGAACCGACGACCCCTTGACCCCCAGTCAAGTGCGCTACCAAGCTGCGCCACGTCCCGCCCCCGCGTGGTTTCCCCCGCGGCAGCCGGTACAGCTTAGCGCAGCAGCTCCGGGTCGTCCGCACAGGCCCCACCGGCGTCGTGACGCAGCCGAACCACCCACAACGAGCCACCGCACAACCCCTAGAGCGTCCTAGGAGGGTGGGGGTGGACAGGGAAATGCCGGATGGGCAGGATCGCCCATCCGGCATGCGGCCTAGCAAAAGCGGTCAGCCGTGCGCCTTGCCTCGGCCGCCGGGGCCGAGCTTCTTGCGCGGGCGGACCGAGATTTCGATCGGGCTGCCCTCGTACCCGAATTCCTCGCGGAGCTTGCGCTCGACGAAGCGCTGGTAGCCGGCGTCCAGCGGGCCCGTGGTGAAGAGCACGAACCGTGGCGGCGCCACGCCTGCCTGCGTCGCGAACAGGATGCGCGGCGCCCGTCCACCACGTACCGGGTGGGGGGTGGCCTGCACCAGCGCGGTCAGCCACTGGTTGAGGTGCGCGGTCGGCACACGGGTTTCCCAGCTGGCCAACGCCTTGTTCAGGGCCGGGGCCAGCTTGTCCACGGCACGGCCGGTCATCGCCGACAGGTTCAGCCGGATCGCCCAGGGGATGCGGCGCAACTCCCGGTCGATCTCCTTGTCCAGGTAGTACCGCCGGTCGGCGTCGACCAGGTCCCACTTGTTGAACGCGATGACCAGCGCCCGGCCCGACTCGGTCACCATCGACAGGATCCGCTGGTCCTGCTCGCTGATCGGCTCGCTGGAGTCCAGCAGCACCACGGCCACCTCAGCGGCCTCGATCGCGCCAGCGGTGCGCAGGCTGGCGTAGTACTCGGTGCCACTGGCCTTACCGACCCGCTTGCGCAGTCCGGCCGTGTCCACCAACTGCCAGGTCTGACCGCCGATCTCGACCAGGCTGTCCACCGGGTCCACAGTGGTGCCCGCGACCGAGTCGACGACCGCCCGCTCCTCGCCGGAGAACCGGTTGAGCAGGCTGGACTTGCCGACGTTCGGCCGCCCGACCAGCGCCACCCGGCGCGGTCCACGCGGACGGTTCTCCACGATCGCCGGTGCCTCCGGCAGCGCGGCGAGGATGGCGTCGAGCAGGTCGCCGGAGCCGCGTCCGTGCAGCGCGGACACCGGGAACGGCTCACCGAGACCGAGCGACCACAGCGACGTGGCCTCCATCTCGATGGAGTTGTTGTCGGCCTTGTTCGCCACCAGGATCACCGGCTTGGCGCTGCGCCGCAGCATCTTCACCGCGGCCTCGTCCACGTCGGTGGAGCCCACCATCGCGTCGACCACGAAGAGCACCACGTCGGCGGTGACGACCGCCGTCTCGGCCTGCGCCGCGATGGCCGCGGCGCGGTCCTTCGCGTCCGGCTCCCAGCCGCCGGTGTCCACCACGGTGAACGCCCGGCCGTTCCACTGCGCGTCGTACGGGACCCGGTCGCGGGTCACGCCAGGAACGTCCTCGACGACCGCCTGCCGGCGGCCGATGATCCGGTTGACAAGCGTCGACTTGCCCACGTTGGGACGGCCGACCACGGCCACCACCGGCTGCGGGCCGCTCGGTTCCTCCACGACGACGTCGGGCTCACGCAGCTCGACCCAACCGCCTGAATCGCTGCTCATGCCGCTCCTCCGCTTCGCTCCGGACCGTCATGGGACACAACCGCACGGCTCATGCGACGCCCCGCTCGGTGAGCAGGTCGCGCATCCGCGCCACGACCTCGTCGATGCCCAGCTCGGTGGTGTCCAGCACCACCGCGTCGGGCGCCTGGGCCAGCGGGTTGACCTTGCGGGTCGAGTCGAGCTTGTCCCGCCGGGCCAGGTCGGCGGCAGTGGCCGCCACGTCGGCGGCGTCCTCGGCGCTGCGCCGGGCCGCACGGGCCGCCTCGGAGGCGGTCAGGAAGACCTTCAGGTCGGCGTCCGGCGCCACGACCGAGCCGATGTCGCGACCCTCGACCACCATCCGACCAGCATTGGCGATCATCTCGCGCTGGCGGGTGACGAGCAGCTCACGGACAGCCGGCACGGCGGCGACGGCGGAGACCGCGCCGGTCACCTCGGTGCCACGGATGTCGGCGTCCACGCCGACCCCATCGACGGTCACGGCGTACCCCTGCGGGTGGGTGCCGATGCGCAGGTTGACCTCGCCCGCGACCTTTGCCACCGACGCGGCGTCGGTGAGGTCCACGCCGGAGCGCAGCACGGCCCACGTGATCGCCCGGTACATCGCCCCGGTGTCCAGGTAGCGCGCACCGATGCTCGCGGCGAGCCGCCGCGACACGGTGGACTTGCCCGAACCGGACGGCCCGTCCACAGCGACCACACATCGCCCAGTCCGTACGTTTTCCTCCACCGTGTCCTCCTCAGCCCGTACCTCACGGATCGCCCGGTGCTGGCGCCGCAAGCGGTTGTCAATCGTCATCAATCATGCCCGGGTGCGCTAACGAACCCGCGCGCGACGCCGCCAGAGGCGACCCACGCCACCCGGGCGGCCGCGTCCCGGCCATCGGTGGAGCCTACCGACTGCCGTACCCCGAACTCGGGGGTCAGTCACCCACCGCGTTGAACAGGGCGGCGACCTCGGCGTTGGTCAACCGCCGGATCCGCCCGGTCCGCAGTTCACCGAGCCGGATCGGACCGATCGAGGTACGCACCAGCCGGGTGACCGGGTGGCCGACCTCCTCCATCAGCCGTCGGACGATGTGCTTGCGGCCCTCGTGCAGGCTCAGCTCCACCTGGGCAGATTTACCCAGAGTGTCCACCACCTTGAACGAGTCGACCTTGACCGGCCCGTCCTCCAGCTCGACCCCGGCCAGCAGCCGCTTGCTCAGGTTGCGCGGGATCGGCCCGACCACCTCGGCGAGGTAGGTCTTCAGCACCTCGTACGAGGGGTGCATGAGCTTGTGAGCGAGGGTGCCGTCGTTGGTGAGCAGCAGAAGGCCCTCACTGTCCGCGTCGAGCCGCCCCACGTGGTAGACCCGCTGCTCCACCCTGTTGCCGATGAACTCGGCCAGCTCGTTGCGTCCCTTGTCGTCCGCCATGGAGGTAACCACCCCACGCGGCTTGTTCATCGCCACATAGACCAGGCGAATGTCGACCTGGAGGCGCTCCCCGTCCACGTGGATCACGGAGGTGGCCGGGTCGACCTTGTCGCCGAGCTTGGCGACCCGCCCGTCCACGGTGACCCGGCGGCGGAAGATCAGGTCCTCACAGGCGCGCCGGGAACCCACGCCGGCGGCGGCGAGCACCTTCTGCAGACGCTCAGCCCCCTCGTAGACGGGCGCGTCGGGTTTCGGGGAACGGTTATCGGGTCGCATCAGCAAGCTCTTCTACGTCGTCGGGCAGGAAGGGTGCGAGGGGCGGCAGCTCGTCGACGGTGTTCAGCCCGAGCTTCTCCAGAAACAGCGTGGTGGTCCGGTAGAGGAACGCCCCGCTGTCCGTTTCGGTGCCGCACTCCTCGATAAGGCCGCGGGTGACCAGCGTACGGATGACCCCGTCGCAGTTCACACCCCGGATGGCTGAGATTCGTGAACGGGTCACCGGCTGCTTGTAGGCGACCACGGCGAGCGTCTCCAACGCCGCCTGGGTCAGCCGCACGGACTGCCCGTCCAGTACGAACCGCTCAACGTACGTAGCGTATTCCGGCCGGGTGTAAAGCCGCCACCCACCGGCCGCCCGGCGCAGCTCGAACCCGTGCCCGGCCGCGGTGTAACCGGCGGCGATCTCGTCGAGCATCGGCCCGACCCGCTCGGCGGGCTGCTCCAGCACCTGGGCCAGCACCAGTTCGCTGACCGGCTCGTCGACCACCAGCAGGATCGCCTCCAACGCGCCGCGCAGCTCGGCGTCGGACAGTTCGGGCGCGGGCTCCGGCGCGGCCGTCGCCCGCCGCCGTCCCGCCAGCCGCCGCTGGGGTACGTCCCCAGCGCCACCCGACTCCCCCGCCGCGCCCTCCGTCCCGGCTCCGAGCTCCGGCCCCGCCGTGTGCTCGGTCACCGCCCCGGAATCCGGCCCCGCCGTGTGCTCCGGCACCGCCCCGAGCTCCGGCCCCGCCGAGCGCACCGCGCCCGAGGGCGACTCGACAAGATCTGACTCGCCCGAGCCAAACCCGGCCGAGCCCACCTCAGCATGGCCTGAACCCGGGTCGGCTTCGCACGCGCTCTCCCCGTCCGGGTCGGCCTACGCCCGGGCCGCCTCGACCGCCGC
>NZ_JAKKFF010000206.1 GCF_022229015.1 Micromonospora foliorum
CGGGAGGCGCCGGGCGCCGGGCGGGAAGCGCCGGGCGGGAGGCGGGGGTCGTCAGGGGCGTCGCGGGCGGCGGGGATGACGAATGCGGCCCCCGGCTCCGCTCGCGGGCGGGGCCGGGGGCCGTCGGCAGATCGGTCAGGTGGCGCTGATCGTGCCGGTCAACAGCAGGGCAAGGACCAGGGTGCCCAGCGCGACCCGGTACAGGACGAAGACGTACAGGGTGTGGTGGGCGACGTAGCGCAGCAACCACGCGATGGCCGCGTAGCCGATGGCGAACGCGATGACGGTGGCCACAATCGTCTGGGCCACGGTGGGCACGGACGTGCCCGGGGCGGACGGTTCGAAGACGTCGCCGAGGCTGAACACGCCGGACATCACCACCGCCGGGATGGCCAGCAGGAACGAGTACCGTGCCGCCGCCTCCCGGGTCAGGTTGAGCAGCAGGCCGGCGGTGAGGGTGCCGCCGGAGCGGGACACCCCGGGGACCAGCGCCATGGCCTGGGCGAAGCCCATCACGATGCCGTCCTTCATCCGGAAGTTCTCCAGGGTGCGGGTCTGCCGCCCCCAGTACTCGGCGAACGCCAGCACGAACGCGAACACGATCAACGTGGTCGCCACCACCCACAGATTGCGCCCGGCGGTCTTGATCTGGTCCTTGAACACGAAACCGAACAGCCCGATGGGGATCGAGCCGACGATCACGTACCAGCCCATCCGGTAGTCGAGGCTGGAACGGACCGACTTGTCCCGGATGCCCACCAGCCAGGTACGGGTTATCCGCCAGATGTCCTTGGCGAAGTAGATCAGCACGGCCGCTTCGGTGCCGAGCTGCGTGACCGCGGTGAACGACGCGCCGGCGTCCCGGTCGAAGAAGATCGCCGAGGTGATCCGCAGATGCCCCGACGAGCTGACCGGAAGGAACTCGGTCAGTCCCTGGACGATGCCCAGGACGATGGCCTCGACCCAGGTCACTCGCCGACTCCCGAGAGGTCGAGAGCCTCGGCGACGGTACGCAGGGTCTGCACACCGCTGTCCCGGTCGGCCACGAAGAGGGTCACCGACAGCGTGGTGACGCCGGCGGCGGCGTACTCCCGCATCCGCTCGGCGATGCGCTCCTTCGGGCCGAGCAGCGAGGTGCGGTCGATGAACTCCATGGGTACGGCGGCGGCGGCGTCGCGCTGCCGCTTCGCCAGGTACAGGTCCTGCACCTCGCGGGCGGCGTCGCCGTAGCCCATCCGGGTGGCGAGCTGGTTGTAGAAGTTCTGCTGCCGGCTGCCCATGCCACCCACGTAGAGCGCGGCGTACCAGCGGACGAGTTCGGCGCAGGAGGCCACGTCGTCGCCGATCACCACGGGCACCGACGGCACCACGTCGAACCCGGCCAGCTCCTTGCCGACCTTGGCCCGCCCGGCGCGGACCGAGGCGAGCTGCTCCTCGGCGAACTCCGGGGCGTAGAACACGGCAAGCCAGCCGTCGGCGATCTCGCCGGCCAGCTCCAGGTTCTTCGGGCCGACCGCGGCCAGGTAGATCGGTATGTGCTCGCGGGGTGGGTGGAAGCCCAGCCGCAGGGCCTTGCCCGGGCCGTCCGGCAGCGGCAGCGTGTAGTGCTCGCCGTCGTACGCCACCTCCTTGCGGGCGATGGCCAGCTTGACGATGTCGACGAACTCGCGGGTCCGGGCGAGCGGCTTGGCGAAGCGCACGCCGTGCCAGCCCTCGGACACCTGCGGGCCGGAGACGCCCAGCCCGAGCCGGAACCGGCCGCCGGAGAGCGCGTCGATCGTGGCGGCGGTCATGGCGGTGGCCGCCGGCGTACGGGCGGGGATCTGCATCACCGCGGCGCCGACGTCGATCCGTTCGGTCTGCCCGGCCATCCAGGCGAGCATGCTGGGCGAGTCGGAGCCGTAGGCCTCCGCCGCCCACACCACCGAGTAGCCCAGCCGGTCCGCCTCCTGGGCCAGCGCCAGGTGGTCGGCCGGTGTGCTCCATGCCGTCTGGTATCCGAGACTGAGCCCGAGTCGCACTGGTCCTCCCCCATCCGTGGCACAGGTCGCCCCAGGTTACGCAATGCCGATAACGGACTCGATCACCGGCTCGACACCTTTGATCCCCCCTCCATCGGGGCAGCCCGGGGCGGCGGAACCGGCAGAACCGGCAGAGATACGGGAGCGAGGATATCGGTGGCGGCAGGTTCGAAATAAGGTTCACCCATGCAACAGCGACCGCTCGGCCGAAGCGGGCTGGCGGTTTCCCGGCTCGCGCTCGGCACCATGACCTGGGGCCGGGACACCGACGCCGACGATGCGGCCGCTCAGCTGAAGAGTTACCTGGACGCGGGCGGCAACCTGATCGACACCGCCGACGTGTACGGCGACGGCGACGCCGAGTCGGTGATCGGCTCGCTGCTGGGCTCCCTCGTCCCCCGCGACGAGCTGCTGATCGCCACCAAGGCCGGGTTGCGCCCCGGCAGTGGCCGACGCCGGGACGGCTCCCGGGGGCACCTGCTGCGCACGTTGGACGCGTCGCTGCGCCGGCTCGGCACCGACCACGTCGACCTGTTCCAGGTGCACGGGTACGACCCGGACACCCCCCTCGAAGAGACCCTGGCCGCCCTGGACCACGCGGTGGCCAGCGGCAAGGTCCGCTACGTGGGGGTGTCGAACTTCTCCGGCTGGCAGACCGCGCGGGCCGCCGCCTGGCAGACCGCCTGGCCGGGGCGGGCGCCGGTGGTCGCGTCCCAGGTGGAATATTCGCTGCTGGAGCGGGGCGTGGAGCGGGAGGTGCTGCCCGCGTGCGACGCGCTGGGCCTCGGCGTGCTGCCCTGGTCGCCGCTGGGCCGGGGGGTGCTCACCGGCAAGTACCGGCACGGCCGTCCGGCCGACTCCCGGGCCGCGTCGCCGCACTTCGAACGGTTCGTCGCCACGTACCTGGAGCCGCGTTGCTCCAGCATCGTGGAGGCGGTGGCGACCGCGGCCGGTGGGCTGGGGGTGTCGCCGCTGGAGGTGGCGTTGGCGTGGATCCGGGATCGACCCGGCGTGACCGCGCCGATCCTCGGCGCCCGCACGGTGGGTCAGTTGCTCGGCGCGCTCCAGGTGGAACGGATCACCCTGCCCGAGGAGATCACCACCGCGCTGGACGACGTCTCCGCGGTGCCGGTCGGCTACCCCGAACGCGACGGCTGACCGGCCCGCCGGGTCACCGCTGAGCAGCTCGAAGGGTCACGGCTGAGCAGCGCGAAGGGTCACCGCTGGGCAGCGCGCCGGGTCACCGCTGGGCGCGCGCCGGGTCACGGCTGGGGGCGCTGGCCGGGGAGGTCCTGGATCGCGGTCAGGAAGCGCGACTGGTCGTCGCGCAGCGCGGGCTGGGTGAGCCGGATCCACGAGCCGTCGTCGAAGACGATCGTGGAGGCGAGCTGCACGAGCCCGCTCGCGCCCCGCTCGGAGTCGACCCGGGCCACCCGGTCGCGGCGCACACTCCACAGCACCCGCGGTTGACGCCGGTCGGGTCGGTCGGCGTCCGGGCGGGGGCCCATCCGCAGCAGGTGCAGGTGGGTGTCGGTCACCGCCAGCGGGGTGCCGCTGTAACGCTCCAGGAAGAGCAGCAGGCTGCCGGCGAGGGTGGCGAGGTCGCCGCTGAAGACGTACCGGCGGCGGTAGGCGATCTCGGCGAGCTGGTCGGCCAGCGGCCGGTACTGGCTCAGCCGGAACAGCGCCCGGAACGCCTCCTGCTCCTCGGTGAGCGGGATCGGCTCCCGCTGGGCGGGTTGGTGGGGCAGGCCGGGCTCCGGCGCGGCCAACTCCGGCACACCGGCGGCGATGGCGCCGGCCTTGCCCGGCAGCAGCAGCACACCCGCGGCCAGCCGCACCGGCGTCAGCACGGCGTCGACCCAGACCACCGGGTTGACGATGTTGAGCAGCCCGAACAGCGCCTTCGGGTCGAGCGCGTCGGCCAACTCGGCGCCGACCTCGTCGGCGAGCTGCCGACCGGCCTGGTGGGTCTGCGACAGGCGCACCGGTCCGAGCCCCACGTAGCGGAGATCCTGCCCGGCCAGCAGCGGCGCCACCAGGGCCCGCTCCGGCTCGTCGCTGGTACGGAACTCGTCCCGCAGCTCACGGGCCTTGTCCCGGGCGGCCCGCGCGCCGCCGAGCACCGCGTCGGTGAACCGACCCAGCCGACCCCGCTCCCCTGACATCACCCGTCGCCTCCCTAGCGGCCCGCCGGCTGGCCTGCTGGCGGCTGCCCGAAGACATTCTGGTCGATCCAGTCCGCGCCGCCCTGCACCGCCTGGTCGATCTGGTCGCCGACCTGTTCACTGCCGGGAACGGAGAGCCCGCTGGTCAACGCGACCGTCCCCCAGGTGACACCGTGGACGACCGAGTTCGGCACGTTCCACGGCAGGTGGGTCGCCCAGTCCCGGGCGATCACCCGCGCGCCGTCGGCGACCCCGTGCGTCCGCAGCGCGGCGGCCCGGTCGAGCGCGCCCATGTCGAACGGGGAACCGGACTTGCCCAGCTTGTAGGTGCCCTTGGTGGGGTCGAGGAACTTGTGGTGCCACTTGTCGAGCTTGCCGGCGGCGCGGCGCTTGTCGGCGTACTTCTTGCCGGTGCGCAGCGCCTTCTGCATGTCGACCAGCTTGTCCAGGTGCGTGCGCAGCTTGCGCAGGTACAGCAGAACCCGTTGGAGCAGGCGGATGACCTTCTGCAGGTGCACGGCGAGCGGTCGGATGACCTTCAGCATCCGGGTGACCACGATCAGGCCCCTGGTGACGGCCACGCCCACGCCGGCGGCCCAGGACGCGCCCATGGTGACCGGGGCCATCAGCAACGCCGTCACCAGCGTGACCAGGAGGAAGTTCACGAACTCCACGCAGAGGTCCACCAGCACGTCGTGCACGGTCTGCAGGCCGTCGGCGACACCGCGCAGGTACTCCGCGGTCGCGGCGAACTGCTCGGCGACGTCGAGGAGTTGCTGCTCCACCTCGGCCAGCCGCTGGCCGTACGCCACACCGGACGGTGAGCGCCACCCGGCCTGCGCGGACTCCCGCGTCCCGCGGTGCCCCTGCGCCAGGTCGCGCACCTGCGCGGCCAGCGCGTCCCACTCGGCGGCCTTCGCCCGCAGCACCGCGGGCTCGCCGTCGACCAGGTCGACGAGCTGGATCAGCGGCCACGCCAGGGTCCGGCAGACACTGTCGACGGCGTCCTGCACCCCGGAGAGCGCGCTGTCGAGGCCGTTCCACAGTTGGACGGCGCTGCCGGCCGGGCCGCTCATCCGGGCAGACCCGACTGGATGGCCTTGAACCCGGCGTCGAGGTCCCGTTCGTTGAGCTCGTACGCCTCGACCGTGTCGGCCAGCGCCGTGGCGACCCGGCCGAACGCGGCGTTCGCGGCGGCGAACAGCTCCTTGCCGCCGGTGACCTGCTCGGCGTACTTGTCGCGAAGCATGTCGCTGGCGAACGGCAGGTGGCCGAAGGCGTCCGCCGGCACGTCGCCGGCCGAGACGATCTGCCCCTCCAGCGCGGCGAGCGAGCTGGCGACCTGCTTGGCGGCTGTCTCCAGTCGACGGACCGCCTGCACGTCGACTTCGATATCCGGTGGCATGCCGTTCCTCCCCCATGAGTCGAGCGCACCGACGATACGATCTCCCGGCCGCCGGGCACCACCCGGTCGCAGGATCCACGGGGAGGAATCTCATGACGGACCCGACGTCCGCGTTCGACGCGCTCGCCGGGCGGATCGCCGACATCGAGCGCCGGTTCGCGGGCCTCCGCGACGACCTGGCCGAGCTGTCCGGCACCGCGGCCGACGAGAGCGGGCTGGTCTCGGCGACTGTCGACGCCACCGGCGCGCTGACCGGCCTCACCCTCGCGCCCGCCGCCCTCCGCCTCGGCACCGAGGGGGTGGCCGAGCTGGTGCTCGACGCGTACCGGCGGGCTCGTGAGGTCGCCTCCGGGCACGTCGACGAGCACACCGAGGGGTTGGACGTGGCGCTCGGCGCGGGGCTCGGTGACCTGTTCGGCACACCGGGGGACTTCTCGGCGCTGGGCCGGCTGGAGGAGACCGTGGCCCGGCTCGGGCGGCTGGACGACCGCCTGCCGGGCGCACCGGCGTGACGCCGCCGTCGCCGACCTGGCCGGAGATCGCCGCTCGGCTGCGGGACACCGTGGCCCGCTGCGACCGGGACACCGACCTGGAGCTCTCCGCCGGTCCGCGCGGGATCCGGCTGCTGGTGCGCCGCCAGGTGGTGCGGGTGGTCTGCCCCGGCCACGACGAGGCACGCCTGGCCGCGCTCGGCTGGCACCGCCCAACCGGTGACGAGGGCTGGTGGTACGAGGCGCCGCGCACTCCGGAGCAGGTGGATCGGCTCAGTGTGTTCGTGACCCGTACCGCCGCCGAGGTGTTGACCGACGAGCCCGGGGCGCTCTCCTGCCGGCCGGTGCCGCCGGCCGCCGGCCCCGGCGCGACAGCGCTGTCGGCC
>NZ_JAKKFF010000207.1 GCF_022229015.1 Micromonospora foliorum
CGCCGCGTTGCAGACCGTGGACGCCGCCGCCTCGCTGACCGGCGCCGCCCCCGAGGCACTGCGCACCGACGTGGGCCTCAACATCCGGGGTGGGGCCGCGCTGCTGAGCGCGTACCAGAGGGATCTGGGCGCGCCGGTGGGCGCGGACACCGACCCGGCGGCCTGGTACGGCGCGGTGGCCCGCTACTCGGGCGCGGACAGCGCCGACGCCGCGGCGGCCTTCGCCGACGAGGTCTTCACCACCATCGGTGCTGGCGAGTCCCGGGTGACCGACGACGGCCAGCGGGTCACCCTGCCGGCCAGCGAGGTGCGGCCCGAGCGTTCCTGGTTGGACCGGTTGGGCCTGCGCCGGCTGGCCCGCCCGGACGGGGTGGAGTGCCCCCTGACCCTCTCCTGCGAGTGGATCC
Organism: Micromonospora foliorum; assembly: GCF_022229015.1. Classification (GTDB taxonomy): domain Bacteria; phylum Actinomycetota; class Actinomycetes; order Mycobacteriales; family Micromonosporaceae; genus Micromonospora; species Micromonospora foliorum. Next base: position 408 of record NZ_JAKKFF010000207.1, read on the forward strand.
CGGCACCCTACGAGGCGTTCGGCGACGGGGACTACGGCAACCACGACCTCTCCGACCGGCCCGCGCGGCAGAAGATCGAGTACATCGTCATCCACGACACCGAGGCGAGTTGGGCGACGACCCTGCAACTCGTCCAGGATCCGACCTACGTGAGCTGGCACTACTCGCTGCGCTCGGTCGACGGGCACATCGCCCAGCACGTGCGGACCAAGGACGTCGGCTGGCACGCCGGCAACTGGTACGTCAACGCGAAGTCGATCGGTCTGGAGCACGAGGGCTTCGCGGCGCAGGGCACCTGGTACACCGAGGCGATGTACCGGACCTCGGCGAAGCTGGTCCGGCACCTGGCGCTGCGGCTGGGCATCCCACTGGACCGCCAGCACATCATCGGCCACGACAACGTGCCCGGCACCATCGCCTCGAACGTGCGGGGGATGCACTGGGATCCGGGCCCGTACTGGGACTGGACGCACTACTTCGACCTGCTGCACGCCCCTCGACTGGACACCAGCACCCCGGCCAGCGGGCTGGTCCGGATCGACCCGGACTACGCCACCAACCAGCCGGCGTTCACCGGCTGCGTCACCGCGGGCGTGCCCTGCGCGCCGCGGGGCTCCTCGGCGGTGGTGCTGAGAAGCGCACCGTCCGCGGACGCGCCGCTGGTCAACGACATCGCGCTCCGGCCGGACGGCACCCCGAACACGATGGTTGTCTCGGACCACGGGGCCCGGGCGTCCGCCGGGCAGACTTACGCGCTGGCCGGCCGGCAGGGCGACTGGACGGCGATCTGGTATCTCGGGCAGCGGGCCTGGTTCCACAACCCGGCGTCCGCCCCGACCGCCAGCTGGACCGTCGGCGTGGTGGCCACGCCGAAGCCCGGACGGACCACCGTTCCGGTCTACGGACGGGCCTACCCGGAGCAGGCGGCGTACCCGGAAGGCGTGCCCTACCAGGCGATCTCGCCGCTGCAGTACACACTGGCCGCCGGGCAGCGGTACGCCGTCGGCGCGGTGCTGGCCGGCGAGTACTACCGGGCCAGCACGTTCGACGGCTCCTCACCCGGCGACTGGACGGTGATTCGCGGCGAGAACCGGTACGCGCAGATCCAGTTCGGCCACCGGATCATGTACGTCGACCTCGCCGACGTGCAGTTGTTGCCGTCCCCGATGGGCGCGCCCGGCTGAGAACCACGACGGCCCCCGGTCGGTGACCGGGGGCCGTCGTGTCGCGCGAGGTGGATCAGCCGGGTCTACGGAACCCGGCGACAGGCATGGTGTTGATGCTGGACACCTGCACCGGTTTACCGGCACGTGGCGCGTGCACCATTGTGTTGTTGCCCAGATACAGCCCGACGTGACTCAGGCCGGAGAAGAAGAAGACCAGGTCACCGGGCCGGGCGTCGGCTCGCGAAACGGCCTTGCCCTCATTCCACTGGTCACCGGTGTGGTGGGTGAGGTAGATCCCCGCCGCCTTGTACGCGTACTGGGTCAGCCCCGAGCAGTCGAACGAGTTCGGGCCGGTGGCACCCCAGACGTACGGCTTGCCGACCTTTCCGCAGGCGGTCCTGATCGCGGTGCGAGCGGCCGCGCTGACCACTCCGTTGATCGTCGGGCAGGCCGCGGTCTTGACGGTGGTCTTGGGCATCGACGCCTCGAGCTGCTTGATCTCGGCGTCGATCTGCTTCTTCTTGGCCGCCAGCTCGTTCTGCTGCTTGGTCTGGGTGACGATCAGCGCGTCCAGCTTCTGCTTCTCGCCGTCGTACTTGGCCCGCACGGCCAGCACACCCTCGACCTGCTTGCGCTCCTGCGAAGCGAGCCGGTCGAGGATGGTGAGCTGCTCGGTGAGCGTGTCCGGCTTGGCGCTGACCAGCAGCGCGCCGATGTCGTGGGACGGGCCCGAGATGTAGTAGCGGGAGGCGAGGTCACCGACCCGGTTGAGCGCCATTTCGCTCTGCAGCGCCAGCGGCTCGATCTTCTTCTGCAGGTCCGCCGACTTCTGTCGGTTGACCTTCAGCTGCGCCCGGACCTTGTTGTACTGCTCGATGGTGGGCTCCAACTGCTCCCACTTCTTGTCGATCTGCGCCTCGATCTCGTCGACCGTGGGCGCGGCATGTGCCGGCGCGGTCAGCAGACCGGCGCCGACCGCCGCCGCGGCGACCAGGATCAACACCCGGTGCGCGGCGCGGCGCAGGCCGCCAGAGCGAGCAGACGCATTCAGGTCGTGACGATGAGGGGGCATGGTTGCCACCGGCACCGACTCCTTTGCAACCGACCGCCGGGCGCCTCGCGTGAGGGAAGGGCCGAGGCAGACGACCCACAGCGGTCGGTGCCCCACATTAGGGAAGCTCGGGGCGGTAATCAAGGTGAGCGCGGTAACCATCACTGTCGTGCAACCGCTTGCACACCAAGGGTATTGGTCCATCAACCAACGATTGCGGTCAATACATCGTCAAGAGTGACCACACCGAGCGGCCGACGCCCGTCGCTGACCAGCACCATGTGCCTCCGCTCGCGGCGCATCGCCAGCAGCAGATCGGCCAACGTACGCTCCGGCGGCACCACCGCCAGCGGCCGGTAGACGTCGGCCGGCACCGGGGACCGGCGCCCCTGCCCGGCGTACCCGAGCACGTCCTTGACGTGCACGAAGCCGAGCACCCGACGGGTCGACCGCTGCACCACCGGGAACCGGGACCGGCCGGTCCGGGTCGCCAGCACCTCCAACGACGCCGGCGAGACGTCCTCGGCCACCGTCACCACCGTCGACCACGGTTGCAGCGCGTCCGCCGCCGTCCGTGCGTGCAGGGCCAGCGCGCCGGTGATCCGCGCGTGCTGCTCCGCGTCGAGCAGTCCCTCGGTCCGTGCCTGGGAAACCAACCCGGCCAACTCCTCGGCGGTGAACACCGTCTTCACCGCCTCGGACGCCTCGATCCGCCAGAACGCGAGCACCCGTCGGGCCGCCCATTTCATCGCGAGCAACAACGGTTTGGTGGCCACACAGAACGCCAACATCGCCGGGCCGAGCCAGAGCGCGGAGACCTCCGGACCAGCCAGCGTGATGTTCTTCGGCACCATTTCGCCGACGACCGTGTGCAGGAAGACCACCACGCCCAGCGCCAGCACGAACGCCACCGGGTGCACCGCCCGCTCCGGCAGGCCGGCCGCGTGGAACGGCGGCTCCAGCAGGTGAGCCAGCGCCGGTTCGGCGATCGCGCCCAGACCCAACGAACAGACCGTGATGCCGAGCTGCGCGCCAGCGATCATCAACGGGATCTGGTTCATCGCCGACAACGCCCAGCGGGCACGCTTCGACCCGGCGGCCAGCGGCTCGATCACCGTCCGGCGGGACGCGATGAGCGCGAACTCGCTGCCCACGAAGAACCCGTTGCCGAGCAGCAACAGCACCGTCACCAGCAGCTCAGTCATCGTCGTCCGGATCCGCCGGGCGCAACACCCGGACCTGCTCGATCCGGTGCCGCTCCACCTCGACCACTGTGAACTCCCAGCCCTCCGTCTCGACCGTCTCGCCGGCCAGCGGGATGTGCCCGAGCTGGGCCATCAGGAACCCGGCCAATGTCTCGTACGGCCCCTCGGGCAGCCGGAAACCGGTCTGCTCGGCCAACTCGTCGGAGCGGAGCACACCGTCGACCAGCACGGTGCGCTCACCGCCCGGCACAGTCAGCTCGGCCGACCCGTCGTCGTCCACGCTCGCCGGGTCGAATTCGTCGGCGATCTCTCCGACCAGCTCCTCGACGAGGTCCTCCACGGTCACCACGCCGTCCGTGCCGCCGTACTCGTCGACCACGATGGCCAGGTCGGCCCCGGCCTGCTTCAGCGCGGCCAGGACACCGTCCAGGTTCAGGCTCTCCGGCACGTACACCGGCTCGCGGGCCACCGAGCCGACGGTCGTCGACGCGCGGTCGGCCAGCGGCACGCCCAGCGCGTCGGGCACACCGGCCACACCGGTCACCAGGTCCAGGGTCTCCTCGTACACCGGGAACCGGGTCCGCCCGGTCCGCCGCGACTCCTCCAGCAGCTCGGCGACGGTGGCCGTGACGCGCAGCGCGACCACGTCCACCCTGGGGGTCATCGCCTCCGCGGCCCGTTTGTCACCGAAGCGGATGGTGCGACGCAGCAGCATCGCGGTGTCCGTGGGCAGTGCGCCGGCCCGCGCCGAGATGCCCGCCAGCAGGCCCAGCTCCTCCGGTGAGCGGGCACTGGCCAACTCCTCCTGCGGCTCCACGCCGAGCGCCCGGACCAGCCGGTTCGCCGAGCCGTTCAACCCTCGGATCACCCAGCCGAACGTCCGGGAGAAGGTGTGCATCGGGCCGGCCGTGGCCAACGCCGCCGGCATGGGCCGGGCCAGGGCCGCGTTCTTCGGCACCAACTCGCCGAAGAGCATGGAGATCAGCGTGGCCAGGGCCAACGCGATGAACGGGGTGAGCCGCTCGGTGCTGCCTCCGGCCAGCGGACGCAGCAGCGGGGTGAAGAGCCGAGCCAGGGCCGGCTCGGCCAGGTAGCCGGTGAGCAGCGCGGTGATGGTGATGCCGAGCTGCGCCCCGGAGAGCTGGAAGGAGAGTTCGCGCAACGCCGCGCGTACCGTCAGGGCGGCCTGGTCGCCCGCGGCGGCCCGCCGGTCGATCTCCGCCCGGTCGACCGTGACCAGGGCGAACTCGGCCGCGACGAAGAACGCGTTGCCCGCGGTCAGGGCTACGAAGCCGACCAGGGGCAACAGCGTCGTCAAGAGTAGGCCGTCGATG
>NZ_JAKKFF010000208.1 GCF_022229015.1 Micromonospora foliorum
GGTGTCGCGGATCGTGACCCCGACGATGTCCCTGGTGGCCGGGAAGAGGGTGATGGCACCGAACTCCTGGTCCTCGTTCCAGAAGGCGCCGCCGGTGCGGTAGAGGCCGTTGTTGGCGATCAACGTCGTGCCGGAGAACGGCAGCGGGTCGTGGTCGGTCGCCAGCATGATGCCCGGGTAGTTGGCGGTGTCGTAGATCAGGTTGTTCTCGATCGAGTTGTCGTAGCCGCCGTAGATGGCGATGCCGTTGGCCCGCCAGGGCAACTGGATGGTGTTGTTGACGAAGTGGTTGTCGTGGGCGATGTCGACGTTGCGGTCCTTGACGTACGGGTTGGCCCAGACGGCGAGCGCGTCGTCACCGGTGGTGCGGAAGGACGAGTTGAACACCCGCGAGTTGCGCGTGCCGTTGCTGAAGTTGATGCCGTCGGCGTACGTGTTGCGGATCCGCATGCCGGTGAACTCCAGCCCGTCGGCCGGCCCCCACAGGTCGGGGATGTTGTCGTAGTCGCGGCCCACCCAGACGCCCACGTTGGCGTGCTCGATCCAGACGTTGCTGATCCGGGTGCCGGTGCCGAAGCGACCGTTCAGTCCGACGCCGCCCTCGGCGTTGCCGTCACCGCCGCGGATCCGACCGGAGCCGAAGATGGCGATGTCGGAGATCTGGGTGTTCTTGTCGATGTCGAAGCCGAAGTTGCCCTCGTGGGGGTGGTTGATGCCGCCCACCACGTTCTGCGGCTCGGTCAGGGTGTAGAGCTGCGAGTGCCACATGCCGGCGCCCCGGATGGTGACGTTGCTGATGCCGACCTGGTTGTGCGTACCCCGGTTCAGCGGGTCGTCGGTCAGGATCTTCTGCTCCTGCCGCCACTGCCCGGCGGGGATCCACACGCAGCTGATGACGCCGTTCTGGTCGTCGGTCACCGCCCGCTGGATGGCGGCGGTGTCGTCGAGCCCGTCGTTCGGGACCGCACCGTACGAGGTGATCGAGGTGCAACCGGCCGGCTGGCTCGCCGCCGGTGCCACCTGCTCCAGGTCGATCATGTCGATGACGTAGAAGGAGGCGGTGTCACCCGAGTCGCGCTGCAACTTGAACCGGGTGCCGGCCGGGTACGACTGCGCCAGCAGCGCGTTCGACTCGTCGAAGAGCCGCCGGGCGTCGGCCTGCGGGGTGTTGGTCAGCGCCTCCGGCCCGTCGGTGTTGCCGTAGAGCCAGCTGTGCTTCGACGACAGGGTCAACTTCCGGGAGAAGACGTCGTTGACGTAGAGGCTGATGGTCGCCTCGATGCCGCCGCCACCGGGCGCGTCCGGGATGGAGTTGCGCACCACGATGGAGTTGGCCTGGTTGGCCGAGGTGAACTCGACGAACTGGCCGGTGCTGGCGAGCCGTACCGACTTGCGACCGGAGGACTCGCTGGCGAAGTTGGTGTGCCCGAAGGTGCGCAGCGGGTCGGCCTCGAGCAGCGTGCCCTGGTAACGGCCGGCCTCCGCCTCGTAGGAGACGTACGGGACGGCAGCCCCACGGCCAACCACGATCGACTGACTGAACGCGTTGTTGGTCTCGTTGGTCTCGGTGACCACGTTCGTGGCGTCGGCGGTGGCGGTGATGGTGGCGCCACCGCTGGTGGCGGTCCAGCTACCGCTGACGGCCACGCTTACCGTCGCGCCGGCGGCGATCGAGGCGGTGTTGGTGTTGAGCGTGGTGCTGCCCGCCACCAGCCGGGTGACAGTGGTCGCGCCGGTCGCGGTGGTGCCGCGGTTGCGGACCGCCACGGTGAAGGTGACGGACGCCCCGACGGCCGGGTTCGACGGGTTCGAGGCGATGCTGAGCACCTGCAGGTCGGGGCCCGGGGCCTGCGCCACCACCAGCGGCGACGCGGCCGTGAAGCTGTTGTTGCCGTTGTTCTGCTCGACGATCGTGTTCGCCGGGTCGACCACGGCCGAGACGGCGTAGCTGCCCATCGGCCGGGTACCGGCGTTGAACGACACCGTGGTCGAGACGCCGGCGGCGAGCGCGCCCACCGACGCGCTGCCGACGACCGCGCCGGCCAGGCTGAAGTTCACAGTGGTCGCACCGGCGGACGCCGAGCCGATGTTCTGCACCACGGCCGAGAGCGTGACCGGGGAGACCTCGCTGGGCGACGTGGGCGACCAGGTCACCGAGCTGACGACCAGGTCCGGGTTGGGCGCCGGCGTACCGCACACCTCAAGCTCGGCGACCTGGCCGGACGGGGCACCGGTGTTGCCGGTGAACCGCAACTGCACGTCCGCGGTGGTCGCGCTGACCGGGATGGTCACCAGGTTGGTGCCCTGGACGAACTGGTAGGCCGCCGCCGACACCAGGCTGGTGTACGTGGACGACGCCTGGTCGCGGCCGAGGACCTGGATGGTCTGGGTACGGGTGCCCCAGGCCGGGTCCGGGTTGAGCTTCACGGTGACACCGGAGACGGAGTGGTTCGCGCCCAGCGCCACGGTCAGGTTCTGCGGGTAGCTCGCCGCGCCCTCCCAGTAGGTGGTGAGCTGCCCGTCGTTCGCCTTGTCAGGGGTGAAGCTGAAGGTGGAGCCGCTCGCCGTCATGCTCTTGCCCTGCGCCACGTTGGTGCAGGCGGGCGGGTTGCTGCCGGTCCGGGTGACGGTGTTGCTGTTGGCGGAGAGGTTGCCGGCGCCGTCGCGGGCGCGGACGTAGTACGACACGGTCGCCGTCGCCGGTTGGGTGTCCTGATAGGTGAGCACGGTGCCCAGCGTCGCGATCAGGCTGCCGCCCCGGTAGACGTTGTAGCCGGCGAGCCCGCTGCCACCGGAGTCCGTGGAGGCCCCCCAGTTGAGCGTGATCGTGCTGCCCGACGTGCTGTGCGACAGCGTCCCCGGGACGCTCGGCGCGGTGGTGTCACCACTGCCGGTACGGGTCACCGTGTTGCTGTTGCCGGAGAGGTTGCCCGCGGCGTCGCGCGCCCGGACGTGGTACGACACGGTCGCCGTGGCCGGCTGGGTGTCGTTGAAGGTGGTCACGTTGCCGATGGACTGGAGGAACACGCCGTTGCGGTAGACGTCGTAGCCGGCGATGCCGCTGCCGCCCGCGTTGTCGGTCGACGCGACCCAGTTGAGGCTGATGGTGGTGCCGGACTGGGTGTACGAGAGGTTGCCCGGAACGCTCGGCGCGGTGGTGTCGGGGGTGGTGCCGCCGCTGCCGTACACCTCCAGCTCGGAGAGCTGCCCGGCCGGCCAGCCGCTGTTCGCAGTGATGGTGATCCGGACGTAGCGGGTGGAGGTCGAGCTGAAGTTGATCGTGACGGTGTTGCCGCTTGCCGGGTTGA
>NZ_JAKKFF010000209.1 GCF_022229015.1 Micromonospora foliorum
GTCAGCGCCGAGATCAGCGCCGCCGTCCCGACCGGGGCGACCGTGGAGGCGCAGGTCCGCGGCTGGCGGGCCGCCGGCTGGACGGAGTGGCGGGCCGCCACCGCCGGCGTGGTCTTCGACCGGCCGGTCACCCGGGTGCAGACCCGGGTGGTGCTCACCGCCCCCGAGCGCGGCGCCACGGCGACGGTACGGGGCGTGCGGCTCACCGCCGACGCGAACGCCGCCGTGTCCGCCGCCACACCGGGCCGCACCTACCGGGTGTACGCCACCCGCATCGGGCTGGTCGGTGAGCTGACCGCCAACGGCCGCACCGTGCAACCCCGCGACCACTTCGCGGCGCTGCCGTCGCGGCGGGGTCTCTCCCCGCTGAACACCGGCGACTACACCGTGCGGGTCTGCACCACCAGCGGCTCCCGCTGCGAGTACGCGCCGGTGTGGGACGTCGGGCCGTGGAACACCCGCGACGACTACTGGAACCCCTCGTCGGTCCGGGAGAACTGGAAGAACCTGCCGCAGGGCCGGCCCCAGGCGCAGGCCGCGTACCAGTCCGGCTACAACGGCGGACGGGACCAGTTCGGGCGGACCGTGCTCAACCCGGCCGGCATCGACCTGGCCGACGGCACGTTCTGGGACGGGCTGAGGCTGACCACCAACGCCTGGGTGGACGTCGCCTATCTGTGGACCGGAGGCGGGCCGCGCGGCGTGGTCGGTGACGGGCCGCTCAACATCCGCACCGGGGCCAGCACGTCGTACGCGACCCGTGGCCTCGCCGCCCGGCTGGCCCACGTACCGATCCAGTGCTATGTCACCGGTCAGTCGGTCGCCGGCCCCTACCGCACCACCACCCGCTGGAACCGCCTGGCCAGCGGCCAGTACGTCAGCCACGCGTACATCTCCAGCGTGTACGGCGGCAGCGTGCCGGTCTGCTGAGCCACGCTCGCCCCCTCGGGCGTCGCCTCAGCGTCAGGGGCGCTCGTCGGGGCGAGCCGCGCGCACCATGTCCTGGTAGCGCGGGTGGCTGGCACCGTAGACGGCGTAGTTGAGGCGGGCGTGCGTGAGGCTCAGGTCGCCGTTGGGGCCACCCCGCACCGCGTCGGCGTCGGCGTCGGTCTGGCCGTCGTCGGTCCAGAAACAGACGGGGCAGGTCCCCCCGCCGGTCCGGGATGCACAGCAGGGACAGCCCACAGGAACCACATGCTCACCCACCGGAGAAGCATTCCACAGTCGAACATCAGCCCGATACCCGCAGGAGGTCCCCCGGAGACGCCGGAAGGAGGTCGGCGGCCCGTCCGCCGTTGACCGCGACCGCGACCAGACCGGCCGAGTCGACGTACGCCACCAGGCCACCGGCCGGGGCGTCGCCGAAGGTCCGCCCGTGCACCGCCGCACGGGCCGGCGCCGGTCCGGGCGCAGCCACCCGGAGTGTGGCCGGCAGCGGATCGAGCAGCTCGGCCGGTGCGGCCAGTTGGACGTTGCCGAAGTGGTCCACGGTCAGCACCTCGGCGGTGAAGCCCTCGGCGTCCCGGGTCACCGTCGGCGTCGGTAGCCGCACCAGCCCGGCCGGGTCGACCGGTGGCCACGACTCGGCCAGCGGCGCGCAGAGCGCCAGCCGGGCCGCCACCGGCAGAGGTCATCTACGTACCGTTGACGTAGACCCGCACCTGGAATCCGCCACCTGCGGCGAGGTCGGAAGCGCACACGTCGGAACGCCAGTCTCGCGGCCTTCCCGCCGCTGCCGTCCTCTGCTCGAAACACAAACCATAACAGTCCACACTCACGCCTGCATCCACCTCCCCAGTGAGCTTCACG
>NZ_JAKKFF010000021.1 GCF_022229015.1 Micromonospora foliorum
CAGGCAAGAACGACGCCTACCGGTCGGTGGAGATCAGCACCCCCGACGCTGACGGCAAGCAGACCGACACGCTGCGCGCCGACATCGTCAAGACCGTCGACGACGGCCGGGCCGTGGTCGCGAACATCGCCGGCACCAGCACCGACACCGACGGTGTCACCCACTCCTACGAGGGCGGGCACTACATCAGCGTCGTCGGCTACCGCGACAACGGCAACACCGTCACCATCGCCGACTCCGCCGACCCCAACCAGGCCGCCTACCAGATCACCGTCGAGCACCTCGCCGACTGGATCGCCACCCGCGGCTACGCCACCAGCTGACCCCACACACCAGCACACCAGCACACCAGCACACCACGCACGAAGCGAAGGGCCGGACCCCACCACGGGGCCCGGCCTTTCGGCATGACCGGGTCGCTTTCCACGCGAGCCGACCGGACCAACCCCGGGCCGACCTGGATCTGGCAGACCAGAGCCTGCCGGGTGAACCGGGAGGTCACTCGGACCCGCGTCACGCCCTGGAGGGCGCAGACAAAGTCGAGGGTCATCCGAGCTGAGCAGCTCGCCCACCCTGGCAGGCCGCCCACCCTGGCAGACCGCCCACCCTGGCAGACCGCCAACCGGACCAAGCCGTGGTCGTCACCCACGACCACGCCGTGGCCACGCAGGTCCGCCGGACCGTCGCGATCCGCGACGGCCGGACCGCCTCCGAAGTACGCCGGACCGCTCGGACCGACGCGGACGGCAACACCGTCCCGACCACGGCAGGCCCCCCACTGACTGCGTGACGGGTCCTTTGGAGCTGATGTCGTAGACGAATCAGGGGCAATGGCCGACCGAGCCGAACTGGTGATTCGTTCACGGCATCAGCTCCAAAGGACGCCAGACTCATCTGCCCAGCCTCTGCGCAGAGTGTCGAGGCGAGACCGACCGACCCCAGGGCTAGGGGGTGACCGGCGCGCCAGCCACGGACTCTGCGGGGAGCCCGCGTCCCGGAGAAATTGGTCGCGGGGCCCCTTCGCCCGACCGGCCAGGGACTCAGCCGACCAAGCGCACCGGGACTCGACCGACCAGAGGCTCAGCCGCCGGAGTCGTCCATCTCGGCACCCTCGGGGACCGTGTCGTCGTCTCGGCTGGCCAGCCAGCCCTCGGGCAGGAAGACCTTGCCGGGCGAGTTGGTACGCCCACGCGGCTGACCCAGGGCGGTCACCGGGAACGGCTCCGCCGGGTCGAGCTTGCCGAGCAGGTCGTCGAGCTGGGCCAGGCTTTCGATCATCGCCAGCGAGCGGCGCAGCTCGCCGCCGACCGGGAAGCCCTTGAGGTACCAGGCGACGTGCTTGCGGAAGTCGGTGCAGCCGTCCCGTTCACCTCGGGCCGGGTTGCGGGCCCCGGCGGAGAACTGGTCGACCAGCAGCTCGGCGTGCCGGCGCATGGTCACGGCCACCTCGCCGAGGGTGGGCAGCCGCCGCTCCGGCCGACCGTTGAAGGCGGCCTCCAGGTCGGCGAAGAGCCACGGTCGGCCCAGGCAGCCGCGCCCGATGACCACGCCGTCGACGCCGGTGTGGGCCACCATGCGCAGCGCGTCGTCGGCCTCCCAGATGTCGCCGTTGCCGAGCACCGGCACGTCGAGGGCCTGCTTCAGCGTGGCGATCGCGTCCCAGTCGGCGGTGCCCGAGTAGCGCTGCGCCGCCGTCCGCCCGTGCAGGGCCACCGCGGCCACGCCGGCCTCCTGGGCGGCGAGCCCGGCTTCGACGTACGTCAGGTGGTCGTCGTCGATGCCCTTGCGCATCTTGACCGTGACCGGCACCCCGGACGGTGACGCGGCGGCCACCGCGGCCCGCACGAGCCGCGCGAAGAGCCGGCGCCGCCACGGCAGCGCCGCGCCGCCGCCACGCCGGGTGACCTTGGGTACGGGGCAGCCGAAGTTGAGGTCGATGTGATCGGCCAGGTTGCGCTCGACGACGATCCGCACGGCGGCGGCCGTGACCTCCGGGTCGGTGCCGTAGAGCTGGAGGCTGCGGGGCTTCTCGTCGTCGCCGAACGCGATCATGCGCAGCGTCTTCGGGTTGCGCTCGACCAGCGCCCGAGTGGTGATCATCTCGCAGACGTAGATGCCGCCGCCCTGCTCGCGGCAGAGCCGTCGGAACCCGATGTTGGTGATCCCGGCCATCGGCGCGAGCACGACCGGCGGCCACACCTGGTGCTGGCCGAGAGTCAGCGGGCGCAGCGCGGGCAGGGTCGAGGCAGTCACCGGACAAGTGTACGGGGCCCCGACCGGCGCTTATCGCGTCGGCCGAGGCCCCGTGCGCGGAGTCTCAGCAGCCGGGGAGACGCTCGATCAGGTAGCGCTCGACCTGGTCCAGGGAGACGCGCTCCTGGGCCATGGTGTCCCGGTTGCGCACCGTCACCGCGTTGTCGTCCAGGGTGTCGAAGTCGACGGTGACGCAGAACGGGGTGCCGATCTCGTCCTGCCGGCGATAGCGACGCCCGATCGCCTGCGAGTCGTCGAACTCCACCACCCAGCGCTTGCGCAGCAGCGTCGCGAGATCCTTGGCCTTGGGCGACAGCGCCTCGTTGCGGGACAGCGGCAGCACCGCCACCTTCACCGGGGCGAGCCGCGGGTCGAACCGCATCACGGTGCGCTTGTCCACGCCACCCTTGGTGTTGGGCGCCTCGTCCTCGTCGTACGCCTCCAGCAGGAAGGCGAGCACCGCGCGGGTCAGACCCGCGGCCGGCTCGATGACGTACGGCATCCAGCGCTCACTCTTGCTCTGGTCGAAGTACGACAGGTCGACGCCGGAGTGCTTGCTGTGCGTGGAGAGGTCGAAGTCGGTGCGGTTGGCGACACCCTCCAGCTCGGCGAACTCGGTGCCGCCGAACTGGAAGCGGTACTCGATGTCCACCGTCCGCTTCGAGTAGTGCGACAGCTTCTCCTTGGGGTGCTCGAACAGGCGCAGATTGTCCGCCGAGAGGCCGAGGTCGAGGTACCAGTTCCAGCGCTCCTGGAGCCAGTACTCGTGCCACTGCTCGTCGGTGCCCGGCTCGACGAAGAACTCCATCTCCATCTGCTCGAACTCGCGGGTCCGGAAGATGAAGTTGCCCGGGGTGATCTCGTTGCGGAACGACTTGCCGGTCTGCGCGATGCCGAACGGCGGCTTCTTGCGGGCGACCGTCTCGACGTTCTTGTAGTTGACGAAGATGCCCTGCGCGGTCTCCGGGCGCAGGTAGTGCAGCCCTTCGTCGCTCTCCACCGGGCCCAGGTAGGTCTTCATCAGGCCGTTGAACATCTTCGGCTCGGTGAAGGTGCCCTTGTTGCCACAGTTGGGGCAGTTCAGCTCCGCCAGTGAGGTCAGCGGCTTGCCGTGCTTCTCGGCGTACGCCTCCTCCAGGTGGTCCGCCCGGAACCGCTTGTGACAGAACTGGCACTCGGTGAGCGGGTCGACGAACTCGGCGATGTGGCCGGACGCCTCCCACACCTTGCGGGCCAGGATCACTGCGGAGTCCAGGCCGACGACGTCGTCGCGCTGCTGGACCATGTTCTTCCACCACTGCCGGCGGACGTTCTCCTTGAGCTCCACGCCGAGCGGGCCGTAGTCCCACGCCGATCGGGTGCCTCCGTAGATCTCGCTGGAGGGGAAGACGAAGCCTCGGCGCTTGGCGAGGCTGACGACGGCGTCGATACGGTCGGCTGGCATGTTTCCTCCTACGCCGGCTGGCGGTCGGCGGGGGCGAGATGTGGATGGAACGGTCGGTTCGGGACAACGGTACGACCACCGTCCCCCCGAGCCCAGCAGAATACCGGGGGCGGGTCAGCTGACCTCGCAGACCTCCACGCCGCCGGTCTGCCCGTCCTGCCCGAGGCTGACCTGCTGCCGCTCCCGGTCGCCGCCGGCGAGCGTCACGTCGACCGGCACGGTCAGGTAGGTCTGGTCCACCTCGCCCACCTGGAACGCGGTCACCTGTGGTTCGGCGGCGGCGCGCCGCTCGAACTCCGGCCGGGACTCACGCCGCTGCGCGTCGTCGCAGAGCTGGTCGTACGCCCGCCCGTAGTTCCGCTCGACCAGCGCCTGGTAGTAGTCGCCGGTCACGGTGCGGGCCTGCTCCCGGATCGCCTGGACTCCGCTGACGGCCAGGCCGACGACGGCGGTGCCACCCCCGCCGCAGCAGAGCACCACGGCGAGCGCGCCGACGCCGAGGCCGATCCAGAGCCGGTTCCGGCGGCCCTCGGTGGGCGGCGCGGCGAACGGCGGAGCCACGCCGGGACCGGGTGGCGGGGCGGGTGCGGTCATAGGAGCAGCGTAGTGTCCGCCGGCTCAGCGGTAAGGACCCGCAGCCCGATCACTCTCGGCGACGACCACGGCCCCGCCCGGGGCGGCGGTGGCCAGCGCCTCGTAGGCGGACGGTTCGTCGACGGACTCGGCGAGCAGCGGCACGGCGCTGACCTTGACCTCGAAGGCGCCAAGCGCCCGCCGGTACGTGCCGACCGACTCCCATTCGGTGACCAGTGACCAGTGCCGGGGGTCGTCCAGCGCCCGGACCAGTTGCCCGCGCAGGTAGCCGGGTCGGGCGGCCAGCGCGGTGAGGGCGGCGTACGCCCGTTCGGTGAAGCCGTCGGCGGCATCGACGTCGACCACGAACCGGTTGGTCACCAGCACCGGGGGTTCCTCCTCGTAGAGTCTGTGGGATGCAGCGTACGCAGCGCCCTCTGCTCGCCCGGTTGGCCGGGGCGAACCCGACGTCGGTGTTCCTGCTCACCCTGGTGGTGGTGCTGGTGGCGTTCTTCACGCCCGGGGTGATCGGCGGGCTGCTCACGCTCGCGCTCGCCGGGGTCCTGATCGCCCTGTTGGCGACGACCTGGGCGGTTCAGGCGCCGCAGACCCGGCTGATCCGACTGGTGATGCTGACCCTGCTGGTGACGGTGGGCCTCGCGAAGCTCCTCTGACATGCAATCATGCGTTTTTGACAATCATTATCGTTGCCACGGACAGTTGACGACATGACCAACCGCGCCACGTACCGTGTCCTGGCCGCCGCGACCGCCCTCCTCGCCCTGGGCGCCGGGGCCGGCTGCTCCACCGGTGGTGCCGCCGGCGCCGACCCCCAGCGAGTCGACGTGGTGGCCGCGTTCTACCCCCTGCAGTTCCTGGCCGAGCGGATCGGCGGCGACGCGGTCCGGGTGACCAACCTGGCCAAGCCCGGCGCCGAGCCGCACGACCTGGAACTCAACCCGAGCCAGGTCGGTGAGGTCAGCGACGCGGAGCTGATCGTCTACCTCAAGGGGTTCCAGCCTGCGGTGGACGACGCCGTGGCCCAGAACGGCGGCGACCGGGCGTTCGACGTGACCACCGTGCAGCCGCTGCTGGACGCGTCCGCCGGCGGGCACGACCACGAGGGCGAGGAGGGGCACGCCGAGGAGAGCGGCGGCAAGGACCCGCACGTCTGGCTCGACCCGACCCGGCTGGCCGGCATCGGCGACCAGCTCGCCCAGCGGCTCGGCAAGGCCGACCCGGACCACGCCGCCGACTACACCGCCCGGGCCGGGGCCCTGCGCGCCGACCTGACGACCCTGGACGGCGAGTTCAAGAACGGTCTGGCGACCTGTCAGCGGCGGGAGATCGTGACCAGCCACGCCGCGTTCGGCTACCTCGCCGACCGCTACCAGCTCGACCAGGTCGGCATCACCGGGCTGAGCCCGGACGTCGAGCCCTCGCCGCAGCGCCTCGCGGACGTGATCGAGGAGGCCAAGGAGCACCAGGCCACCACGATCTTCTTCGAGACCCTGGTCAGCCCGAAGGTGGCCGAGACCATCGCCGGTCAGGTCGGCGCGAAGACCGCCGTGCTCGACCCGATCGAAGGGCTCGCCGCCGGCAGCAACGGGGACTACCTTTCGGTGATGCGCACCAACCTGCGGACCCTGCAGACGGCCTTGAGCTGCTCGTGACCTCACCTGTCATCACCGTCGAGCACGGGGTGGTCGGCTACGACGGCCGCCCCGTGCTCCGGGACATCTCGCTCACCGTGACCGCCGGCGAGGTGGTCGCGATCCTCGGCGCCAACGGCTCGGGCAAATCCACCCTGATCCGCGCCGTGCTCGGCCTGGTGCCGATCAGCGCCGGCTCGGTCACCCTCTTCGACCGGCCGTTGCGCCGGTTCCGGCAGTGGGCACGCATCGGGTACGTCCCGCAGCGCCTGGGCGCCGGCGGCGGCGTGCCGGCCACCGTCCGCGAGGTGGTGGCCTCCGGCCGGCTGGCCCGTCGGGGCGTGCTGCGTCCTCCCGGACGAGCCGACCGGTCCGCCGTCGACGCCGCACTGCGGGCGGTCGGGCTCGCCGACCGGGCCGGTGACCCGGTGTCCACGCTCTCCGGCGGCCAGCAGCAGCGCACCCTGATCGCCCGTGCCCTGGCCGGCCAGCCGGAGCTGCTGGTTCTCGACGAGCCCACCGCAGGGGTGGACGCGGCCAGCCAGGAGGCGTTCGCCGGCGCGCTGCGCGACTTCGTCGCCGACGGCGGAACGGTGCTGCTCGTCGCCCACGAACTGGGCCCGCTGCGACCGGTGATCAGCCGGGCTGTCGTCGTCCACGAGGGTCGCATCGCCCACGACGGCGCGGTGCCGGACCCGGCCGGCCATCACGCGGAGCCCGACCACGACCACGTGCACCCGCACTGCTACGACGAGCCCGCCGGGCTGTGGAGCAACTGACCCATGGAACTCTTCCAGTACCCCTACATGCAGCGCGCCCTGATCGGGGCGCTGGTGATCGGCCTGGCCGCGCCGGCGCTCGGCATCTACCTGGTGCAGCGCCGGCTGGCGTTGATCGGCGACGGGGTCGGGCACGTGGCGCTTACCGGCGTCGGGGCGGGGTTGCTGCTCAACCGCTCACCGGTGCTGGTCGCCGTGATCGCCGCCACCATCGGCGCGATCGCCATCGAGATCGTCCGGTCCCGCGGGCGTACCTCCGGTGACCTGGCCTTGGCCCTGCTCTTCTACGGCGGCATCGCGGGCGGCGTACTCCTGGTCGGCCTCTCCGACGCGACGAGCGCGAACCTCAACGCCTACCTGTTCGGGTCGCTGACCACCATCTCGCCCGCCGACCTGACCACCATCGCGGTGCTCGGCGCGGCGATCCTGGTCACGATGATCGCGTTGCGGCCGGCGCTCTTCGCGGTCAGTCACGACGAGGAGTACGCCCAGGTCTCCGGCCTGCCGGTCCGCACGCTGAACCTGCTGATCGCGGTCGCCACCGCGGTCACCGTGACCATCGCCATGCGGGCCGTCGGAGTGCTCCTGATCAGCGCGTTGATGGTGGTGCCGGTCGCCACCGCCCAGCAGGTCACCCGGGGCTTCCGCAGCACGATGGCCGCCGCGATGGCGCTCGGGTTCTTCGCCGCCGGCACGGGTGTCTGGGTGGCGGCCACGGCGGACACCGCGCCGGGCGCCTCGGTGGTGCTGGTGGCGATCGCATCGTTCCTGGTGGTGGCCGTGGCCGGCGCTGTCTGGCGGGTCGTACGCCGCCGGACGGCGCCGACCGCCGCGCCGACACCGGAACCCCACGAGGTCGTGCTGAGCTGAGCCTGATCAGCGGGACGTCGGTGGTATTGGTTACCGTTGCAGGATGACCAGCGCGACGGGCTACGACGGGTTCGACGGGGCCAGCGAGTTGCTCCGCGCCCTGTCCGCCCCTATCCGGCTGGCCATCGTCAGTGAGCTGGCCGGCGGCGAGCGGTGCGTGCACGAGTTGGTGGAGAAGCTCGGCGCGGCGCAACCGCTGGTCTCCCAGCACCTGCGGGTGTTGCGCGGAGCGGGCGTGGTGCGCGGCTCCCGCCGGGGCCGGGAGATCGCCTACAGCCTGGTCGACGAGCACGTCGCGCACATCGTGGCGGACGCGGTCAGCCACGCCGGGGAGGGATCATGAGCGAGAGCAGCGCCGCGGTTCGCAACACCCGGCAGCGCTCGGCGGTGAGCGCGCTGCTGGGCGAGATGGAGGGCTTCCACAGCGCTCAGGACCTGCACGCGATGCTGCGGCAGCGCGGCGAGCGGGTGGGCCTGACCACCGTCTACCGCACCCTGCAGGGGCTCGCCGACGCGGGTGAGATCGACGTGATGCGCCCGCCGGGCGGCGAGCACCTCTACCGCCGGTGCAGCGAGGGGCACCACCACCACCTGGTCTGCCGGGTGTGCGGGCGTACGGTCGAGGTGGCCGGCCCGGCCGTGGAGAGCTGGGCCGATCGGGTCGCCGCCCAGCACGGCTACGCCGACGTCAGCCACACCCTGGAGATCTTCGGCACCTGCCCGACCTGCCCGCGCTGACCAGCCGCCCCGGTCGGTCGCTTTCCGGCCTCACTTCGCGGCTATTCCGAGCGGGGCGTTCGTGGCACGCTGGCCGGCGTGAAAATCTATGCCGATCGGTTTCCGACCGCCGCCCGTCAGTTGCTCACCGACCTGCTCGTCGTCGCCTGGGTGTACGTGGCGATCCGCGGCGCGCTGTGGCTGCACGACCTGGTGCAGAAGCTCGCCGTACCGGGGCAGAAACTGGAGGGCGCCGGCAGTGGGCTCGCCGACAACCTCGCCGACGCCGGCAACAAGGTCCGCCGGGTGCCGTTGGTCGGTGACGAGCTGACCGCGCCGTTTCGGCAGGCCGCCGACGCCGCCCGAGGGCTCGCCGACGCCGGCCGCGACCAGCAGCACCTGGTCGACCAGTTGGCCCTCGCCCTCGCCATCGCGGTGCTGATCTTCCCGCTCGGCATCGTGCTGTTCGGTTGGCTGCCGCTGCGGGTGCGCTGGATGCGCCGGGCCGGATCAGCGGCGAAGCTGGCCGTCGGGCCGGCCGGTCGGGATCTGCTCGCCCTGCGCGCGCTGGCCACCCAACCACTGGGCCAGCTGACCCGGATCGGCCCGGACGTCGCCGAGGCGTGGCGGCGCGGCGACGACGCGACCGTCGACGCCCTGGCCGCCTTGGAGCTGCGCCAACTCGGCCTCCGCAACCGGAGCCGCTAAGGTCGTCGGGTGTTCTACTTCCTCGTCGTCATCGCCGTCCTGCTGCTCGGCTACGCCGCCGTCCTGGTCTACTTCGTTCGCCGAGGCAAGAAGATCCCACCTGCGGCGTACCTGGCCCTGGCCGGGCTCAACGGCCTGATCCTGGCGGGGGTGCTGGCCTGGGCGGTCTCCCGCTGACCCGCGCCGCCGTCGGCCGCGCGGCGGCGAGCCGACACGGCGACCAGCCCGCGCAGCGCGGCTCAGGGCTTTGGGGGGATGCGGCGGCGGACGTCCTCGGCGGTGGACGGGCCGGGCGACCAGCGGGCCACCCAGGGCAGCTCGTCGGACGGGGTGAGCACGCCCTCCTCCAGGCTCGCGTACCGGCCGGCGAGGATGCGCTTCGCGGCGGCGGTGTCGACCGAGTCGGTGTTGTCCCAGAGTGCGGCGAACAGGGCGTCCACCCGCACCCGCGCCTGCCGGCAGAACAGGTCGGCCAGCTCGACGTTCTCCGGGCGGGTGTCCCGTTCGGCGGTGGCCCGGACGCAGACCGCGGACATCGCGAACAACTCGGCGCCGATGTCCACCACCCGGCCGAGGAACGCCTGCTTGCGCTCCATCTTTCCCTGCCAGCGGGACATCGCGTAGAACGTCGAGCGGGCCAGCTTGCGTGACGAGCGTTCCACCTGGCGCAGGTGCGCGGCGAGCGGGCCGAACTCGGCGTACGCCGAAGGGCTCTGCCCCCGGCCCACGGCGAGGGTGGGCAGCCACTTCGCGTAGAAGGCGCCCGCTCGCGCGCCGGCTCGGGCCTTGCGGCCCAGCCCCGCGTCCGGGTCGATGATGTCGCCGGCCACCGACAGGTGGGCGTCGACCGCCTCCCGTGCGATCAGCAGGTGCATGATCTCGGTGGAGCCCTCGAAGATCCGGTTGATCCGCAGGTCGCGCAGCATCTGCTCGACGGCGGCCGGGCGTTCGCCGCGGGCGGCCAGCGACTCGGCCGTCTCGTAGCCGCGCCCGCCGCGGATCTGGATCAGCTCGTCGGCGATCTTCCAGGCCATCTCGCTGGCGTACAGCTTGACCAGTGCCGCTTCGATCCGGATGTCGTTGCGGTCGTCGTCGGCGAGCAGGCAGCAGAGGTCGAGCATGGTCTCCATGCCGTACGTGGTGGCGGCGATGAAGGAGAGCTTCTGTGCGACCGCCTCGTGCTCGCCCACCGGCCGTCCCCACTGGACCCGGTCGGCGGCCCACCCCCGGGCCACGTTCAACGCCCACTTGCCGGCGCCCACGCACATGGCCGGCAGCGAGAGCCGGCCGGTGTTCAGGGTGGTCAGGGCGATCTTCAGCCCCTTGCCCTCGCCGCCGATGACGTTCTCGGCGGGGACGATCACGTCGTGGAAGCGGGTCAGGCTGTTCTCCAGGCCGCGTAGGCCGACGAACTCGTTGCGCCGCTCGACCGTGATGCCGGGGCTGTCGCCGTCCACCACGAATGCGGTGATCCCGCCCCGACGTCCCTCCGTGGCCGGCACCCGGGCCATCACCACCAGCAGGGTGGCCACGATGCCGTTGGTGGCCCAGAGCTTCACCCCGTTGAGCCGGTAACCCGTGCCGTCCTCGGTCGGCTCGGCGATGGTGGCCAGCCGGGCCGGGTCGGAGCCGACGTCGGGCTCGGTGAGCAGGAACGCGGACACCTCACCGGCGGCGAGCCGGGGCAGGAAGCGTTGCTTCTGCTCGGCGGTGCCGAACATCTTCAGTGGCTGTGGCACACCGATCGACTGGTGCGCCGAGAGCAGCGCGCCGATGGCCGGGCTGACCGAGCCGGCCAGCATGAGCGCCCGGCAGTAGTGCAGGTTGCTCAGCCCGAGCCCGCCGTACTTCCGGTCGATCTTCATGCCGAACGCGCCGAGGTCGGCCAGGCCGTGGAACACCGAGTCGGGTATGGACGCGTCCCGTTCGATGGTCGCGCCGTCCACCTGGGAGGTCAGGAAGGCGCGAAACCGGCCAAGGAACTCCTCCGCGCGAGCCACGTCGTCCGGATCCGATCGGGGCCACGGGTCGATCAGGTCGAGCCGGAACCGGCCGAGGAACAGCTCCTTGCCGAAGCTGGGCCGGTCCCAGGTGGACTCGCGGGCGGCCTCGGCGACCTGCCGGGCCTCCTTCTCGGTGACCTGCCCGGCTTCCGCGGGCAGTGGCGCGGCGGCGCCAGCGGTGGTTTCGGAGTCGGGGCCGTCCGGTGCCGGTCGGCCGTCCTGCGTCGTGGTCACGGCTGCCCCCTCGAAGCTCGGTGCGGCTGCGTCGACGTGCGCGACTACCGTCACGCTACCCCCGGTTGTTACCCAGGGGTAGCGCTGCGTGAAGATCGGCGCGGTCAGCGACCGCTGATCGTGTCCGGGTCGTCGTCATCGTCGTCGATGTCGTCCTCACCCCAGTTGCGGCGGACGAACGGCAGGATCATCCAGAACATCAGGAACCAGAGGCCGGTCAGCGCGCTGAGCACGAACGCGATCGGCCGGTCCAGCACGAAGTCGGTGATCAGCAGCACCGCGCTGACCATCGCGATCAGCATGAAGGCGAGGCCGCCGGTGGCCATCCGGTGCGCGAAGCGGACCAGTTCCGGTTTGCGCCCCTGCCGGAACAGCGCCCGGTGGAACGCCACCGGCGAGATGATCAGTGCGGTGGCGGCGGCGGCTGCGAGCAGCGCCACGATGTAGACGTCCCGCTGGAACTCCGTGGTTTCGGTGAACCCGTTACTGAACGGCAGGGTGAGCAGGAAGGCGAAGAGGATCTGCACGCCGGTCTGGGCGACCCGCAACTCCTGCAGCAGGTCGGCGAAGTTGCGCTGCCAGCGCTGCTTCTCGGTCTCCTTGGACACGCGCTACCTCCGGTCAGACGCTACTGCCGGCGGTCCCGGCCGCCGGCAGCAACGCCAATGCCCCACCCGGCCGAGCGCGAAACAGGTTCACGACATCTGCCGTTCATCCCGGTGACGCACGTCGGCCACCAGCGCCGTGTCAGGACCCGCGTCGAATGCGGCCCGCGTACCGCGCTTCCAGCTCGTTGTTGTGCGCGTCGCCGTCCGGGATGTTCGCCGACAGGTAGACCGGGGGCCGCTCCCCCGCCGCCAGCAACCGCGCCACCACCTCCACGGTCACCTGCTGGGCCAGCAGCGCCGCGGTGATCGAGGAGACGGCGCCGACCGCGCCGCCGCCGGGCAGCGGCAGCGTCGCGTCGCCGTACGGCGCGCCGTTGTCGAGCACCACGTCGGCGAGGTCGCTCAGCTTGCGCCCGGACGGGTGCCGGGAGGTCATCCGGCCGGAGTGCTGCGCCGAGGTGATCGCCACCAGCCCGTGACCGCGCTCCTTCACCAGCGTGGCGAACTCCACCATCGCGCCGTTGACCCCGGAGTTCGAGGCGAGCACGAAGACGTCGGTGGGGCGCACCGGGGCCAGCTCGTAGAGGCGGTGCGCGACGGACGGGTCCCGTTCCAGCAGCGGGCCGAGCCGTTCGGCCGGTTCGCCGCCGAGCAGCACCAGGTCGCGCAGCGCGATCCGGTTGGTCGGCACCAGCCCGCCCGCCCGCCCGGCGATCTCCATGGCGAGGGCCTCCGAGTGCCCGGTGCCGAACGCGTGCACCACGCCGTCGGCTCGGACGGCCTCGGCGATCAGGTCGGCGGCCCGCCCCACCGCCTCCCGTTGACTGGCGGCCACCCGGCCGATCGTCTCGGTCACCACGGCCAGGTAGTCCTCGGCACTCACCGTCATACGTCCTCCGTCGTTCGATTGGGAGCCAGCCAGCCCGTTGGCGTCCACCACCACTCAGGCCGTTCCGCCGACTCGGGCCAGGATCGCCTCGGCGAGCGGGGCCGGCGCCGCGTCCGGGATCCAGTGACTCACCCCGGGTAGCTGCACGAAGCGGTAGTCCCCGGTGACGTTCGCCGCGCACGCCTCGGCGGCGGTCCGGCCGATGGCGACGTCCCGGTCACTCCAGACGTACGTGGTGGGCACCGCGACCGGGCCGACGCCGGCCAGGTCGGCGCGGGACATCGCCCGATACCAGTTCAGCGCGGCGGTGAGCGCCCCCGGCTCGCGCATCGGGTCGGCGTACCGGTTGACCCGGGCCGTGTCCCCCACCCCGCCGAGCAGCTTGCGCAGCGCGGTGGCGTGCCACGCCAGCAGCACCTTCTCCGCCTTCTCCGGCTTGCGGAACAGCGCGATGTACGACGAGCGGGCCTTCTGTTGGGCGTCGGTGCTCAGGGCGTGCGCCATGGCCGCCGGATGCGGCACGGAGACCGCGGTCAGCGTGCGGACCCGCTCAGGGTGCCGGGCGGCGACCGCCCAGGCCACGATCGCGCCCCAGTCGTGGCCGACCAGGTGGACGGCGTCCAGCCCGAGCGCGTCGAGCACCGCGACCACGTCGGTGACGAGCTCGGGGATCCGGTAGTCGGCCACCGCCGCCGGCCGGGCGCCGGGTGAGTAACCGCGCTGGTCCAGCGCGTACGTGCGCAGCCCGCCCGCGTGCAGCGTCGGCACCACGTCGTCCCACTCGCCGCTGTGCTGCGGGAAACCGTGCAGCAGCAGGACGGGTACGCCGTCCGTCGGACCGCCGACGGTCACCTCGAACGTGAAGCCTCGCGCGTCAACCCGCATGATCGGAAGCGTACCCAGACGGCAGCGGGGCGGTCGCTCCCGCAGGTCAGGCGGATGCCCTGCTGGGCCCACGCCCCAGGTCGGTGTTAGCGTCAGCGAGACAACTTCATATCCGACAGGGGAGCGCACAGCGCTGAGAGTGCGGGCACGCCCGCAGACCCTCGAACCTGATCTGGGTAATGCCAGCGCAGGGAGTTCGGTCGACCTCCAGCCGCGCCGCAGTCCGGTGCCACCGGACGCGGCGTGCGTCTTCTCCTGGTTCGCACTCACGAACTGGGAGCAACACATGACATCCACCACCGACACACACCGTTGGCGCACCATCGACATCGTGGTCGCCTCGGTGATCGCGGTCGCCTTCGGCGTCATCTTCTGGGCCTGGGGCCTGGTCTGGAGCGCCACCGAGGGCGCGTTCGCCTTCTTCCCGCCGGCGCAGACGCTGCTCTACGGCGTCTGGCTGATGCCGGCGGTGATCGGTGGGCTGGTCATCCGCAAGCCCGGCGCCGCGCTCTACTGCGAGACGGTGGCCGCGGTTCTGTCCGCGCTGCTGGGCAGCCAGTGGGCCGGCACGGTGATCCCGCAGGGCATCGTGCAGGGCATCGGCGCCGAGCTGGCCTTCGCCGCCTTCCGGTACCGGTCGTTCCGGCTGCCGACCGCGGTGTTCGCCGGCGCGCTGACCGGCCTGAGCGCCGCGCTGTTCGACTTCTTCGTCTGGAACGTCGACTACGCGCTGACCGACTACCGCATCCCGTACGCGCTGCTCACCATCGTCAGCTCCACCGTGATCGCCGGCGTAGGCGGCTGGCTGCTCACGAAGGCCCTGGCCAACACCGGCGTCCTGGACCGCTTCCCCGCAGGCCGAGACCGAGCCCTGATCTGACCCCCACCCAATAGCGTTGATCAAGAGGTTTGCGTCAACGGAAGCCGATTTCCTGACGCAAACCTCTTGATCAACGGGGGTGGGTAGGGGGGTGGGGCCTGGGAGGGGGTGGGTTTCGTGGGCGGGGTACTGCTGCGGGGGTTCGGGTGGCGGCACGCTGGGCGGCGCGCCTGGGCCGTTCGGGGGGTTGACCTGCGGGTGGAGGCTGGGGAGCGGGTTCTGCTGCTCGGGCCGTCGGGGGCTGGGAAGAGCACCATGCTCAGCGCGTTGGCCGGGCTGCTTCCCGAGGACTCCGGCGAGCAGGAGGGCACCGTCGAGATCGACGGGCTCGACCCGCGCAAGGGGCGGGAACGGGTCGGCATCGTCTTCCAGGACCCGGAGACCCAGCTGGTGATGGCGCGCTGCGGCGACGACGTCGCGTTCGGGCTGGAGAACCGGGGCGTGCCGGCCGACGAGATCTGGCCCCGGGTGGACAAGGCGCTGCACCGGGTCGGCTTCCCGTACTCGCGGGACCGCCACACTGCGGCGCTCTCCGGCGGTGAGCAGCAACGCCTCGCCCTGGCCGGCGCGCTGGCCCTGCGCCCCGCCCTGCTGCTGCTCGACGAGCCGACCGCCAACCTCGACCCGGCCGGGGCCGACCTGGTCCGGCACGCGGTGGCCGGCGCCTTGGACGCCGACACCACGCTGATCCTGGTCGAGCACCGGGTGGCCGAGGCACTGCCGCTTGTCGACCGGGTGGTCGTCCTGGAACCGGGTGGTGGCGTCCGCGCGGACGGCACGCCCGAGGCGGTCTTCGCCGCCCACGGTGCCGCCCTGGCCGCCGAGGGGGTCTGGGTGCCTGGTCACCCCATCGCGCCCCGGGCGGCCACCGCCGGCCCCGGGGAGCTGTTGCTCACCGCCGACCGGCTCGGCCTGCCGCCCCGGCTGGGCTCCACCGACCTGGCGGTACGCGCCGGTGAGGCACTCGCCGTCCGCGGACCCAACGGTGCCGGCAAGTCCACCCTGGCATTGCTGCTCGGCGGTCTGCTCCGGCCGGGCAGCGGGCGGGTCACCGCGTCCGCCGAGTTGGCCGGCGCGGACCACCGCACTCCCCCGCACCGGTGGCGGGCCCCCGCGCTGGCCCGGCGGATCGGGTCGGTCTTCCAGGATCCCGAACACCAGTTCGTCACCAGCACCGTCTTCGACGAGCTGGCGCTCGGCCCGCGCCGCACCGGTCAACCCGAGGCGGTCGTCAAGGAGACCGTGGCCGGGCTGCTGGACCGGCTGCGGCTGGCCCGGCTCGCCGCCGCCAACCCGTACACCCTCTCGGGTGGCGAGGCGCGGCGGCTGAGCGTGGCGACCGCCCTGGCCACCGCGCCACGCCTGCTGATCTGCGACGAACCCACCTTCGGCCAGGACCGGCGGACCTGGCGGGAGTTGGTCGACCTCTTCGCCGACCTGCGCGACGCCGGGCACGGCGTGGTCACGGTCACCCACGACGCGGACTTCGTGGCCGCACTCGCCGACCGCACCGTCACCCTGCACCGCGAACCGGACGACCACCGATGATCAGCATCGAGCCGGTCGCCGCGCCGGACGCGCCGTTGGCCCGCCGCAACCCGGTGGCGAAGGTCGCCGCCGCACTGGTCTTCTCGTTCACCCTGCTGGCGACCCTGGACCCGGTGGCCCCGGCGATCGCCATCGCCCTCGAACTGGCCGTCCTGCCGCTGTTCGGCATCCGCTACCGGGTGCTGGCCCGACGGGCCTGGCCGCTGCTGCTCAGCGCCGCCGGCATCCTGGTCACCCTGGTGCTGTTCGCGGCCGACCGGTCCGGCCGGGTCCTGCTGGACGCGGGACCGGTGCTGGTGAGCACCGGCGTGCTGCTCACCGCGCTCGGCCTGGTGCTGCGGGTGTTCGCGGTGGCGCTGCCCGGTGTGATCGTCTTCGCGACCACCGACCCCACCGACCTGGCCGACGCGTTGATCCAGAACACGAAGGCGCCGGCCCGGTTCGCCATTGGGGCGCTGGCCGCGTTCCGGCTGGTGCCGCTGCTCGGTCAGGAGTGGCAGATGATCAGCATGGCTCGGCGCGCCCGGGGCGTCGACGCGGGCCGCAACCCGGTGGCGAAGCTGCGGCTCTTCACCTCCACGGCGTTCGCGCTGCTGGTGGGAGCGATCCGTCGCGGCACCCGGCTGGCGGTGGCGATGGACGCGCGTGGCTTCGACGCCGGCACACCCCGTACCGTCGCCCGCCGGCAGCACTTCACCCGCGCCGACGCGCTCCTCATCGCCGGGTCCGTCGTGCTGGCCGGAGCCGCCCTCACCACGAGCGTCCTCCTCGGCACCTTCCGCCCCCTGATCAGCTGATCCCCGCCGCCCGCCGCCCGCCGGCCGCCGCCCGCCTTACGGAGCTCGGACAGGTCGACCCCGATGGTTTCGTAGCCCCGGTCGCGCAGCTTGGCGGCCAGGTCGGTGGCCTGCGCGGGCAGCACC
>NZ_JAKKFF010000210.1 GCF_022229015.1 Micromonospora foliorum
CTCACCCTGCCCGGCGGTGACGACGGGGCCGCGCAACCGACGGCCGTCGACGACACCTTCGCCACGTCGGCGCCGCCGACCGACGAGCCGGCGCTGGACACCCTCGCCGCGCCCTCCCCGTCCGCCATCCCCAGCCCGGCCTCTCCGAGCCCGTCGCCGAGCAGGGTCGTCAAGCCCACGCCGGCGTCGTCGCGGAGCACCGCCGCGTCGCGCCGCAGCGTCCAACGCAGCAGCGCGCCGAGCAACACCGGCAGCTCCACTGGTACCAACGGCTCCGGCGGCACCGTCAGCGCCCAGGCCCGCGAGGTGGTGGACCTGGTCAACGCCGAGCGGGCCAAGGCCGGCTGCAAGGCGCTGAGCATCGACACCAAGCTGATGACGGCCGCCCAGCGGCACAGCCAGGACCAGGCCGACCACCAGAACATGTCCCACACCGGCAGCGACGGCAGCAACGCCGGCACCCGGCTGGACCGGGTCGGTTACGCCTGGCGCACGTACGGCGAAAACGTGGCCTGGAACCAGCAGACCCCGGCCGCGGTGATGGACGCCTGGATGAACAGCTCCGGCCACCGGGCCAACATCCTCAACTGCGCGTTCACCGAGATCGGCGTCGGCATCGCCAGCAGCAACGGACCGTACTGGACGCAGGTCTTCGCGGCGCCGCGCTGACCGCGCGTCGTTCCCGCCCCCGCGCTCGTTTGACCCGGTGAGGTACGTCGGGCCGGAGCGTGGGGGCCGCGTACCGGTGCGGGCGGCGACCGGCCGTCCGGGACCCGGGAGCTGCCGATGCGGATCCGGCCGCGGCGACGCGTCGCCGTACGCCCACTGCACCGCGTCCTGTCCGCCGGCGTCGCTCTCGTGCTGGTGGTGCCGGCGTACGGGTGCCGGCCCACGCTGACCCCGCCTGGCGCGCCCACCGCGTGGCCGGCGGAACAGGCCCGGCACTGGCAGTGGCAGTGGCAGCTCAGCGGCCCCCTCGACCCGGCGGTGGACGCCGAGGTCTTCCTGCTCGACCCGGTGGCCACCACCGCCGCGCAGACCGCCGAGCTGCGCTCCCGGGACCGGCGGTTGATCTGCCAGGTGAGCGTGGGCTCGGTCCGCTCCGCCGACCCGGACGCCAGCCGGTTTCCGGAGGTCGTCCGGGGCGCGGCCGGGCGTCGACCCGACAGCCGGTGGCTGGACGTCCGGAGTTGGGACGCGCTCCGGCCGGTGCTGACCGACCGGTTCCGGCTCTGCCGGGGCAAGGGCTTCGGCGCGGTGGCGCTCTTCGACGCCGACGCGTACGCGGCCCGCACCGGCTTTCCACTCGACTTCGACGACCAGCTGCTGTTCAACCGCCGGCTGGCCGAGCTGGCCCGCTCGCTGAGCCTCTCCCCCGGGCTGGTCAACGACGTGCCGCAGCTCGCCGCGCTGGCCCCGGACTTCGACTTCGCGGTCAACGAGGAGTGCGTCCGGCTGGCCCAGTGCGCCAAGCTGCTGCCGTTCAGCGACGCCGGTAAGCCGGTCTTCCACGTCGAGTACACCGGCTCGACCGACGACTTCTGCGTCACCACCGTCGGCTACGGCTTCGCGTCGATCCGGAAGGACCGCACGTTGGACGCGTCCCGGGAAGCCTGCCCACTGCCCTGAGACGGCTGTGGCCGGGCCACGATCGCGGCCCGGCCCAGCGCGTTCGGCGGTCAGGGCACCGGCACCAGCTCCGGGGCGGGGGCCGGCGGATCGGTGGGCGCGGGCGCCGGGCGAGGGCGCAGGAAGCGCGGGGCCCACCAGTTGGCGTCGCCGAGCATGGTCATCAACGCCGGCAGCACCACTCCCCGGATGATGGTGGCGTCCAGCAGGATCGCCGCCGCCAGGCCGATGCCGAGCTGCTTCATGTCGATCGTGCTCAGCGTGGCGAAGATCGAGAAGACCCCGACCATCACGATCGCCGCGCTGGTCACCACCCCGGCCGACGAGGTGATCCCGTACGACACGGCGTCGCGGTTGGACAGGCCGGACCGGACACCCTCGCGGATCCGACTGACCACGAAGACGTGGTAGTCCATCGAGAGGCCGAAGAGCACCACGAAGAGGAACAGCGGCAGCCAGGACACGATCGCGCCCATCGACGTGAAGCCGAGCAGTCCCTGCGCCCACTCGCCCTGGAAGATCAACACCAGCAGGCCGTACGCGGCGCCGGCGGACAGCAGGTTCAGCGCGATCGAGCTGGCCGCGATCACCACCGACCGGAAGGTGAACGCCATGACCAGGAACGTCAGCACCAGCACGAAGCCCATGACCAGCGGCAACTTGTCCCGGACGTGCTGGGCGTAGTCCTCGCTGTCGGCCACGCCCCCGCCCACCGCGTACTCGATGCCGGGGATGCCGCGCAGCTCGGCCGGGACCAGGTCCCCGCGCAGCTTCTCCAACGACTGCACCGACCGGTCGTCCCGACTGGCGTACGGGGTGGCGACGTCCAGCACCGACACCCGCCGGTCGACCGAGACCTCGATCTTCGGGCCGTCCGCCTCGGTTGGGGCGAACAGCGGATCGCCGGCCGCCCGGGTGGACAGGTCGGTGAGGGCGGCGCGCACCCGGTCGGCCTGGTCGGCGGGCGCCCGGACGGCCACCACGTGATTGGTGCCGGCGCTCGGGAAGGCGGCGGTGAGCCGGTCGTACGCCTGCATGGCCGGGGTGGTGCGGGGTAGGTCCTCCATGCCGGGGAACTTCAGTTTCATGCCGAGCGCCGGCGCGGCCAACGCGAGCAGCAGCCCGACCGAGATGACAAGCGTCACGACCGGCGCGCGCAGCGCGGGCCGGAGCACCGCGGGCCACAGCCGGGGCGCGCGGGGCTCGCCGTGCCGGCCGGTCCGCGGCGCGGTCAGTCGCCAGAGCAACGGCACCCGGGGCCGGTCCACCCAACGGCCGAGCCGGGCCAGCAGGGCGGGCAGGACGGTCAGCGACCCGGTCACCGCGACGGCGACCACGAGGATCGAGCCGATGGCGAGGGACGAGAAGACCACGTCGCCGGCGAGCAGCAGGCCGGCCATCGAGATGATCACCGCGAAGCCGGAGACCACCACGGCGTGCCCGGAGGTCTCCGCGGCGATCTCCACAGCGTCCAGACCGGACCGACCCTTGGCGCGTTCCTCCCGCTCCCGGCGAATGTAGAACAGCGAGTAGTCGACCCCGACCGCCATGCCGATCAGCAGGATCACCGGTGCCGTGGTGTCGGTGGCCGGCACCAGGTGCGAGGCGAGGGTGGACAGACCCATCGCGGCGGCGACCGAGGAGAGTGCCAGCAGCACCGGCACGCTCGCCGCGATCAGCGCGCCGAACGCGATGATCAGGATCGCCAGGGTGACCGGCAGACTGAGCAGCTCGGCGCGCTTGAAGTCCTTGCCCAGGGTGTCGTCGAGGGCCTGACCGATCGACGGTCCGCCGACCTGCTCGACGCGCAGCTCGGGGTGCGCGGCCTGCACGGCGGCGGTGGTGTCCCGCAACGGCTGTACCCGCTCCGAGGCCGTCTCCGGGTCACCCGACATGGTGATCGGTAGCAGCAGCGCCGAGCCGTCCCGCGCGGTGACCGGCTGGCCCACCCCGGCCACCCCGGCGACCGTACGCAGCCGGGCCGCCGCGTCGTCGGCCGCCACCTTCGCCGCCGCCTGGTCCAACGCGCCACCCCGGGAGGTGATGAGGACGTTGTCCACGGCTGGGTCGTCGAAGTCGCCGGCGTCCACGATCAGGCTGGCCCGCCCCGCCTCGCCGATCGCCTGGTCGTTGCTGGTGGCCTCGTTGAGTCCGGCGGCGGTGCCGCCGACGAAGCACACCGCCACGAACACGGCCCACAGTGCGATCGCCCGCCACGGGTGCTCGGCGCTCCACCGCGCCAGCCGCACCGTCACCGGTCTTCTCCCCATCTCGGTCCCCCTGTCACGTCAACCCCCTGTCAACGGTGCTGACGCTAGGTGCGTGACGAGGCGGCCACATCGGGGATCGACCCCGGCTCACCCTGGAACCGCTGGACCGGGAGCGGGGTGCGTTCGTCGGGTGTCAGCCCGCGATCCGGCGGACACCGGGGTCCAGCCCGGAGCGACCCGCCGCGACCCGCCGGCATTCGCCCCGAGCCGGCTCCGGGTCATCCCCGAAGGGAACCCCGGGGCCGTGGCTGACAGCGCGGGCAGCTGTACGAGGAGCGGTTCATGAACGCCTCGCGGCGGATCGGCGCACCGCACCGGCGGCACGGCTCGCCCTCGCGGCCGTAGGCGTTCAGTGCCCGGTCGAAGTAGCCACTCTCGCCGTTGACGTTGACGTAGAGGGCGTCGAAGCTGGTGCCGCCCTCGCTGATCGCCTCAGCCAGCACGTCGCGGACGTGGCCGAGCAGGCGGTGCGCGGCCGGGCCGGTCAGCGCGTCGGTGGGTCGACCGCCGTGCAGCCCGGCCCGCCAGAGCGCCTCGTCGGCGTAGATGTTGCCCACCCCGGAGATCAGGGTCTGGTCGAGCAGGGCCCGCTTCACCTCGGTGTGCCGGCGGCGCAGTGCCGCGACGAACGCCTCGTCGGAGAACTCCGGGTCCATCGGGTCGCGGGCGATGTGCGCGATCTCGTCGGGCAGATCCGCGCCGCCCTCGCTCACCGAGAGCCCGCCGAACGTGCGCTGGTCGACGAAGCGCAGCTCCGGGCCGTCGTCGGCGAACCGGAACCGAACCCGCAGGTGGGTCTCGTCCGTCGTACCGGGTGGCTGGAGCAGTAGCTGACCCGACATACCGAGGTGCCCGACGATCGCGTCACCGCTGTCCAGTGGCAGCCACAGGTACTTGCCGCGACGGCGGGCGTCCAGCACCGTCCGGCCGGCGAGCACGTCGGCGAAGTGCACGTCCCCCGGCGCATGCCGACGGACCGCACGTGGATGACGAACCTCGACGGAGGCGATCCGCCGGCCGACGACCCACTGGGCCACCCCCTGCCGGACGGTCTCCACCTCGGGCAGCTCAGGCACGCCCCGGGCCCGTCTCGTGGCCGTCGGCACCCCCGGCCGGCAGCGCCTGCGCCAGGTGGTCGGCCCGCTCGGCCTGGGCCGCCCGGTCGGCGCGCTCCAGCGGCCCGAACGGCTCGTCCCGGTCGCCCGGGTCGTTCCGGTCGATCGGCTGGCCCTGACGGTCGTCGCCGGCCCGACCATCCTGGCCGTCGTCGCCGTTCTGGCCGTTCTGCTCGGCGAGCGTCCGCCAGGCAGCCTCGGCGGCCCGCTGCTCGGCCTCCTTCTTGCTGCGCCCCTCGGCGCCGCCGTACCGGTTGCCGGCCACCACCACCCAGGCCGTGAACGTCTTGAGGTGATCCGGGCCGGTGCCCTCGATCCGGTATTCCGGGACGCCGAGCCCGAGCGCCGCCGTCAGCTCCTGGAGGCTGGTCTTCCAGTCCAGTGCGGCCCCGCGACCGGCCGACTCGGCCATCAGCGGGTCGAAGAGCCGGTGGATGACGATCCCCGTGGTGTCCAGGCCGTACTGGAGGTAGATCGCGCCGAGCAGCGCCTCCAGCGTGTCGGCCAGGATGCTCGCCTTGTCCCGGCCACCGGTGGTTTCCTCACCCTTACCGAGCAGCAGGTACGCGCCGAGCCCGTCCGGGCCCAGACCGCGGGCCACGTCGGCGAGCGCCCGCATGTTGACCACGCTGGCCCGCAGCTTGGCCAACTGCCCCTCGGGCAGGTCCGGGTGGTTGTGGAAGAGCGCCGTGGTGATCACCACGCCGAGCACCGAGTCGCCGAGGAACTCCAGCCGCTCGTTGGTGGGCAGCCCGCCGTTCTCGTACGCGTACGACCGGTGGGTCAACGCGCGCTGGAGCAGCTCGGGTTCCAGGCTCACTCCGAAGGCGGCTTCCAGGTGACCGACGGACGCCCGCCGCCGCTTGTCGTTGCTCATGTGCGTACCTCGGTGTCGGTGGAGCGATCGGTGCGATCCGTCGCGGCGTTGCCGTCGAGCAACGCGGAGACCAGTTCGGTGGCGCGCCGCCGCCACAGGTGGGCGGCGAGAGCTATGCCCGAGGCGACGTCGTCGGCGCGGGCGGACCCGTGGCAGACGACCACCGTCCCCGCGACGCCCAGCAGGGCCGCCGCGCGGGGCGCGCCGCCCTCGGCAGGTGGGCCGCCGGCCATCGCGTACGCGCCCTCGATGGCCTTGAGCAGCACGTTACCGGTGAAGCCGTCGGTGACGACCACATCGGCGCGCGCGCCGAGGGCCACGTCGTACCCCTCGACCAGACCGACGTAGCGCGCCCCACCGGGCAGCGGTTCGACCGCGAGCAGAGGGTCGGTGGCCCGGCGGACCCGGTCGCCCTTGCCGGCCTCGGTGCCGACCGAGAGCAGCCCGACCCGTGGCGCGGCGATCGAGTGGGCCACCGCGGCGTACGCGGCGCCGAGCACGGCGTGCCGGGCGAGGGTGGCCGGACGGGGTTCCAGGGAGCCGCCGACGTCGAGCAACACGACCGGCCCCGCCACAGCGGGCAGGGTGGCGGCCAGCGCGGGTTGGCGGATCTCCGGCGATCGGCCGAGGCCGAGCACGGCGGCGGTGACGGTGGCACCGGTGGCGCCGGCGGAGACCAGGGCGTCGGCGGTCCCGTCACGGACGGCGGTGACCGCGGCCCGGACGGTGCTCTCGGCGCGGGCGGCGCTGGGATGGTCGGCCATGCCGACGACATCGCGGACGGGCCGCACCGTGATCCGGGCGCGTTGCGCCGGATCGAGGGCAGCAATCAACTCGTCGGCGACCTCGGTCGGACCGACGAGAAGCAGATGCAGGTCAGGGTCGGCGCGCATGGCCCGCAGAGCGCCGTCAACCACGACGGCGGGAGCGTCGTCCCCGCCGAGGAGGTCAACGGCGATCCGCGCGGCGCCCGGCTCCACCGGAACGCCGGCCGGAGTGGGCCGGCCGGCGGCGGAGGGAGCCGGAGCACCGGGCGAATGCCAGGGTGCGCGCGCCGCCCGACCTGGGGTCGGGGGCGTCACTCGGCGTCCAGGTCAGACCTCGAGAACCTGGCGGCCGTTGTAGGTGCCGCAGACGGAGCAGGCGGCGTGCGGCAGCTTCGGGGACTTGCACTGCGGGCACGCAACGGTCGCGACCACGGTCGCCTTCCAGTTCGCCCGGCGGGACCGGGTGTTGCTGCGCGACATCTTGCGCTTCGGGACGGCCACGGTTCTTACTCCTCTGTAACGGTCAGTTGCGACAGGCCCGCCCAACGCGGGTCGATCTGCTGGTGACTGTGGTCGGCCGGCAGATCGTCCCAGTGCGCCCCGCATTCGGGGCACAGTCCTGGGCAGTCCTCCCGGCAGAGCGGGTTGGTCGGCAGCGTGAGCACCAACGCGTCCCGCAGCGCCGGCTCCAGGTCGATCAGATCGCCCTGCATCCGGCCCACCTCGTCCTCGTCGGTCGTGGCGTCCGTGGTGCTGTCCTCGTACGCGTACAGCTCCTGGATCGTCACGCCCATCGAGTCGTTGATCTCGCGCAGGCAACGGCCGCACTCGCCCCGGACGGGACCGGTGATGGTCCCGGAGACGAGCACGCCCTCGGACACCGACTGCAACCTCAGATCGAGGTCGAGGTCCGCGCCCTCCGGCACGCCGATCAACTCCACACCGAGGTCCGCCGGTGCCGGCACGACCCGCCGGACCTCACGCAACGCGCCAGGGCGACGCGGCAGGTCCCTCGTGTCGAGGACCAACGGCGACCTGGGGTTGAGTGTCGATGGCGAGTGCTTGGGCATAGTTAGACTCCGGCCGGTGAGAGGCCGACAAAAAAGGTTACCTGGACGACGCCCGGACCGTCGAACCGGGGGCGACGCCCGCCTGAGAAGTCGGCTGGTGAGGTGCCGCTCAGAAGGGTAGCGGGCGTTCCGCCTCATCCCCAGCGAAGGTGCCGATCTCCCGCAGCGCGTGCATCTTGTCCCGGCCGCGCTCTATCGAGGCCAGCGCCCTGGTGAGGAACTGCTCGAAGTTGGCCAGCGCGGTGTCGACGTAGTCGTCGACCTCCTCACGCAGGCGCTGCGCCTCGGCGCGGGCCTCGCCGATGATCCGGGCGCCCTCGTGCTCGGCCGAGACAGTGATCTCGTTCACCGAGACCAGGCGGGCGTGTTCTGCCTCACCCTCGCTGATGATCCGGTCCGCCTCGCGCTTGCCGGCTTCCATGATCTTGTCGCGCTCCTCCAGGAGCGCGGCGGCGCGACGCAGGTCGGCGGGGAGATCGGCGCGCATCTCATCGAGGGCAGCGATCATCTCACCCCGGTCGACCATGCAGTTGTTGCGCGACATCGGGACGGAGCGAGCCTGCTCCAGGATGGCGATCAGTTCGTCGATGCGATCGAGCGGGTCCACCGGCTACCTCACTCCTGTCGTTCGTCGGCCGACCTCCATGATGCGGGCTACGGCCGTTCCCCGCGCCACCAATCATGTCGTGCCCGCCCCACCGCCGCCCCACTCACCCCAACCCGGCGAGTCGCGACATAGTCACCCCGCGCCCACCCCCGCGTCGATCTTGCACTTCCGGTTACGCCGAACCGCCCGGAAAGGGGCGAGCCGGCACCACAGGTGCACGATCGCGGGGGTGAAGGGGGGTCAGGTCAGGGGCGGGGGCCCAGGCGGGCCTGGAGGGCTTCGCGGACCGGATCGGGGACGTGGGCGGAGATGTCGCCACCCCACTTGGCCACGTCCTTGACCAGGCTCGACGAGAGGAACGAGTAGAGCGGGTTGGTCGGCATGAAGAGCGTCTCGACGCCGGCCAGACCGATATTCATCTGGGCCATCTGCAACTCGTAGTCGAAGTCGCTGACCGCCCGCAGGCCCTTGATCAGCACACTGGCCTGCTGGGCCCGGCAGAAGTCCACCAGCAGCCCTCGGAACGACTCGACCCGCACGTTGCCGTACGACGAGGTCACCTCGCGGAGCATCTCGATGCGCTCCTCGACGGTGAACAGGCCACTCTTCGACTGATTCACCAACACACCGACGATCACCTCGTCGAAGAGCCGGCTGGCCCGCCCGATGATGTCGAGGTGTCCGTTGGTGACCGGGTCGAACGAACCGGGACACACCGCACGTCTCATGATCGGCGACCGTACCAAAGGGTGGTCTCGCCGTAACGGCGACTGCGCTCGGCGGTGATCCCGTCCACCCAGTCGAACTCCCTGGTCCGGCGGGACCGCTCCACCACCACCAGCGCGTCGGGCACCAGCCAATCGCCGCCGACCAGCGCGGCCAACATGGCGGTGATCTCCTCGTCCGGCACCGCGTACGGCGGGTCGGCGAAGACCACGTCGTACGGCTCGCCGTCCGGGCCGGCGGCCAGCACCGTCGCCACCTTGCCGGTGACCAGACGGGCCGCCGGGCCGGCGCGGAGGGCCGCCACGTTCTCCCGGATCACCCGCGCCGCCCGCGGGTCGGACTCGACCAGCAGCACGTGCCGGGCCCCCCGGGAGAGCGCCTCCAGCCCGACCGCGCCGGAGCCGGCGTACAGGTCGGCGAAGCGGGCGCCGTCGAGATCGACCTCGGCCTGGACGGCGCTGAACAGCGCCTCCCGGACCCGGTCCGAGGTGGGTCGGGTGCCGGCGCCGGGCGGCGCGGCGATCCGCCGGCCGCCGAGCGTCCCGGCCACGATCCGGGTCACCGTTTCCTCCTGCTCATGCCCGCGACGCTACGCGATGCGGCGCGGAGCCGGTCAGCACGGCGCGGATCCGGGGAGCCGACCAGCCGGCGCCGACGCGGAGCACCTGAGCAGCCCCGACGGCGCGGTATCCACGGTGGATGCCGCGACCCGGCGGACCGTCCCCAGTGACCGGACCGACACCTTCGGTACATCAAAGATCACGAATCGACTACATTGCCGGATGGCAATGATCTGAACTCCCCTCATTAACCACCCATCAGTACAGTCTCCCCCTGTCCCCGCTTTCGCCGCGGGAACACCACCGCGTCGCGCGACGCCCCGGTGAGCAGGTGACACCCCGGTCACGATGCCTCCCGGCCTCCCGCCACGCGATCCGTACCCCCTCACCAGGAGCAGGCGTGAACCCTCCCAAGTCTCCGTTCCGGCGCGTCGCGGCCATCGCCGCAGGCGCGCTGATCGGCCTCGCCGGCGTCGTGACGTTCGCCGCACCCGCCAGCGCCCACCACAGCGAGATCCAAGTCAAGGCCGACTGCGACACCGCCACCGGCGAGTGGGTGGCCACCTGGACCGTGAAGAGCTACGCCCCGGGCAACGTCAAGAACTACAAGTTCAGCGAGGTCTCGGCGAAGACGTACGTCGGCGACACCGCCACCGACGCCACCATCGCCGGCATCGCCGTGACCGAGGGCAAGCTCTACCCGCACGCCGTCAGCGACGCGATCGTCGCCACCCAGCGCCTGGACGCGAAGACCACCAAGGCCACCCTGTCGGTGCGGGCCATGTGGGACAACGAGTTCGTGGACGACCAGCTGCGCTCGGCGTCGATCGAGTTCAGTGGGACCTGCGCCAAGGAGCAGCCGCCGGTTCCGGCTACCCCCAAGCCGACCGCCAGCGTGGCCTCGGACTGTGACGGCGACGTCGTCGTCAAGCTCGGCAACGCCGAGGACGCCACCGCTCCGGCGAAGTTCACCATCACCGGTGCCGGCGACTTCGCCAAGGACGCCACCGTCGCCCCCGGCGACAGCAAGTCGGTGAAGGTGCCCGCCAAGAACGCCACCGCCATCAAGGTGGTCGCCGACGGTGTGGACAAGCCGCTCTTCGAGGGCACGCCCGCCGCCGCCGAGAACTGCGTCGAGCCCGGCGAGCCGGCCGGTAGCTACAAGTCGACCTGCACCGAGCTGATCTTCGACATCGCCAACCCGGCCGACGGCAAGACGATCACGATCACCTTCACCCCGAACAAGGGCAAGGCCCAGACGCTGACCGTCGAGCCGGGCAAGAGCGGCACCGTCACCTTCCCGGCCCACGAGGGCCTGACCGTGACCCCGACCGCCGAGGGTCTCGACGACAGCAGCCCGATCGCCTGGGAGAAGCCGGCCGACTGCACCCCGGGTCAGGGTGGCGGCGACAAGGACGAGCCGGCGCTGCCGCTGACCGGTGCTGCCACCGGCGGCATCATCACCGGCGCCGTGGTGCTGCTCGCCGCCGGTGTCGCCCTGTTCGTGGTGGCCCGTCGTCGTCGGGTGCGCTTCACCGCCTGAGACAACCCGCTCTGACACCTGAGGGCGCGTCGACCACCCGGTCGGCGCGCCCTCAGCCATCTTGGTCAGCCCTTTTCCAGGTACTCCGCGCGGTCCTCGTCCACCAGGGCGGCCACCGAGGCGGCCAGCGCCGGGCTGCGGGTCAGCTCCGGGTCGTCCTCGATCAGGGTGATCGCCTCGGCGCGGGCGTCGCGGATCAGGTCGGCGTCGCGTCGCAGGGACAGCAACCGCAGGTGTGAGCGGTGCCCCGACTGGGTGGCACCCAGCACGTCGCCCTCGCGGCGCTGCTCCAGATCCAGTTCGGCGAGCTTGAAACCGTCGCTCGTGGACGCCACCGCGTCCAGCCGCTCCCGTGCCGACGACCCCTCGGCCGCCTCGCTGACCAGCAGGCAGAGCCCGGCGGCGGCGCCCCGGCCGACCCGGCCCCGCAACTGGTGCAGTTGAGAGACACCGAACCGGTCGGCGTCCAGCACGATCATCACGGTCGCGTTCGGCACGTCCACGCCGACCTCGACCACTGTCGTCGCCACCAGCACGTCCAGGTCACCGGCCGCGAACGAACGCATCACCGCGTCCTTCTCGTCGGCCGGCAGGCGACCGTGCAGCACCCCGATCCGCAGGCCGTGCAGCGGACCCTCGGCCAGCAACGGGGCCACCTCGGTCACCGCCAGCGGCGGCCGCCGCCCGTTGTCGTCCTCTGGTGGCGGCTCCTCGTCCGTGGCCGGCCCGTCACCGATTCGCGGACACACCACGTACGCCTGGTGGCCGGCGGTCACCTCCTCACGCAGCCGACGCCAGGCCCGGTCCAGGTAGGCCGGCTTCTCGGCGGCCGGCACCACGTGCGAGGCGATCGGCGACCGCCCCCGGGGCAGCTGGGAGAGCGTGGAGACCTCCAGGTCGCCGTAGACGGTCATCGCCACCGTGCGCGGGATCGGGGTGGCCGTCATCACCAGCACGTGCGGCGGCTGGTCGGCCTTGGCCCGCAGGGCGTCGCGCTGCTCCACGCCGAAGCGGTGCTGCTCGTCGACCACCACCAGGCCGAGGTCGGCGAAGTCGACCCCCTCGTAGAGCAGGGCGTGGGTGCCGAGCACGATGCCGGCGGCGCCGCTGGCCACCTCACCGAGCGCCCGGCGGCGGGCCGCCGCGCCCAACGAGCCGGTGACCAGCTCGACCCGGGTGGCGTGCTCGGCGGAGCCCAGCTCACCGGCCCGCCCGAGCGGCCCGAGCAGGTCGAGCATGCCGCGGTGGTGCTGGGCGGCCAGCACCTCGGTGGGCGCCAGCAGCGCGGCCTGCCCGCCCGCGTCGACCACCTGGAGCATCGCCCGCAGCGCCACCACCGTCTTGCCCGAGCCCACCTCGCCCTGCAACAGGCGGTGCATGGGGTGCGGGGTGGCCAGGTCCGCCGCGATCTCCACCCCCACCTCACGCTGACCTGCCGTCAGCTCGTACGGGAGTCGGGCGTCGAAGGCTTCCAACAGCCCGCCCGGGCGCGCCGGGCGGGGCCGGGCCGGCCAGTCGGCGGCCCGGTGCTTGCGCTGCACCAGGGTCACCTGCACGGCGAAGGCCTCGTCCCACTTGAGGCGCCGCCGCGCCTGGTGCAGCGCCTCCTTGCTGGACGGCCGGTGGATCTCGGTCAGCGCGGCGCCCAGCCCGACCAGCTTGCGGCTGGCCCGCACGGCGCTCGGCAGTGGATCGTCCGGCGGGGTGAACGTGTCCAGGACGACGCGCACACAGCGCGCGATCACCCAGGTCGGCACGGCCGCGGCAGCCGGGTAGACCGGGATCAGCGCTCCGGCGAACTCCTCGATGTCGTCGCTGACCGCCGCCTCGCCGTCGCCACCCTCGCCGAGCAGGACGTACTCCGGGCCGTTGAGCTGCCGGTTGCCCCGGAACTCGGTGACCTTGCCGGCGAACAGGCCCCACCGGCCGGGGCGCAGCTCGCGCTCGCGCCACGCCTGGTTGCCGAAGAAGGTCAACGTCAGCACCCCGCCGGAGCCGTCGCCGACGGTCACCTCCAGCAGGTT
The DNA here is from genome assembly GCF_022229015.1 of Micromonospora foliorum. Classification (GTDB taxonomy): domain Bacteria; phylum Actinomycetota; class Actinomycetes; order Mycobacteriales; family Micromonosporaceae; genus Micromonospora; species Micromonospora foliorum. The sequence goes on from NZ_JAKKFF010000210.1 coordinate 13,189, forward strand.
GCCCCGCCGCTGACGCATCGGGCGCACCGCGGTGCGCTGCACCTGGGCCAGCACGGTGACCTGCTCACCGACGTCCAGTGAGCGGATGTCGGTGTGCTCACCACGCTCGTCGTAGCGACGCGGGAAGTGGTAGACCAGGTCGCCCGCGGTGTGCAGGTCGAGGTGCGAGGCCAACGCCTTGGCTGTCTTGTCCCCGACCAGCTTCTTCAGCGGAGTGTCCACCGTGGCTGGTTCGCTCATTCGATCCCTACCAGGAGCGGATAAAACGGCTGACCGCCCGGGTACGCGTGCACCTCGACGAACGGCCAGCGTCGCGCGACGTGCGCGCGGACGGCATCGGTGAGCCCGGCCGGGGCGTCCACCCCGGTCAACAGGGTGACCATCTCGCCACCACCACCGAGCATCCGGTCGACCACTGCCGCGCAGGTGTCGGTCAGGTCGGTGCCGATCAGGTGCACCTCGCCCTCCACCAGCGCCAGCACGTCACCGGGACGGCAGGGGCCGGCCACGGTCAGCGCCTCCCGGCTGGCGTGGCAGACCTCGGCGTAACGGCAGGCGCCAGCGGCCTCGGCCATCGCGATGACGTCGTCCTCGAAACGGCGGTCACCGTCGCGGACCGCGAGGGCTGCGAGGGCCTGCACCGGCGAACGGGTCGGCACCACGCTCACCTTGATGCCGTACCGGTGGGCCTCGCGGGCGGCCGCGCTCGCCACCGCCTCGGTGTTGGCGTCGTTGGGCAGCACCACCACCCGGGCCGCCCCGGTGCTGCGGACGGCGTCCAACAACTCGCCCATGGACGGGTTGCCCGGCACCACGGTGGCCCCCTCCGCGGCGAACAGGTCGGCGATGCCGCCGCCGGTGGCCACCACCACCGCGGCCCGGCCGGCCACCACCGGGCCGGAGGGCGACTCCGGCTGGTCGGCGAAACGGGTCACCGAGATCCGGTACGGCCGGCCGGCGGCGACACCGGCCTCGACCGCCGCGCCCACGTCGTTGACGTGCACGTGCACGTTCCAGGTGCCCTCCGGCTCACGCCCGTCACCGACGACGACAAGCGAGTCTCCCAGGGCGTCCAGTGCCCGCCGCAGCCCGGCGACCGACTCGGCGCGGGCGTCGAGCAGGAACTGCACCTCGTACGCGTACTCGTCGGAACCGGTCTCGCGGGCGACGGTGGCCGCCGGGCGGGCGGAGCGTGGTGTCGGCGCGGGCCGGGCCGTGCGCTCCCCGGTCAGCACCTCGACCAGGGCGTCGAGCAGCACGCAGAGCCCTCGGCCACCGGCGTCGACCACGAGACCGGTTCCGACGAGTAC